>NZ_CVTT01000044.1:0-117275 GCF_900006605.1 Pseudomonas sp. 58 R 3 | reverse complement strand
CAGCAAGCGGCTATCAGCGACATTATCGTTTTTGCCTTACGCTCACTGCACGTTGCCTACCTCGTCGGCGCTGAGTCCATTTTTAGCTTGCTGAAACGTTTCATCAAGTTTATAAAAATGGCACAACTCCAAGAAAGGCTGTCACCATGACCCCGCTCAAACTCTTCGTTGCCCTCAGCGCACTGTCCGCTGCCTCCCACGCCATGGCCTGGGATTACGTTCTGCTCGACACCGACAAAGCCGCCCAGAGCTGGCAGATCAACAGCCAGCAACTTGGAGTAAAAACCGACAAGCCCTTCAGCGTTAGCCTGCGTACCTTGCACGGCGGTCGCCAGGAGGGCGTCAGCATCGTCGATATCGATAACGGCACCATGAAACTCTCGGTAGTGCCGACTCGCGGCATGAACGTCTTGCAGGCCTCGGTCGGCAGTGTGCGCATGGGCTGGGATTCTCCGGTCAAGGAAGTGGTCAATCCGTCATTCATCGAACTCAATGGCCGTGGTGGTCTGGGTTGGTTGGAAGGTTTCAATGAACTGGTCGCCCGCTGCTGATACGAATGGGTCGGCCACCCCAGCGTCGACAACGGCGAACTGCTGACCCTGCACGGTCGGGCCGCCAACATTCCTGCGAACAAAGTCACCCTGCATATCGATGAAAAACCACCGTACGCCATCACCCTGCGCGGTGAATTGAAAGAGCAGGCGTTCAAGAAGGTCGACTTCTCGGTCGCGACCGAACTGGTCACCGAACCCGGCAGCGTCGTGTTCGCCCTCAATGACACCCTTACCAACAATGGCGACTATCCGAAGGAATACCAGGCGCTGTATCACAGCAACTTCAGCACCCCGTTCCTGGAGCAAGGCGCTCGTTTCGCCGCGCCGGTGAAACAGGTGTCGCCGTTCAACGACAAGGCCAAGGGCGATCTGCCCGACTGGCAAACCTACCGCGCACCGACCAAGGACTACGACGAAACGGTGTACAACGTGGTGCCGTATGCCGATGCCAAGGGCGATACGTTGACCGTGTTGCATAACAAGGCCGGCAGCCTGGGCGTTTCGGTCGGCTTCAATACCCAGACACTGCCGGTGTTTTCCCTGTGGAAAAACACCGATACCCAAGGCCAGGGCTATGTCACGGGGCTGGAGCCAGGGACAAGTTTTTCCTACAACCGCCGTTACCAGCGGCCACTGAACCTGGTTCCGACAATTGGGCCCAAGGAACACAAGCAGTTCCGCATCAGCTACAGCTTGTTAGCGGATAAGGCCGCGGTGGATAAGGCCTTGAAGCAGGTGAGCGAGATTCAGGATGGGCGGGAGACTGAGGTGCGGCAGACGCCGTTGGTTGATCTGACCAAGGAGTGACACCGGCTGGGGCATTGTCGGCCGATATTGCGGCCCTTCGGCCAAGTGTTCGCGTCTGATTCCGTTGGCTTGTTCAAGGTCCGCCAGCGAGCGCGTGACCTTGAGCCTGCGACTGGCAGCAATAGATCAATGCCCTGCGGATGTCATCGGACAGCGCTCACTGATGCTCTGGATATGTACAGTCTAACTGTATATATTCGGGATTCTACGCATTCAAGCATCAGGTGGCGTTATGTCAGCAGTGAACAAAGCTATCGTCCGTCGTTTCAATCAGAAGGTTATTGAGAACTGCGACCGCCACGAATTTGAAGTGCTCGTGGCGCAAGATTTCATAAACCATTCAGCGGCGGCGGGGCAAGACGGCGGTCGGGAAGGTCTATGGCATACCTTTCACAATGTTCTGCACCCGGGCTTGTCCGACCTTGAGGTCGAGGTGCTGGATCAGGTTGCTGAAGACGACAAGGTGACGACCCGAAAGCGCATTACCGGCCGCCACTGCGGGGTGATTGCCGGGATACAGGCAACGGGACGTGCAGTGTCCATTGATATCATCGACATCGTTCGCATCCGCAACGGCCAATATGTCGAGCACTGGGGCGTCAATTCGTTGCCGAGTGTGCTGGCGGCTTTGCGCTCAGGTTGATTGACCGTTTGGGGCGGCGGCAATCAATTGCTCCAGGATTCTGACCGCAGCTTCGAGTGTTTGCAGCTGTGACGCGGTGGTTTTTTCCTTAAGCTGGCGTGCCAGCCAGTCACTGCGCTGAAGACGACTGTGTTCAAGCGCAGCTCGACCAGCGTGCGTCAGCTCAAAAAGCTGCTTTCGTGCATCGCTCGGATCAGGACCTCGTGTAACCCGCTGCTGCTGCTCCAACTGGGCGATAACCAGCCGCATGCTTTGATGCTTGACGTGGCGATGTGCAGCAAGCGCGCTTATGCTCGCGGGGCCATGACGGTCAAGCAAACCTAGCGTTTCAGATTGTGCCGAGGACGGTGTGTCCGACCCACTGCGCACTTCCCGGACAAGATTGCCGACTACTCTTCGCAGATCTTCGGCTAACTGTTCAACTGCCTCTTCAAAAGAAGCAGAGTGATGATTGGGAGATTCTGAAGGGGAGGGCAATGGGCTTTCTCAGATGTGGTTGAGCAAATAAGCATACATGAGTTCGAATGACCGCTTCTGGCCTAGTGCCACACGTAGACTGAGTAGATATCAACCCTGACCCTATTCGCCGTCATCGAGCCGCTGGGGTAAGCTTCGCGCCAGAAGCTTCACCCACCAAGGAGAATAAACGGCGATGGGCTTGTTCAGTCGATTGTTCGGCGATCGCTTCACACAACCCCCACCAGATGAACCACGGTTGAGTGATGCCGCGATTATGCGTGAGCTTTATCCATTCGGTGCGCAGCTGAGAACGTTCACCCAGGCTCTGTTGGCGCGGCAGCCTGAAAAGGAACGTGCTCGTCTCGTGAGAAGGGTGTCGCGCTATTACAACCTAGGTGAAGACCCGGTCACCGCGTTGGTCAGTGGTCTTTTGGACGCTGAGAAAGGCCAGTTACTCAATAATATGGTTCTCATGGCCGTGGACGTGGACGGCTTCGATGATTTCAAGTACCTGGCACCGAAACTGGTTGAAGCCAGCGGTATTGACCAGATTTATGCCTACACGCTGGAAGAGACGCCAGCACTGATGCAAGTACTGATCGATTTCGATCAATGGCTGACCGGGTTCGGGAAGCGCTTTCTGCATGTGGATACAGGCGGCGCCGATTATGTGGGTTGCATCATTGAGCAAGATTGCGTCGAAAACCTGATCGAGCTGGCTAAGCAGGCTGGCATCGACGCAGGGCTCGATCCCTATTGAGACAAGTTGGCTGATCGCTATCGGCTACAAGCGGGCATTCGTGTTTTCACGCATGGCCCGACAACGGTTACTTTGCCCATTGCTATTCAATGGTACATACCGGCCGCATCGCCACGGTCGACCAAGTAGGCTGCGGTATTACCTCCCCTTTCGTAGCTGTTTCGTAACCGTCCGGGCAGTACATCCGTCGTTCGTTATTTGAGCTTCCTGATCAAGGTAGCCACCATCAATTCCAGAGTCCGAGTGTAAGCATCAACCCTTTCGTTCAAGGCCGTGATGACAGGGCTCACGTTCCGTATGTAACCGGTTAAAAAGAGCGCATCGATTGACTCAAGCGCATGAATGACCACCGATTCCTCTTTCGCTTCAAGCAGCCTTAACAGTATCTGCAACGCGTGTACATCATTGCAATCGGTGAGCGATTCGGCACATCGGCCCAGCCACACATCAGGCTTCACGCGAATGGCGGATTCAAGTTCGTACCAGTCAGACGCGGTGAATTCAGAGACCTGAGCACCGGCAACATCAATGCCTTCATCCGACCAGTAGTCTTCTGAGTCGAATGAATGCAGAAACAACTCATACTCTTTGAACATCGCTCACCTATCAGGATTTTGAATGCGTCCGGCAAAGTCATCTAGCATAAGTTTACTGCCTGGGCGAAACCTCAGGAACTCAATCCCAAAGATGCTGCATGCCAGGTCTGGTATAACCCCAAACGCGTGGCACCCCATCCTCTAGAGAGAAGGGAAGGTTGTGCTTTCTTAGCGTGGAAAGTAGCCAATCGAGTGAAACCGCTCTGAGTTCGATCCACTCAATTTCTGCTACCGGATGGATGTGGTAATGCCATTCTCGATCCCAATCTGTGCAGTAATCGCTTGGAGCTAAGACACTGTGCAATCTGAACTCTGGCTTCATTTGCGGGGTGTTAATCATTGCTTTGATCAGCTCAGCCCATTTGGTGTAGTTCATGACGGGATAAATCATGCCCGCAGTCAGCAGCCTGCGAATTTTCGCTTTTGTAACCTCGTCGAGTTCAGGCAGTTGATGCATAAGATTCGCGTAATTGTATGAAGTGAGTACAGTCTAACCCAACACACCTTCCGCGATTAAACAGGCGCCCACCTGTGTGGCAGCAACTCAGTAATCTTGCTCGCCCGCTACGTCGGTAGGCGTGTAAGAACGTCCTTCAAGCACGCAAATGGATTACGCATTTTCAATTATGTCGCAACCGTAAAACGAAACGCCTGTTCCCGCAGGCCCGCTTCGATCAAAGCAGCCAATTGCTGGGCCGCCGCAGTGGGCTCGCCGCCACCGCTGTGCAGCACATAACCAAGACTCGGCACGACGGGTAAACCAGAAACAACACTGAGATGGCTCGGCAACCCAATGCGGGTACGCAGCGTCACGCCCAGCCCGGCGGCGACGGCTGCCCAGATTCCCGCCACGCTGGGGCTGGTGAGGGCGATGCGCCAAGGGATTTGCGCGGCGTCCAGCGCCTGGGTGGCGGCGCTGCGAAGTACGCAAGGCGCGTCGAACATTATCAAGGGCAGTGGTGAGTCATCGGCGGCCGTCAGCAATGGCGTATCGCGCGGCCCGATCCAGTGCATCTGTGTTTCGCCCAGGCGCGTGGCATAGGGCGATATAAGCCCGGTGTCCCAGGTCAGGGCCAGGTCCAGGGCTGCACTTTCGACCAGCGTCAGCAGTTCCGCATTACGGGCGATCCTGACTTCGAGGCTCACCCTCGGGTACGTCTGTACGAAGCGTCGCAGGATATCGCTCAGGAAATGTTCCCCAAAGTCCTCTTGAAGCCCGAAGCGTAAGGTCCCGGCGGTCTGGCTTTGATGCACGCTGTGGAAAATGCTGTCGTTCAACTCCAGTAACCGACGGGCATGGCTCAGCAGTGATTCCCCTGTGGGGGTCAAGACCAGGCCGCGACCGGATTTAGCCAGTACCGGCGTGCCTATCTGCTCCTCAAGTTTCTTTAACTGAGCACTCACGGCAGACGTCGACCGGCCGAGACGATCCGCAGCTTTGGCAAAGCTGTTGAACTCCACGCCCGTGACGAAGGTGCGCAATACATCAAGGTCGAAGGTGGGGCGGCGCATTCAATAGTCCACTAATTCCGGATGGTCGAAGCTATTAAATCTGATATTCGGAAGGGTTGCGACTTGATAATTTTCATCCTTCAGATCGGGACATCGGAGGGGAAAACATCATGAATACAGCTATGGCCACTGGGGGAGAGCCCCAGGGCAACTATCCGCAGAAGTTTGCCGAGTTGACCGACAACGTATTGTTCGGCGACATGTGGGCGCGCACGCAACTCAAGCCCCGTGAACGCAGTTTGGTGACGGTGGCAGCGCTGGTGGCGATGTACCGTCTTGAGCAACTGCCGTTTCATTTGCAACGTGCGCTGGATAACGGCGTGAGTGCTGACGAACTGGCCGAAGTCATCACCCATCTGGCGTTTTATTCAGGTTGGCCGACGGCTGCTTCGGCGCTGAAGGTGCTGAGCGAATTACAGCTTTGCCTTTCAGAACGTGAGGAGTAAGCGCTGATGCCGTTTGCACGAATTTCACTGCACCGAGGCAAGTCGGCCGAGTATTTACAGGCGTTGTCTCAGGGGTTGCACGACGCCTTGGTCGAGAGCTTCGAAGTACCGAAGACAGATCGATTCCAGGTCATTCACCAACATGAGGTCGGCGAGCTGATATTCGATCCCCACTACCTGGGTGGGCCGCGTAGCCATGACTTTGTGCTGATCGCGATTACTGCCGGCCGTGCTCGAAGTGTTACGACGAAACAGCATTTTTACCGTGATCTGGTCGAGAAACTGGGGCGGGCGCCGGGGCTGAACGCAGAAGACGTGATGGTGGTGATCACCACCACGGCCGGTGATGAGTGGTCGTTTGGGGGAGGGCGGGGCAACTAGGCTTTGAGTAAAACGGGGTCATACCCCAGTTAAATATGATCCCGTTTTTACACTACAGCGCCGGCAGCCGATCCAACGCACAAGGACGTTCTATTTTCGGTTCTTTCGCCGTAGGCACGCGCACCCCCGAGTCGACATTGAATATGTCGATGTAACAGCGGCTCAACGAGCCCGGGACGTCGGCAATCCCGCCTTTGATCACGTAACGTGCGCCCGGCATAAATTCGCTGATAAACGATACGCTGCACGAGCGATTGGCATCGGCCATGCCGCGCATTTCCAAATGCATAGGCTTGCCGGCTTCAAATTGGCTAAGTCCACCCAAATTAGGTGGACAGCATCGCCTTTGGCGTCGGGTTCAAGAATGTGAGTTAGCCGGACGTACGAATAGCATCCAGCCTGGACTCGCGGTATTCGGCTTCAGCCGTTGGCAAGGCACCGCGTCTTCCAAGATTCACCATCGGAATCCGTGAGGTCTCCGGGGCGCTCCACGCAGCGATACCTGCCAGTAGCGTGCAGACGCACGTAATACAACCGACTATCAAAGGAATGTTGTCGGTACCAGGGCCCGCGACCAAGGCGAAAAGTGCCGGCAACATCGCGGTGATGAAGAGGCCGGTATTTTGCGCAATCGCCATGGCAGATACGCGGTAACGGGTCTCGAATTGCTCAGGAAAAAACGATGGGAATACCGCGTTGTAACCCTGATAGATCATGCCCCACATCACTATCGACGTACCGAAGGCGAGCGGCAAACTGTGGATGCTTATTGCATACAGGTACAGGAAAGACATCAGCCCGCTCCCCACTGCGCTTCCCATGATCAATGGACGACGCCCGATGCGGTCGGACAGGTTTCCTACGAAGGGAATAAGCAGGACGGCTACGATATTGCCGACGACGGGAATCCAAAGGTAAACGCTTTTGTTGAAGCCAATACCGTAAGCGGGCTGCACCGCGTAAGCCGCCCCGAACACGGTGGTGATCACCGGAATGACATTCATGAGGGAAACACCCACCACCACAAGCATGCCACGCCAGCTGTACTTAAACGCTTCAAGCACAGGCGAACGGGGTATGGCCGTCTTCGTCGTTTCGGCGACGAACGCAGGTGGTTCTTCTACTTCACGACGAATGATGAAACCAGCGATCAGCACCACGGCGCTCAGAAGGAACGGGATACGCCAGCCCCAGCTACTAAATGCTTCATCCGACATGAAATAGGCCAATGGCAGGAAGATTGCGGCAGCAAGCACCTGGCCAGCCTGAACGCCTTGCAACGTGAAGCTGCCGAAATATCCGCGTCGGCCGGTAGGCGCATGTTCGAGGATCATGGAGCTGGCTCCCGAGATTTCTCCGGCAACGGCAAACCCCTGGATAAGCCTCAACACTACCAGAAGAATGGGGGCGAGAATTCCGACCTGATGGTAGGTGGGCAGCAGCCCAACCGCCATGGTGGCAAACCCCATCAGGAACATGCAGAGCAGGAGGACATTTTTGCGCCCTCGTGTGTCACCCCAATGTCCGAGAAAGAAAGCCCCGATGGGGCGTGCGATGTAGCCCACACCGTACGTCGCCATCGAAGCCACGATCGCTATCTTGGGATCGGTAGACGGGAAGAAAAGCTGAGGAAAAATGAGCGCCGCCGCCTGGGCGTAAATGAAGAAGTCGTAGTATTCGAGCGCCGAACCGATCCAGCCGCTCGCCGTCGCCTTTTTTGCCTGTCGCGAGCGATGCTGCTTGCTGTCCAATGACGTAGTCATATCTGTTTCCTATTGTTTTTGTTATTGATCTGGCAGAGCCGAGCCGGACCGCCACTGTCTGGCGATATACAGGACAGGGAAAATCCCACCCACCTCGGATGGTGTGGATCAGGTAAGGTCAGTGCAGACAATCGCTCCGGTTTTTGCAGCTTCGGCGATGGCCTCTGTGATGATCAGATTTCTCAGGCCGTCTTGCACTGTGACCAGAGGCTCTTCAAGCCCTCGAATAACCCGGCAGAAATGCTCAAGCTGAATTTCCAGTGGATCCCGACGTTCAACGTCGGCAGTCGCCGCTTGGAAAGGCTTCCACCACGAACGATCTTCAACTCGTGCGAAATATTTGAGCCGCATGGTCGGCACTGAAAGCGACCCATTTTTTCCGCTGATTACGTAGCAATCCTCATCGTCGTAAGAGGGATAGCTTGCGTTCTCCTGGGACGTCTGCTCCCAGCTGCGCGCGCAGCCCGCAGAATCCGATAGAAGAAACGAGCCCAATGCTCCGTTTTCAAAGCGCAGGCCAATGCACACCGTGTCTTCGACAGGAAAGCCGCGCGCGGAGCTCGATTGCATGGCTTGGACGGCAACGATTTCGCCGCACAAGGAGCGCAAGTTGCCAATCTCGTGAATCATGTTGATCAGGATGGGGCCACCACCCTCCTGTCGGCGCCATACGGCGGCATCGAAATAGTCATCCGGCTTGTAGAACATGGCGCTCCCTTGCACCGCGACAATATCGCCGAGTACGCCTTCGCCGATTATCTCTCGCGCCTTGGCGAGGATAGGACTGTGTGCTCTATGGTGTCCTACCAGCAGACGCGCGCCCTTTGATTTCGAGGCGGCAAGCAGACGCTTTCCTTCTTCTACGCTATGGGCAACAGGTTTTTCGATCAAAGCGGCTACGTCTGCGTCAATGCACTGCAAGGTCTGGGCAACATGCAGAGCGTTGGGCGTGGCAAGTATCACGCCGTCCGGTTTGATTTTGTTGAAAAGGGATGCCAGATCAGGGTACTGAGCAACGCCAAGGGATGTCAGGTGGTCGGCCGGGATCGTCATTGGATCAACGACTGCAACCAGTTCGCAAGACTGACTCGCTTGCACCAGTTCGATGTGGCGGCGACCGATCAGGCCAACACCGGCCACGGCGATTCGGATTTTGGACATTGTTTGATCTTCACAGGTTTTATTTTTGTGTTTCTGATGAGCATCACTGCCTCGTCAGATACTGTTAGGATCAAGACTACTATCCCCTCCGAAGGTCATAATTGGCTCAAATGGAATATCAGAATTCTCTATTACTGAACAATGATCCCTTCCTTCGGGACCTTCTGCTCTTCACAACGATTGCCCGGCGTTCGAGCTTTGTAAGCGCGGGCGCCGATTTGGGAATCTCGCCAGCTCACGTCAGTAAACGGGTCGCGACACTTGAGGAAAGCCTCAACTGTAAGCTTTTCAACCGGACGACTCGCCGGGTCACCATTACCCGTGAAGGCGAGACAATGCTGGTCTGGGCGAAACAGATTCTGGAAAACGTGCATGGCATGCTGGAGACGTCCCACGGTGATAGGGTGGAGCCCAGAGGCCTGTTGAGGATCAGTACCAGTCAAAGATTAGGCCGTTTCCATATAGCCCCGATTCTCGCGTTACTACGCAAGCGATACCCAAAACTTGAAGTCTGGCTCGAGTTGATGGACAGGCGCACGGACCTGACGAGTGAGCAATTCGATATTGATATTCGCGTTGGCGATGTGACAGAGCAGAATTTGATTGCCCGCAAAATCGTCAGCAGTCAGAGAATTCTGTGCGCCGCCCCCAGCTATTTGGCCGAGCGAGGTTACCCAGCTTCGTTGCCAGACCTGGCACACCACGACTGCCTGCTATTTCGCGACAGGGACAGCAGTTTTGGCATATGGCGCCTTGAAGGTCCTATTGGAATGGAAACAGTGAAGGTTACGGGGCCTATGGCTTCGAACAACAGCGATATCGTTCGCGAATGGGCGCATGACGGTTTGGGGGTCATCATGGCGTCCATATGGGACGTTGCCCCCAGTTTCGAGGAGGGCAAACTCACACGGCTGTTACCTGCCTACCATCAATCTGCCGATGTTTCAGCTGTCACTACGGTGCGCGCATCACAGTCCGAAAAAATAAAAGTGTGCCTCGAATTTCTAAGTGAGCAGTTGACTACTGGCCCTTACGCCCTCGGACGGATATGAAGAAGGGATGTTTGAACAATCGCGGAAAACCGACGTGATCGACTGGGCACTGGGTGACTCAACGTCGCCTCAGAGTAAGCGTCGTTAAACCTATAGAACGATGGGAACGAGCCGAGCGCTTACGAGCCTTCATAAAAGCGGTAGAAGATCGGCTGAAAATTGCCCCCGACCGCAGATCAAGAAATGGCAAATCCTTGGATCGACTGGGCTCCCTGCGGCGCCGCTCACCCGATGTTGCACGGCTTCAATTGCGTAGTCGTGTCAGTGAGCTGTTCTCACAAAGTCGCAGTGCTGCGGGCAGTCGCAGCATTTTGTCGCTGATGCGTGAAGACGGCGAGCAGATCGGTCGATTCAAAGTGCGCAGCTTGATGCGCGAGCTTGATTTAGTCAGCAAACAACCCGGCTCCCATGCCTACAAACGAGCAACAGTAGAAAGACTGGATATCCCGAACACATTGAACCGCGAGTTCGACGTGCCAACGTCCAATCAAGTCTGGTGCGGCGATATCACCTACATTTGGGCGCAAGGAAAGTGGCATTACCTGGCTGTCGTCCTGGATCTTTGTACGCGTCGGATCGTGGGCTGGGCGATGTCGGAAAAACCAGACGCTGAGCTGGTGATCAAAGCGCTGGAAAGGCTTACGAGCAGCGTGGCAAGCCTTCGCAT
The DNA here is from genome assembly GCF_900006605.1 of Pseudomonas sp. 58 R 3. Taxonomy (NCBI): domain Bacteria; kingdom Pseudomonadati; phylum Pseudomonadota; class Gammaproteobacteria; order Pseudomonadales; family Pseudomonadaceae; genus Pseudomonas; species Pseudomonas sp. 58 R 3. The sequence continues at coordinate 106,474 of NZ_CVTT01000044.1, read as the reverse complement.
CTGCTATTCCACTCGGACCAGGGATCGCAAGCCGACTCTTTCGCCAGCGTTTGTGGCGATACCGCATGCGCCAGAGCATGAGTCGACGAGGGACCTGCTGGGGTAACGCACCGATGGAGCGCGTATTTCGCAGCTTGAAAACAGAATGGATTCGGCTCCAGCGCGGGCCGTTTAACGTCGTGCCCGGGATTAGTTGACCACTACACTGGGCCTTCATGCAGGTCCATGTCCTGCAGCGCGTACGGGCCGCGAGGTTGCTTACATAATGAAAGTGATAGCCGAATACTGCAGGGTTTCTGGACTGCTTGCGGTTGGCCTTTCGATCACTACGGAATCAGCGTTGATTTCGACAATTTTTTCCTCCCTCTCTGTCTGTTTGTTGGGAAAGTCAAAGTATCCAGTCAGATTAACCAGCTGCCCAACTCCGAATTTATTCAGCTTGGTTTGTGCTTCTTTATTGTCCATTTCGGAAGACCTCAAAAGTGTGTCGTTAAGGTACAGGTGCCCCCAAAGGTTAAACGCTTTAAATTCAAGGGTGAGCTGTAAGAAATGACAGTTTTTTAGACGGTTTTGGAATTGAGGTCGTACGTGTCAGTTGGTTTCGGAAATCGGGGTCACGGAAATCGGGGTCAGACCCTGAGGGATCCCTGAGGGGCTGACCTCGTTTTACTTCAGGCACATATGACCCGCTTTTACGCTAGAACGCCGGCAGCCGATCCAACGTACAAGTACGTTCTATTTTCGGCTCTTTGGCCGTGGGCACGCGCACGCCCGTATCGACATTGAATATGCCGATGTAACAACGGCTCAGCGAGCCCCAGAGCGTCCAGTGCGTAGGCATGCACTTAGAGTGAAGTAGTCCGTTTCTGAAACGTTAAAACCACCCCTCTTCACGTCTTACCTCCGCTGTGGCGCCTTCTTATAGTCGTGCGCCTCAGTCACTTGGAGGTGCACGCATGCAGGGACCCTACGCATTTATCAATGAACATCCCCAGCCTTATCCATTGCTTAAACTAAGCCTGGCGCTTGATCCGCATACGCAGACCAAATTCGACATCCTCAACCAGCACATCCGCAACACGGTGGTGTTGCCGGGGCAATTGGTGATCATTGGAGATAGCCGGACCGACGCTTGCACCGCTGAAGAGGCACAGCTTATGCGCTCGGCGCTGAATATAAAGCTCGCCCTGTTGGCGTACTCGGCAACCGACTCATTCCTGATCAAAAACTATGATCAGTTGCAGGCCATCTTGACCTATTCGTCCCTTGGCATCGGCAGTGCCAGCAGTGCATGGAGCAAGCATTTGGCGCAAGTCGAGAAGACCCTTATCGAAATCGAGAGTTTGCACAAGCAGTACTTGAGCAAAGGCACCACGGGGGCAAGGGAGGAGTTTTTGGTTAAGCGAAGAGCGCTGTTTGCCACGTTGGATAGCCAAATCTCGGGCATGGCGCGCTTTGGTACGGGGTTGAGAAACGAAGGTTCGATTAAAAAGGTGTTGGGGATTTCCAGTAAAAGCTATTGGCACCATGGAGACATTCGTGGGTATGAGGAAAGGGTCAAGCGTTTGGCCAAGGCCTCGCAAATATTGAAGAAGGGGACTTACATTGGCATAGCGCTGGATGTTGGGGCGACGGCGCTGGAGATAACGGAGGCGTGTTCCACAGGGCGTGAGCAAGAGTGTACGCAGGCGAAGTATGTTGAAGGGGGTAAATTGGTGTTGGGGGTGGGTGGTGCATCTGTGGGCGCGGCGTTTGGGGCGCCTATCGGTGTCGGCGCCTGCATGATTGTTTTTGGCATACCCACAGCGGGTGCCGGAGCGTTGGCATGTGCCATTGTCGGCGGTGCCGCAGGTGGATTTGCCGCAGGTAAAGCCGGAAGCGTCTTGGGAGAAGGCACAGGGAAATTTCTCTATAGGACGGCGGGGGATTAAATGGTCTTTGAATATATCGGCATGTGCGCTGGGGTCGTCATGATATTGAGCTTACCTCTGGTTTTTTGTGCCATGTTCAAAAAGCTCGACGCTGCAGAACGTTACGTGGAGAGCAGTGCTTACATTACTGTGCACAGGGATATTTTTCGTCATGCGCCCTTTGATGGAAGGCCCCAGCGGCTGGTGGCTATGGCTATCATCATTCTTATTCCAAGCATATTTCAGTGGAGGCGTTTAGTACGGGTTGAGGACGTTGAAAAAATCCCACGACATCTCAAGTACTGGATGGTCATTCCGACACTGATTGCTTTCACATCCGTTACCGTCATGTGTATCAGTTGGCTATTGATATCACGCTAATTCCCCTGGGATGTGGCGGCTCATGCCAGGCTCTCTATACTGGCCGTCCCAGGATGCTAGTTCGAGAGCAAACTATGCCCGCCACACCCAATCAAAACTCCCCAATCATTTTGGTCCAGGCTCAAGAACGTGACTTGGATGGTCTGGTAGCCATTCGAATCGAGGCCATGCGTGAAAGCCTGGAGCGTGTTGGGCGATTTGATCCAGTGCGCGCGCGAGCGGTTTCTTGGGGGGTTTGAAGCTCGCAACACACGCTACATCGAGGCATCTGGCGAGCGGGTTGGTTTTGTAGTGGTCAAGCATCACCACAATGAGCTCTTGCGTGACCATTTGTATGCGAGACCGGGCGCGCAAGGATCAGGTGTAGGGTCTGCGGTGCTCATTCAAATTTTCAAAGAGGCGGATGCAGCTGCGCTCCCCATTAAAGTGGGTGCTCTCAAAGACAGCGCTTCGAATCGCTTTTATATCCGCCATGGTTTCCAATTCATCGAAAGCAGTGAATTCGACCATTATTATGTTCGCCGGAGTGTTCCGGCGATTGGCCCAGCTGGCTAGCTGGACGCCTGATTGACGGCTAACACTCCTCTCGCCCTCGACCGCCAAGCAAACCCCACCACCATCAACAACCCCAACCCCGCCATCCCAGCCCCCGCCAGCGAAATCGCCGGATACCCCCAGCCCGCGTTAATCACCACACCGCCCAGCGCTGCCCCAATCGCATTGCCAAAATTAAACGCCCCGATATTCACCGCCGATGCCAGGTTAGGCGCGTCCTTGGCCGCCTCCATCACCCGCATCTGCAACGGCGGCACCAGGGCAAAACTGGCCACACCCCATATCAGGATCGCCACCGCGGCCGGCAACGGCCAGCGCATCAGCACGGTAAACGCCAGCAACACCACAATCAGCACGCTTAGCGACACGATCAAGGTGCGGTCTATCGAGCGATCCGCAGCCTTGCCGCCCCACAGGTTGCCGAGGGTCAGGCCCACGCCGAACAGCACGAGCATGGCGGTGATGTAGGCAGTTGAGGCGTGGGTTTCGCTGCTGAGAATGGGCGCGATGTAGGTGAACACGGTAAACATGGCGCCCGAGCCGATGACGGTGAGGGCCAATGCGCCCAGCACCGGGCCGCGGCCCAGTACGCGAATTTCGGCCATCACGCTGACGTGTGGCGGCGCCTTGAGGTTGGGCAGGGCGAACCACAGCGCGGCCATGGCGATGACGCCGAGGCCGGTAATGCCCCAGAACGCGGTGCGCCAGCCGAACAGTTCGCCGAACCAGGCGGCCAGCGGCACGCCGCCGATGGTCGCGAGGGTGAGGCCCATAAACATCGCGGCCACCGCGCCGGCGCGTTTCTCCGGGGCGACCACGCTGGCGGCGACCACGGAGCCCACGCCAAAGAACGCGCCGTGGTTCAGTGAGGTTACGACCCTGGCGACCATCAGGCTGTAGTAGTCGGTGGCCAGGGCGGACATCAGGTTGCCCAGGGTAAAAATCGCCATCAGCCCGATCAGCAGGTAGCGCCGAGGGATCTTGCCGGTGGTCAGGGTCATCAGTGGCGCGCCGAGCAGCACGCCCATGGCGTATGCACTGACCAACAGCCCGGCGGAAGGAATCGAGACGCCGAGGTCGGCGGCGATGCCCGGCAACATGCCCATGGGGGCGAATTCGGTGACGCCGATGCCAAAGGCACCCATGGCGAGTGCAACTAAAGGTGGATTGATACGCATGGAAAGCTCCTTATCTATGCCGCCAATGCTACGATCCGGCGTTTAAAGGCGGTAGATGGCGTTTTTGGCAATCACCTTTGCGTAAGAGGCACAAATGGATTTCAACGGCAGGTCGGGTGAGATGTTGGTGTTCGCCAGCGTGGCGCAGGAAGGCAGCCTGTCGGCGGCGGCGCGTGCGTTGGGGCTTACGCCGTCGGCGGTCAGCCGGATCATCGCGCGCGCCGAGCAACGCCTTGGCACTCGGCTGCTGTTGCGCACCACTCGCGCGCTCACCTTTACTGCCGAGGGCGAGGCGTTCCTGCGCGGGGCGCGGCGTATCCTGGCCGATATGGACGAGGTGGAAGAAGCGATTGCCGACCAGGGCGTGCCGAGGGGCCGGTTGCGGGTCAGTGCCGCCCTGGGCCACGGGCGTATGACGATCGTGCCCTTGGTGGCCGCCTTCAGTGCGCGCTACCCGAACATCGTGGTCGACCTCGCCCTGGGCGACGAAGTAGTCGATATCCTCGGCGGCCAGGCCGATGTGGCGATACGTTTTGGCCTTCTGCCCGACAGCCCACTGACCGCGCGCAGGCTCGGCGAAACCGGCCAGGTGGTGGTGGCCTCGCCCGAGTACCTGCAACGCCACGGCACCCCGCAGCAACCCGAAGACCTGCTGCGGCACAATTGCTTGCGCTTCAACTTTCGGCGTGCCGAACCCAACTGGCCGTTTATGCGCGACGGCCAGGGGTTTTCCCTCAAGGTCAGCGGCAACATCGAATGCAGCAGTGGTGAAGCGCTGGCACAGCTTGCGCGTGTGGGGGCCGGTATTGCGCGTATCGGTGAGTTCACCGTCAGCGAGGATTTGCGCCGCGGCGAGCTGATACCGCTGCTGCAAGCCTGGAACCCCGGCGACGTTGAGCCGATTCACGCGGTGTTCGTCGGCGGCGCGGCGATGCCGGCGCGGGTGCGTTTGTTTGTGGACTTTTTGCTCGAACATCATCAGTTGTAAGCGTCTGCGTGGGGCCACCGTGAGGCGCGGAAATATGAACCGTTCTCGTGCGCATAATCTGTTGCTGCGCCGGTTTATAACTACTTGTATCCTTGCTCGCGAAACAGGGCGAATGGCTGCCGCCGGTGCCCAGGTCCACTGTCCGCTGTTATGGAAAACCCTGCTTGCCAAAGGTAGCAATGTGAAGCGTGATACCCACCTGGTTGTGCTTTTGCTGGCTGTTATCGGTTGCTCCCTGGGGTCATTGACGGTCTGGAAGGTGTTTGCCTCTCGAGATCGCGCCCTGCAGGAGGTGGACGTCCATGGCCTGAACCTTACCCAGGCGCTGTCGACTTATTCCGAAGGCATCGTGCGCCAAAGTGCGCTGCTGTTGCTCGGGCTGGTCGAGCGTCTGGAAACCGAAGGCAGCGGGCCGGCGCAGATTCAGCGGCTGAGTATCTTGGTCAACCGCCAGCAGCCGATGATGCCGCAGCTCAGTGGGATCACGATCTACGATAGTCATGGGCACTGGTTGATGTCCTCCAACCGGCCGATTCCTGCGGGCGCCAACAGCACAGACCGTGCCTATTTCATCCATCACCGTGACGATCCTTCCCGCGAGATCTTTATCGGCCCGCCGATTGTCAGCCGGTCGAATCAGGAATGGGTGATGACCATCAGCCGGCGTTTCAATGATGCGCAGGGTGATTTTGCCGGTGTTGTGGCGGTGACCTTAGGCATCGAAAACTTCCTGCGCTTGTTTGGCAAGATCGATGTCGGGCAGGACGGCGCAATTGGCTTGTCGCATACCGACGGTACGCTGCTGGCGCGTTATCCGTTTCGCGAACAGGACATGGGGCGCAACTTTTCCACGTCGCCCATCTATGCCAAGTACCTGGTTGATCAGTCGGTCGGCACTGCCTCGTTTACCTCCAGCCTGGACGGCGTGGAGCGACTCTACGCGTTCCGCCAGAGTGACCGGCTGCCGCTGATCACCACGGTGGCGCTGGGCAAGCGCGAAGCCCTTGCCGCGTGGCGCACCGAGGCACTGTTGTCGGCGGTGGTGGTGGCGGGGCTGCTGGGCCTTACCGGCCTTATCGGCTGGTTTTTGATCCTGGATATCCGTCGGCGCACCGAGGCGGAAGATCAGTTGCGTGAAACCCAGCAGCAGTTGCTCACCTCCAACGGGCAGCTTGAGTTGCTGGCGATGAAGGATGCCCTCACGGGGCTGGCAAACCGTCGCTGCTTTGATGAGAGCCTCGCCAGGGAGGCGCTGCGCGCCAAGCGGGAGGGCACGACGCTGGCATTGCTGATGATCGATATCGACTACTTCAAGCGCTTTAACGACGCCTACGGACATGTGGCAGGGGACGCATGCCTGCAGACGGTGGGCAGAATCTTCGAGGCGTGCGTAAGGCGGCCGTCAGACCTGGTGGCGCGCTATGGTGGCGAGGAGATGGGCATCATCATGCCGGACACCGACAGTGACGGCGCCGCCGTGGTGGCCCAGCTGATTCTTGATCGGTTGAAGCAAGAGCACATCGTGCACGGCACCAGCCCGTTCGCGCGGCTGACAGCGAGCATCGGCATTGCGACAGCCACAGGGGCTCAGCTGGAGGATTTGCAAGGTTTGGTTGAGGTGGCGGATCAGGCGTTGTACAGCGCCAAGGCGGCGGGGCGTAACCAGTGTGTGACGGCGGGCCGGTGAGGGAGGTGGCACAACCCCGCCCATGCACGACTTTACGTTACCAGTTATGTAGCCGTTAAAAGCCGGTCAACGATCACCCGCTCTTTAACGGGTAGACCCCTCGGATTTGCTTGCGATTATGGCCGTTACAACCGCTTTCCCACACGCGTTTCAGGATTACTCCTACAGTCACGCGAGGCACGCTCTGAGCCCAGCCCGCCGGGGTTTAAAGCGGTTACATCTGCCCAGATGCCCCTGATTGAATGGCTTTATCCGCGCGCTGTAATCTGGAAAACGACCTGTCGGGATCCCATCCGGCGACGGGTTATTTCCAGCTATCAAGAGGTGTATCGATGTCTTCAATCAATGGTTTCAGTTCAGGCATACCCTTGCCTCAGTTTGATACAAGCAGAACCGTCAAGGACACGTTCAATAAAGCCACAAACGACGTGGACCCTGGCTTCCACTCAGGTTTCGGTCAGCGCGGCGCTGGCAGAGAAATCGGTTTCGCCGACGAGTACAACACGGCCAAGTATGACGCAAATGATCTGGACCCTGGCTTCAACGCTGGTTTCGGTCAGCGCGGCGCTCGCAGCGAGCTCGACGCTGGCGGCCCGTACAAAAAAGCCGGGCATGGCGCAGGCGAGCTGGATTCGGGGTTCAACGCAGGGTTTTCACGCCGGCGCAGTTGGGCGTAAGCGCAACCCTGCCGTTATCCGAGGGGAGGGCTGATTCGCCCTTGAAGGTGCCGATACCGCCGTACCCGCGACGGTATTGGCACCCTGTCAGAATGTGACCTTTGGCTTAAGCCGGGGCGCGGTATCAAACCCCGCTCAGCAGCTTCCCGCCGTCCATCCGGCGCTTGTAGGCACTGTCCCGACTCGCCAGCCAGAAGTACAACGGCGACGTCACCACCAACCCCACCACCCAGGACAAATCCGCCCCGTTGATGTGCTCGGAAATCGGCCCCACATACAGCGGCGTGTTCATAAACGGAATCTGCACTGCAATCCCGATCGCATACGCCAGCAGCGCCTGCGGGTTGTACTTGCCGTAGATGCCGCCATCGACGCGGAAGATCGAAGCGATGTCGTACTTGCCTTTGTGAATCGCGTAGAAGTCGATCAGGTTGATTGCCGTCCACGGCACCAGCACCACCAGCAGCACCAGCACCATGTCGACGAAGTGGCCGATAAAATCTTTGGAGGCGAACACGGCGGCGATGGCACAGGCGGCCAGCACCAGCGTGGAGATCACCGCACGGCTTTTGGCGGTGGGGATCCAGCGGTAGGCGAAGGTCTGGATCAGGGTGATGATCGACAGCACGGCGCCGTAGAGGTTGAGGGCGTTGTGGCTGATCACACTGAGCAAAAACAGCACCAGCATCAGCGGGCCGATGGCACCGGTGGCGAGTTTTACCGCCTCCATGGTGTCCATGCCGACCGGGGTGGCGAGCACGGCGACGGCGCCGAAGATAAAGGCCAGGCTGGATCCGAGGGCCGAGCCCAGGTAGGTGGTCCAGAAGGTCGACGCCACCGGCACGTCGGCCGGCAGGTAGCGGGAGTAGTCCGACACGTAGGGCGCAAAGGCGATCTGCCACAGCGCAGCCAGGGACACAGTCGCCAGCCAGCCAGAGATATTGAAGCTGCCACGGGTCAGAAAATCGGTGGTCTGCACGTGAGTGAAGATGTAGCCGAAGCCCAGCACGATACCGGCGCCGAGCACCCAGGTGCCGATGCGGTTGAGCACGTGGATAAAGCGGTAACCGATGATGCCGATGATGCCGGAGCCGATGGCGCCGATCACGATGCCCACGGGCACGGGCACGCTGTCGACCACACCGTGCAGGGATTTACCTGCCAGCACGATGTTGGAGGCGAAAAAGCCGATGTACATGACGCCGGCGATCACCACCACCAACAGGGCGCCGAGGGAACCGAACTGCGCCCGGCTCTGGATCATTTGCGGGATGCCCATTTGCGGGCCCTGGGCCGAGTGCAGCGCCATCAGCACGCCGCCGACCAGGTGGCCCACCAGGATGGCGACGATGCCCCATACCAGGTTCAAGTGGAACAATTGCACACCCAGTGCGCCGGTCACGATCGGCAACGGCGCGATGTTGCCGCCAAACCACAGGGTGAACAGGTCTCTTACCTTTCCATGGCGGTCTTCGGGGGGCACGTATCCGATCGTGTGTTTTTCGATAAGCGGGGCGGAGGATGTTGCAGTGGTGACCATGACGAACTCCAAGGCAAGGTGAGTACGTTGACGTACTTCGCTGTGCGCAGCGTGGGCGGCGCTTTGTTGTTGGAGTGATCATCAGCAATGGGCGCGGGGAGGTAAATTAGTAAGTTTGTTGCTATAGACCTTAAAAAATATAGCTCACCGGATTTTTTGCTCCGGTATGTTGCATGGTCTTGAATCAGTGTGAAAAAGCCGATTTTTACGCACTTGTTTGGGGCGAAGTCCCACGTTTCTGGAGGTCCCGATGGCTGCCTATAACCTGCGCCAGCTCAGATATTTTGTCACCACGGCCGAGTGTGGCAGCGTCGCCGAGGCATCGCGCAAGCTGTATATCGCCCAGCCGTCAGTTTCCACGGCGATCAAGCAGTTGGAAGACAGCTTTGGCGTGCAGCTGTTTATCCGCCATCACGCCCAGGGCGTTTCGTTGACGCCCAGCGGCGCAAGGTTTTATCGCAAGGCGCTGGAGTTGTTGCGGGTGGCCCATGAGTTCGAGCAAAACGCCCTGGCCGACAATGACGTGGTGGCGGGGCAGATCGATATCGGTTGCTTTGAGACGGTGGCGCCCTTGTATTTGCCGCGCTTGATCGCGGGGTTCAAGGCGCTGTGGCCTGGGGTGGAAATCCGCATTCGCGACGGTGAGCAGCAAGAGCTGGTGCAGGCGCTGACGGCCGGCAGCATTGATGTGGCGATGCTGTTTGAGCACGACCTGGGCGGCACCATCGAAACCACGCCGTTGATGCCGCCGCAGCAGCCGTACGCGCTGTTGCCGGCCGATCACCGCTTTGCGCAACAGGCCAAGGTGTCGCTGGCGGACCTGGTGCTGGAGCCGATGATTTTGCTGGATGTGCTGCCGAGCCGGACGTACTTCGTGAGCATTTTTGAAGAGCGCGGGTTGACGCCGAATATCGTGTTCAGCTCGCCGTCCATCGAGATGGTGCGCGGCATGGTCGGGCGCGGGTTTGGCTTTTCGATTCTGGTGACCAAGCCGTTTACCGAGTACACCTACGACGGGCAGAAGGTGGTGTGTGTGCCATTGGTGGAAACGGTCACCGGTTCAGGATTATCCGCCGTCTGGTTGCGACGGGCACCGTTGACCAAACCGGTGCAGTTGTTTGTGGATTACTGCCGCGAAGAACTCGCAAGACTCCTTGGCTGAATACCTTCCAGATCGTTCCCATGCGCAGCAAAGGCATGCATCCGGTGACGCTCCGCGTCACGCTTGCGCTGAGGCTTGAAGGCGGGACGCGGAGCGTCCCGGGCGGCATTCCCACGCAGAGCGTGGGAACGATCATCAAAGTGTGGTTGAGGTTGAGCTTGGATGGAGGATTTGAACGGGGCAGTTCCCGGCGCTTGATCGGCAAGTGCGTCGAAATTTGTCATGCCCCGAAGGGAAAGCTTAGGCGGTGGCGCCGACCAGTTTGAAAAAGGGCTCGTTGCGCAAGAGGGCGCTCTGCTCCTCGGAGCCGTGTCGGTCGCTTCTGATTTCATTGCGATAAGACACATATCCCCACTCTGGTGCCGCTACATCAGAGTCGGGCTTGTGGTCGCTGGGCTGGACGCCTTCTGCGTGCAATTCCTGCTCAATGGTTTTGATCAGTGCCTGGATTTTACCCATGTACTCTGGACTGTAGGTGCCGTCGGAGCGATCCGGCTTGGGGTACAGCGTAAACTGACCGCCCAACGATAGCCGCTCGCCTTTTATTCGATCTAAATCGGAGGTTTTCCAACTGTTGATTGGGCTTTCTTCTGAGTTGATCAACCGACTGATAATTTCAAAGGCCTTGGGCAGGTCTTTAGGTGCCACACTGATATGGAATTTGTCGCCCACAGAGGGTGATTCATCCCTGGGGGGTACACGGTTGAATTTGATAAAAGGAAAATTTGCCTTTTTCAACCCATGATTTTCCACCTTCCAGCCACCGTAAATCTCACCTGACGCCTGCTGTGCTACCTGATAGGTCGGTGCGCCGTAGTTGGAGGTAAAGCGCACGTTGGTATGGCGCGCAATGTCCGCCTGGCTCATGTTTTCCAAGCCGCCGGTATCGAATGGGTTTTTTGCATTCAGCAACGCATATCTGGTGCCTGAGCTTATGTAAGGTATGTGGGTGGTCTCTACTCGCACGGGGATTACCTTCTTCAAAAAGAACGAGTAGTCAGCGGACTACTCAATGTCTGGACTTTTCGCACAGTCGAAAAGCCGACACCTGTGTGGCTCCCATTACGAAAGCAGTTCCGCGAATCATGCGTAGGTTGTCATAACGTTGTCAGCACCCTAAGTTCATGGCAGGAGGTGATGGACGCTTGTGAGGGGGCACGGGAACAGAATTTTGGCTATTGCATTTGTCCGAAGCGTTGGGCTAACTTCCTTAATGCGCCAGTGCGGCGCATCCAAACCCGAGAGGGACGCACTGCTGAACTGAAAGCTCATGGCTCAAACCGCCTGAATCGTATTTCGGGCCGAGTCATATTTTAATGACCGTAAGGCGCTCTCAACGCGTCAAGAGGCAATAAATGGCGATTTCATTGATTCGTAGTCTAACTGCGTCTGTCGTTCGTAACGTCTCGGCTCTCAAACGAGATGCCAAGCGTCTTCAAAAGCACTCCAAGCTCGTATTTGGGACCGAATATCCACTCAAGGTCTGCCAGCACGCTGTTTCAGTCTCTCGCGGGTTTCGTTCGCTCGCGGACGTCGAAAATTTGGCTCAACGTCTTGGCCTGGATAAAGAGGCGCCTTTTTGGACCATTGTTGGTCGCAACGATACCCATCAAGACGCTCTTAATGCCCTTTATCGGTTAAGTCTTGAATACACGGAGAACGGGCCTGTCGTTTTCCTGGGTGAGCAGACGCACTCAATAGTGCCGGCCCTGGTTCTGTTTATCGAGCAGATGAGCCTCAGGAAGCTGCCAGGTGTGATTCTGGTGGAAACAGAGGCTTCATCCATCCAGGACACGCTTGTTTTGGAGGCCGTTGAAAAGCTTGGATATGAAGAAATATTTGATGGCTTTCGCTGCCTTGATTTGCGCGACCAGAATTTGCCTGTGTCTCTGAGCACAGAAGCCAGGTGCTGGGTCAGTGCAATCACTGATGTCTTGCCGAAGGAAGTCCAAAAAGAGCTTCTGAATACAGACTGGGCGATGGCATTGGAAATGAGCGCCAGGGAAAGTGCCAGGTCTCGCAATCAAATTCACCAGAAAATAGACTTTTCAACCATCCCGTTCTACTCGGTCAAGGAAGCAGCCTACCAACTGGTATCGTCGCGATCTTGGCCTTCGTGGATCGGTGACGATGCTTCGCAGCAAGCTCGCGTTATTGGTGAGTGTCCTCCTGATCTTCAAAAGGGTTCAAAGGAAAGCGTACTTGACCTCATCCGAGATTTGGACAACCGCAGTTTCGAACTGGGGATATCAAGTGAACATGAGAGTCGGTGGCGCCCGTACGTCGTTCTTTTTTCCAGGCATGATCCAGCCAGCGAAGTGTTGGCCGGTGTCGTCAACTCTTACTTTACGTGGAGGCCGAGTCGGGATGAGCGTCCACCGGTACTCTATGTGTCTGATTCAACCTTTCCTTATGCGCCTGGTTTCTTGAGTTTCGGTGGGCATACGGCCGTTGTGAACGGTTTGGAAAAGGTCCCTTCCGGCGATGGAAACGGCGAGTTTTTCGGCTATAAAACGGCGCTCAAAGTGACAGGGTCACCTGAAGGGCTTCAGTTCATGGGCAAGCGGGTGGCATTGGCTTAGGCCCGGATTTGCTCGCGAATACGGTGGGCCACTCAGCACGTGTGGGGCTGACAGGTTGCATTCGCGGGCAAGCCCGCTCCCACAGTTGATCTGTGGTGTTTGGTGGGGACGTGGTTCAGGCGCGGATTGAGTCGAGCATGCGCTCCAGCATGGCATCACAACCCGCCAACTGTTCAATACTCACAAACTCATCCGGCTTATGCCCCTGGTCCATACTCCCAGGCCCACACACCACCGTGGGAATACCCACCGCATCAAACAATCCGCCTTCGGTGCCAAACGCCACAGTACCGAAATCCCGCGAGCCACTGAACGCGGCAATCAACTCCGCCGCCTGGCTGCGTTCATCGGTCACCAACCCCGGATACGCCGACAACTCGGTAAACCGAATCGCGCTGTGTTTACTCACGGCCTGCATACGCGGCAGCACCTGTTGCATGGCATAGGCTTGCAGCTCCTCAGCCACTTCACCCGGGTCCATCGAGGGCAGGGCGCGCACTTCAAAATCAAAGCGGCAATCGGCCGGCACGATATTCAACACCTTGCCGCCCGAAATCACGCCGGTCTGCACCGTGCTGAACGGCGGATCAAACCGCGGGTCCTGCTGCTCGCGCAGGCGCTGGCCGATGCGCCCCAGCTCGCCAATCAACTCGGCAGCATGCTCAATCGCGTTCACACCATAGGGTGCATACGCCGAATGGCAGGCCTCGCCATGCACATCGCAACGCATCGCCAGTTTGCCCTTGTGGCCGAGCACCGGTTTCAGCTCGGTTGGCTCGCCGATAATGCACAGCATCGGTTTCACCGGCCGCTGCTCCAGCACCGCGAGCAGCGAGCGTACACCGAGGCAGCCGACTTCTTCGTCGTAAGACAGGGCGATATGCACCGGGATACGCAAGTTGGCTTTCACTAAAGCAGGCACCAACGCCAGCACACAGGCGATGTAACCCTTCATATCCGCCGTGCCGCGGCCAAACAGCTTGCCGTCGCCCTCGGTCAATTCAAACGGCGGCACCGTCCACGGCTGGCCGTCCACCGGCACCACGTCGGTGTGCCCCGACAGCACAATGCCCGGCAATTGCGCCGGGCCGAGGCTGGCGAACAGGTTGGCCTTGCTGCGTTCCTCGTTATAGACCAACTCGCAAGCCACGCCGAAGCCTGCGAGGTAATCGCGCACAAACTCGATCAGCAGCAAGTTGGACTCGCGACTGGTGGTATCAAACCCCACCAGCGTCTGCAGCAGTTCGCGGCTGTGGCTCATCGCTCGGCTGCAGCTCATCGCTCGTCCCCGGCCACGCCGTAGCCCGGTGAGCGGTCGGGGGCGAGGGCGCGGTCGATGTAGTCCTGCACTTGCGGGCGGTAGGCGTCCCAGAGCTTTTGCAGCTCGGCGATGGGTTGCTCATCGGCCCAGTCCACGCGCAGGTTGATGATCGGCCAGGTCAGCTCGCCCACCACCACCAGCGCGGCGGAATGCACCGGTCCGGCTTCGCCACCGGCGTTGATGGCGGCATGCATCGCCGCCAGCAGTCGATCGGCGAGCTGGCCTTCGCCGTGTTCGAAGGCGTGCACCATCGCCTCGATCACCGCGCGGTCGGCAAGCATATTGCCCGCCGCCACACACTGTTCGCCCGACACGGCATGGTGGGTGCCAAGGGTTTCGCTGCCGCTGAAATGCACGCTGCGGCCCAGATGATCAATCGCCGTCAGTTGCCGGTATTGGCTGTAGCCGTTGCTCGTCAGGGCTTTGTCGACGGCGGCCGCAGGGTCGAGGCCTTGTTCCAGCAGGTCGAGCACGTCCGGGCCCAGAGCCGGCAACGTGATGTTCTGGGTCGACACTGCGCCCACACCGGGCCGCAGCCATGGGCAGCGGGCGCCTACGGCGATGCTCGAGGAGCTGATGGCGATGCCGAGCTGGCCGGTGTCTGCGCATCGGGCGACGATTGAAAAGGTCATGGGCAGCTCCTTATTCGGGGATCACGGCGATCACATCAATTTCCATCAGCCACTGTGGCTGGCCCAGGGCCGACACCACCAGCCCGGTGGAGATCGGGAACACGCCCTTGAGCCACTTGCCGACTTCCTGGTACACCGGCTCACGGTAGCGCGGGTCGATCAGGTAAGTGGTGGTTTTGACGATATGGCTCAGGTCGGAACCGGCCTCTTCGAGCAGTTGCTTGACGTTTTTCATCGCTTGCTCAGCCTGGGCGCGCGGGTCGCCAAGGCCAATCAGGTTGCCGTCGAAATCGGTGCCCACCTGGCCGCGCACATACACGGTGTTGCCGGCACGCACGGCCTGGCACAGGTCGTTGTCCAGGCTCTGGTTAGGGTAGGTTTCCTTGGTGTTGAACATGCGGATGCGAGTGTGAGTAGGCATCAAATAAACTCCGGAAAAAAGTGCTCAGGCAATGACAGGCGATGGGCGGGCAACCGGTGCGGGCTCACGGTATTCAAGGTATTGGCGCTGGATGGCGATGTGGTCGGCCACGTATTTGGCGTCATGCCAAACGCCCCAGATAAACGACGAGCCCCGGCGCGACTGCCATGGCAAACCGAGGAAGTAGATGCCCGACTCGCTGGCCACACCGCGCTGATGCTGCGGCTTGCCGGCGGCGTCAAACGCATCGACTTTCAGCCAGCTGTAATCCACGGCAAAACCGGTGGCCCAGATGATGGACGTGATACCGGCCTTGGCCAGGTCCAGTTCCAGGATCGGGTTTTTGATGCACTCGGCATCCGGGAATACGCGCCGCGCTTCGGGTTCCAGTGGCAGGTCGAGGCCGTTGCGCTCGATGTAGGCGTCTGCCGCATCCAGCAGCGCCAGGTAGTTCTCGTCGCCACGGGCCAGGTTTTCAACCAGGTTGGCCTGGAAGCGCGCGACGTTGCCGTCGAAGGCTTGGGTGAGGCCGACCAGGGTCATGCCTTGCTGGGCCAGCTCACGAAAATCGATGGTCTTGCCGCCGTGGGCGCCGCTCACGGCAATGGTCACGTGCTCGCGCCCGGGTTTCATCGCGGCCTGGTCCCACTCGCCCAACACGCCCAGCCACCAGCAGAAGTCGCGGTTGCGATAGGCACGCGGCGGGCGGTCGTGGGCGCCGACCGACAGGTACACCTGGCGCCCGGAGCGCTGCAGCTCATCGGCGATTTGCACCCCGGATGAACCGGCGCCCACCACCAGCACTGCGCCGGCGGGCAGTTGTGCGGGGTTGCGGTAGTCGGCGGAGTGGATCTGGTGCAGCGCGCTGTCTTTGGGCGCGATGGCCGGAATCACCGGCTTCTGGAACGGCCCGGTGGCGGCGACCACGCGGTTGGCTTCGATCACGCCTTCGCTGGTGTGCACGGTAAAGCCTGGGCGGCCCACGTTGCGCACCACAGAGGTCACGTCCACGCCGGTGCGGATCGGCGCGTTGAACTTGCGGGCATAGGCTTCGAAGTAATCGGCCACGCGCTCTTTTGGCGCAAAACCGTCGGCGGCGACGTCATCAAATGCCAGGCCAGGGAAGCGGTCATGCCAGGCCGGGCCGTTGGCGACCAGCGAATCCCAGCGCCCGGTGCGCCAGCGCTCGGCAATACGGCTGCGCTCCAGCACCAGGTGCGGCACGCCTTGCTTGCTCAGGTGCTCGCTCATGGCCACACCGGCCTGACCGGCTCCCACTACCAGCGTGTCTGTTTTTGTTATGGCTTGAGTCATGTGTCTGTCCTTGCGTAATGCAGTTGGATTCAGCTTGGGCATGGCTTCAAGGCTAGGGGGAGGGCGATTTTTAATAAAATATTATTAAGCTTGGGAGTGAGCATAAATATCGGATGCAAGCTCACAGCGGCGACCCGTACACGCTGCTGCAAAGCACCTGGTTTGCGCTGCGACAGCTGAAGCGGTGATCCGCTCGTGTATTCATGGGTGCACGGCGGGTACTGATGCAGGCAGACTTGTGCGCAACTCAGAGGGTTTTATCACCATGCTCAACTTCCGCGTCATGCAGGCTGGCGACTACGACGCCGTACTCGAGCTGATGCAAAACACCCCCGGCATTTCCCTGCGCGATGCCGACTCCCGCGAGGCCACCGAGCGTTACCTGGCCCGCAACCCGCAGATGAGTTTTGTCGCCCAAGCCCAAGGCCGCGTGATCGCTTGCGTGATGTGCGGCCATGACGGCCGGCGCGGCTACCTGCAACACCTGCTGGTGCTGCCGGACTATCGCCGCCAGGGCATCGCCCAGGCGCTGGTCGAGCGTTGCCTCAACGCGCTTGAGCAACTGGGCATCCACAAATGCCACCTCGACGTGTTCAAAACCAACACCCATGCCGCTGCGTATTGGCAAGGGCAGGGGTGGACATTACGCACGGATATCGACCGTTATTCCTTCACCCGCCCAGGCCATGAAAATGCCTAGAACTCCCCGGAATACTTGACCGCCGCGGCCGCGCGCGAGGGCACTTTCAAGCTGCGCAGCAGCGACGACACATGGATGCGCACGGTAAACGGCGAGATCGCCAGGGCCTTGGCGATTTCCTTGTTGGTCTTGCCTTGGGCGATCAGGCGCAGCACTTCCTGCTGGCGCGCGGTGAGGGTGTGGGTGCCCAGTGGCAGCAGGCCGGAGGGAGAAAACTTGACCAGCACTTCGCCTTCGCGGATCGCCAACAAGGCCTGGCCGATTTCATCGGGGCTGATGTTCTTGCCGATAAAACCATCGGCGCCCAGGGCCATGACCTGATCGATCAGCGCCGGATCGTCGACCATCGACACCACGATCAAGGTGGTGCGTCGCAGTTGCTGGCGCAGGTCGGCCAGTTGGCTCATACAGGTCAGGCCGGGGAAGCGCAGGTCGAGGATCAGCGTGTCGATGTCGCCACCCTCGCGGATCAGCGCCTGCACCGCGTCGAGGTCGCCGGCTTCTTGTACCACGGCCTCGGGCAACAGGCGCTGCACGGTGCGCAGCATGCCTTCGCGAAACATCGGGTGGTCGTCGGCTATGATGATTCGGCCGGTCATGGCGTGCTCCTTCCTGGGGCATGGGTGTGCGTTGACATGCTACTTTAGCCTCTGGCGCGTAAAGGATAGACCGAATGCCGCACAAGGACGTCACCCATGAGTCATGAGACCAATTCCGAACTCGACCAGGCCAACCTGCGCATCGTGGTGGCCGCCATCGCCATTGTCTACATCGGCGCACTGGGCTTTTTGCCGGGCCAGTCGGTCGACACCTACTTGCCGGTGATCCTGTATATCGTCGCGTTCCTGCTGGTCTCCATTGCGTTGCGCCAGGTGATCGCGCGCTGGCCCGGGCATTACCCGGCGCGGCGGATTTTCGGCATGATCCACGACTACACCGGCACCTCGTTCGGGCTGGTGGTGGGCGGCGAACCGGCGTTGCCACTCTATGCGGTGATGGTGTGGGTCAACCTGGGCAATGGCATGCGCTACGGTTCGCGCTACCTGGCGATTGCCACCGGCCTGGCGTTGCTCGCGCTGCTGATCGTGTACCGGCTAACGCCCCTGTGGCAGGCGCAGCCGTTCATGGTGCTGATGCTGATGATCACCAGCACGGTGATCCCGGTGTACGCGCATATTTTGCTTGAGCGCACGCGCAAGGCTTCCGAAGAAGCCATCGCCGCCAACCTGGAAAAGTCGCGCTTCCTGGCTCAGGCCAGCCACGACCTGCGCCAGCCCATTCACTCCATCGGTCTGTTCACCGCCTGTTTGCGTGAAGCGCAGCTGGGCGAGGCTGAGCAGCGCTTGGTGGACAACATCGACCGCTCGTTGCTTAACGTGTCGCAACTGTTCCGTTCGATTCTCGACCTTTACACCCTCGACAACGGCAGGCTGTTGCCCAAGTACCAGGTGATTCACCTGGGCGAATTCCTCGCCGACCTGGTGCGCCAACACGCCGAGGCGGCGCATTGGGCCGGGGTGGAACTGCGCCTGCGCCGGTGTACGCATTGGGTGCAGGTCGACCCCGCGATGCTGGCGACGATGGTGCAGAACCTGCTCTCCAATTGCTTTAAATACGGCGCACAACGGCCCGTGCTGATCGGCGTGCGCGTGCGCGACGGCGGCTTGTCGGTGGAGGTGCATGACCAGGGGCGCGGTATTGCCGAGGAGCATCAGGTGAAGGTCTTTGAGGAGTTTTATCGGGTCCGCCAACTGCGCGACAAGGACGTCGAAGGCGTGGGCCTGGGGTTGTCCATCGTCAAGCGGCTGGGGCAATTGATGGGGGTGCAGGTGAGCCTGCGGTCACGGGTGGGCCATGGCACCTGCGTGAGCCTGCATGGCCTGGCATTGGCAACAGCGCCACGCCAACCGACTGCGCGCGACGACGCGCGCCAGGCCGGCCTGCTGACGGGTTTGAAAGTCTGCCTGGTGGAAGATGACCACAACGTGCTGCTGGCCACCCAGGCCTTGCTGGAGCGCTGGGGCTGCGAGGTGCAGGCCGAATCCAGCGGGCAGGGCCTGGCCAGCGACTGCGACATTATCGTCGCCGACTACGACCTGGGCAACCACGCCACCGGCATCGAATGCATCGACGCGTTGCGCCAGCAACGCGGCTGGGCGGTGCCGGCGCTGATCCTCACCGGCCACGACGTGGAGAAAATCCAGGCGGCCTTGCACGACCGCCAGATCGCGATTCTCTCCAAACCGGTGCGGCCTGCAGAACTGCGCGGCACGCTGCGTGACCTCAGCCAATCGAGTGTTACGGGTTAAACGGCGTCAAGCCATTGCCCCGCGCGCCCTTGGGCTGGCAGTAGGCGGCAGGCTTCATCAGGCCAAAGCTGGCCACGGCAAACATGCCACCGCTGGCACCGCTGGGCACGGAGCAGTTGTAATCACCGGAGGCGGCGCTGGCGATGTAGTAGGTGGTCATGGAGTCGCTGCGGACATTGGAGATACGCTTGACCGGTTCACCGAGGTTGGTTTCCGACAGCGTCTTGAGATGGTCTTCGCTGGGTTTGACGTTGCTGCAACCGGCGACGCCGATGATCAGGGCGCCG
Organism: Pseudomonas sp. 58 R 3; assembly: GCF_900006605.1. NCBI lineage: Bacteria > Pseudomonadati > Pseudomonadota > Gammaproteobacteria > Pseudomonadales > Pseudomonadaceae > Pseudomonas > Pseudomonas sp. 58 R 3. The sequence goes on along the minus strand of NZ_CVTT01000044.1, from coordinate 86,830 downwards.
AGCAGGGCGAGACGGGTAACGGGGGCATGCAGGTTCATGATGCTTCTTCCTTGGGGTTATCAGGGTTTTTCCAACGCGCGACGCACCCTCACGCAACAGGTGGTGTGCGGTGCCGGGGAGAGCGTTGGAAGTGCCGTGGAATATAGCGCCGCCGGGTAAAGGGGTCGATTAGCACACGTGTGCTAGTGGCACGATGAGGTCATGGACGGAGAGAGCAATGCTAGAGATAAAACGCGCCACTTCAGCGCACGCCCAGGCGGCGTTCGACATTCGCCTGTTGGCCATCCGCAGCCAATGCATCGGCGCCTACACTGCCGAGCAAATGGCGCTGTGGACACGCGGCAAGGCTGAAGACGGCTACGACACACTGATGGACAAGCCGTTTTACCTGGGCTGGGTGAACGATGAGCCCGTCGTGACCGGAATGCTCGACCTCGACAACAATGAAGTGGGTGCGTTGTTTGTGCTGCCGGAGTTCGCGGGGCATGGGTATGGCAAGGCGATGCTTGATCACCTGGAAAAACTCGCGCGGGAACTGGCGATTGAAGCGCTCGTGCTGGACGCGACGTTGAATGCGGCGAGCTTCTACCGGGCCTGCGGGTATGTGGGTGAGGAGCAGGCGGTGTATCACTCGCCGTCGGGCTTGGCGTTGGCGTGTATCCCAATGGTAAAACGGCTGTGACCCTTCCCACATTGGATCTTTGTCGCTGGGGGGATTTGTGTCTGTCGCGATGCCCCTGCGAACTGAGATCTAACCAACACAACCGATCCCCTGTGGGAGCTGTCGAGCTTTAGCGAGGCTGCGAAAGCGGTGGGTCAGGCAACTTATGTGTCGCCAGTGCCGCCGCCTTCGCAGCCTCGCCGGCGCCGAAGGCTGTGCGCAGTGTTTGAACAACCTGTTCCACGGTGGGACCTTGGATGGCCGGCGGCGTGGGGCTTTCGCCAAATTCGCGCCACACGAACAGCGTCAGCTCAGCCCCATCGGTCAGCCCTTGGTCCTTTGAGCCAAAACCTTGCAGCAGCCGATAGCGCTCATCCCGCCAAAAGGCCTGCTCCACCCAGTCATACACCGGGATGAAGTGAAAGTGCAGCGCGAAGCCCGGCATGTGTCCGTAGCGGCTGATGTACAGCCACTTCGGTCGCAGCTGCGTCTCCATCACCTGTTGGGTTTTGGCGAGCAGGCCACCCAACTCGGCCAACGCGGCCTCGGGCATAGCAGCCAGGGAGTCGATCGGCGCTTTGGCGCCCAGCATGAGGTAGCCCGGCAGCTTTGAGGTCAGATGATGGTTGAGCAACCAGTGTTCGGTTTCATGAAGGATGAAGGTAGGGTCGATCTGCATAAACACTGTCCTTGTGGGCAAGGCGGGCAGGGTAACAAGCCCTTCAGCCCTTGCGATACACCGCCCCCAACTCCCGCGCCAATCCAATAAAGTTCTGCAACGGCGCCGACGGATTAAACGTGCGCCGCACCAGGGTAATCGGCGCCAGCAGCTTGGGCCTGGCGTCTTTGATTCGGCAATACACCACGCTGTCACGGTGTACATCGCGCATCGACGCCGGCACCACGGAGATGCCTTCACCAGCCGCGACCAGGCTGACGTTGGTCAGCATGCGTTCCACTTCAAAGGCGATTTTGGGTTCGAAACCGGCGTTCTGGCAGGCGGTGATCAGGTTGGCGTACATGCCCGGCGCGCCGGGGCGGCGTACCAGGATAAAGCGTTCGTCCTTGAGTGCGGCAATGGGGATGGCGCTGTCGGCGTTGGCCAGCAACGGATGGCCGGTGGGCAGGACCAGCAGCATTTCTTCGTTGAGCAGGCGGTGGAAGGCCAGGCTTGGATGGGTGCTGACCGGGGCGCGCAGGATGCCGACGTCGATGCGTTTTTCGATGGCGTTTTCAGTCAATTCCCGGGCGCTGCCTTCATTGATCGAAAGCTCTACGGCCGGGTAGCGCTCGCGGTAGGCGCGGATGATGCGCGGGATCAGCGCGTGGGCGGCGGCCGAACTGGTGAAGCCGATGGCCAGGGTGCCCTCGATGCCCTGGGCCACACGGGAGGCCTTGAGCGCGCCATGCTCGACGCGGGCCAGAATGGCTTGCGCTTCTTCAAGAAACACCCGGCCACCGGCCGTCAGGTCCACGCCCTTGGGGTGGCGCTTGAACAGGTCGAACCCCAGTTCCTGTTCCAGGGCGCGAATCTGCTGGCTCAGGGGCGGTTGTTGCATGTTCAGGCGTGCGGCGGCGCGGGTGAAATGTCGTTCTTCGGCCACCCTAATGAAATAGCGTAAATGGCGTAGTTCCATGGTGGCCTATCCCGTGACAAGACGCAGTGGTGGGCGGCCGCACGCGGCCCGGCCGTCAATATGCCCAAAGCCCGCGACCACCACAATCGGTTCAGCGCTTGCTGTCGGCCAGCTTATCGAAGGCCTGGTCGAGATGGGTTTCGGCGCTTTTGAGCTTTTCACGCCGCTCCTTGAGCCACTGCTGATCAACCTGCAGCGTCTTGCGCGCCTCCACCAGCATGCGCTTGACCTCTTGCGGCTGCGGGCCGCCGGTGCCCTTGCGGGTCTGGACCATGTTGGTCGGCGACAGCGCCGCTCTAAAACCGGCCTCATCCAGCGGCAGGGTAGTGGGCGTCCATTTGTACTTGTCCGCCGCCTGGCTATACAGCTTCTGCGCGTCGGCGTAGGCGAAGGTCTTCGGCGTGGTGCCGTTGCTGCGCGCTTGGGTGACGATCAACGAGGCAAAGCTGTGGCCGATGCGGAACGGCACTTTGTACTGACGCTCCAGCGTGTCGGCCAGCTCCATCGAGGTGGTCCATTCCGACTCCAGTTCTTCGAGCGCGCGCTGCGGGTTGATCTGCAGCGCGTCGAGCACCGCGTCGAGGCTGTGGAACATTTCCTGGGTCGAGCGGAACACGCCCAGCGAGTCGAAGGCGAACTTGTAGTCGGTCATGCCGGTGGTGACGTTGTGAGCGCGCAAGGTCACGGCCTGGGCCAGGCCGACCACGTCCGAGGCACTCTCACGCGCGCGCATCAGCAAGCCCGGGTTGCGTTTTTGCGGCATGGCGCTGCTGGTGTAGGTGGCTTCTTCATCGAGCAGCAACCAGGGGCGGATCTGATGGTATTGGGTGTGGATATCGCCAATCATTGCGCCCACGCGGATGGCGGACGATGACGCCATATTGGCCGCTTCGATGGGGATGTCATAGGTCGAGACCTGGCTGGAATCCAGCGAGTTCTCGCGCACGCCATCAAAGCCCAGCAGCTCAGCCAGACGCTCGCGGTTCAGCGGGTACGCCGAGTTCGCCAGCACGGCGGTGCCCATCGGGCTCTGGTTCAAGCGTGTGTACAGCTCGCGGATGCGCTGGCCGTCGCGGTCGAAAGCGGCTTCAAACGCCAGCAGGTAATGCGCATAGCTGATGGGCATGGCCTGCACGCCGTTGGTGTAGGCGGGCACCAGGGTGTCGACGTTTTTGTCGGCAATGTTCAGCAGGCGCTGGCGTGTGGCGTTGAGCGCTTCGCTGTAGGCCAGCACCTGGCTGCGCAGGGCGGCCAGGCGGTAGGTGGCAAGCATGTCCTGGCGGCTGCGGCCGGAGTGGATCAACGAGGCTTCGGGACCGATCTTGTCGGTCATGATTTTTTCCAGTTGCAGTACATCACTGGGGCGCGTGCCGCCGGGCTGGTCGGCCTGGGCAATGGCGTAGCGCACACCGCCGGCGATCTTCTGGCCCATCTCGGGTTTGACGATGCCTTCTTCGGTGAGCATCACGATCGAGGCTTTGTTGATGCGGTTGAGCCAGGCGAACTGGGTCTGGGTGGGGTCGCCCTTGGCTTTGTGCTCGGTTTGCGAGCTGTCGGGCGTGGCGCCGACCCTGGCCGCCTGGGCCGCGCATTGTTCGGTGGTGGTGCAGGGCAGTTCGCCGGTGTTGGCGGCATAGGCGTTGAGGCTGTTAAACAGGGCAAGGGTCACGGCGAGGGAAAGCAGGCTTTTCAGCGCACGTTGGGGGGATATGTTGTTCACGCAGACACCTGATTTATTGTTGGCGTTATGGGCCGTCGTTGCGGCGCAATCAGGCTAGCGGGTGTGCGGGTAGATTGAAAATATATAGAAAGTGTTGACGGCAGAGGTTTTGGATATGGCTGATGGTGCTTGCCAGATCAAGGTCAAAAGCAAATTTGTGCGCGCCGCGAACTGCTTTCTGTGGGAGCTGGCTTGCCTGCGATGGCATCAACGCGGTCTACCTGACACACCGAGGTGTTTGCATCGCAGGCGAGCCAGCGCCCACCTTCATCAGCGGTTTTCAGTGCATCTTGCTGTGGTCCATGTCACCCATGTCGGTCAGCGCGCGGGCCGGGGCATCTACTTCAATCGTCTGCTTCTCGCCCTTGGCGTTTTCCACGGTCAGGGTCAGCGGCACCACGTCGCCTTGCTTGATCTGGCCGGTGAGGCCCATGAGCATCACGTGGTAGCCCTCCGGGTCGAGCTTGACCGCTTTGCCGGCAGGCAGGGTCACCGAATCCACCGGGCCCATGCGCATCACGTCGTCCTTCATGCTCATCTCATGAATCTGCACGTCCTTGGCCGCAGGCGACTTCACGCTCAGCAATTTGCTGTCGCTGTCGGCGGTGACGGTCATGAACGCGCCGCTGGAGGTCTGGCCCGCCACGGTTGCGCGTACCCATGCATCGCTGACCTGTACCTGAGCGCTGGCGTGCGCCGCGAGGCCCAGCAGGGTGAGGCCGAATGTCAGGCGCTTGAGGGTTTGAACGGCAGTCATTAGCAGACCTCCATGACGGTGAGCAGGTCTTCTGCGCACTCTTTAGCGGTAAGGGATGCCGACAGGCCCAGGCGCAGGTTGCCACGGGTGTCGAACACGAAACTGGTGGAGGTGTGGGACAGGGTGTAGGTGTCCCCGGCCGGGATCTTTTCATAAAAGATTCCGAACTCCTTGGCGGCCACGGCGATTTCTTCCGGGGTGCCGTACAGCGCTTCAAAGCTGGGGTCGAAGGCCTTGACGTAGCGGTCGAGCAATTCGGGCGTGTCGCGCTCGGGGTCGAGGGTGATAAACACCACCTGCATGATCTTGCCATCGCGGCCCATCAGCTTCTTGGCCTGGGCGGCGCGGGCCAGGGTGGTGGGGCACACGGCCGGGCATTGGGTGAAGCCGAAGAACACCACCGGCATCAGGCCACGGTACGAGCTGAGGGTGACGGTTTCGCCGTCGGTGTTCTTGAGCTTGAAGGTGCGGCCCATGATCTTGTCACTGAGGTCCTTGCCGTACTTGAAGTTCAGCTTGGGGCTGTAGTCACAGCCGCCCAGCAGGCTGCCCAGGCCCAGCAGGCCCATACCGGTCAGCACTTTGCGGCGGGTGAATAACGTACTCATCAACTGTGCATCCTGTGAAGCGCCTGCATTGCTCTGGATCGACAGTTCAGGCTTTGAAAAGGAGTAATGATGCGGGCGCACAGTCTACCAACCCCGGCCAGCCCACGTAATCTGCGACGTTCTGCCGCAGGGGCGCGCGGCGCTTCATCCTTTTGCGGCTTCGGTGGTAGAGTCGCCGCCATGAAATTGAGCCACCCCGACCGTTCACTGATCGCCTGGGCCCTGTACTTCTGCGTGCTGATGAACCTGTTCGTCTGCGGTTTGGGGCATGGGCAGATGATGGGCCTGCAGCTCAATGGTATCGGCGGGGCGTTCTGTTCAGTGGACGGCAGCCAGGCGCCGCTTTCCGACAAAGGGTTGGAAAACACGGCCTCCAGCAACATCTCGAACTACTTTGCCTGCCCGGTGTGCGCGGCCGTGACCGTGGCCATCGTGTTCATGATCGGCCTGGCCTGGCTGCTCGGCCTTGGGCAAACCCCGCGCCCGGCCCATGAACGGCGCAACAAAGCCCCTCCACGCTATTCCTGGCCGTCGGCCAACCCTCGCGCTTCCCCCACTTTCTGACGTGTGCCTTGGGCTTCCTGTGATCAGGAGGCGTTCTATCGTCACGACTGTGAGTGCGTTTCATGAACCCACCATTGCCAGCAGGCGCCAGCCGCCTGGTCAGCAAGGCATCCCGGCGTTTGCACGCCGAACCCTCGCGCCCTGAATACCCCAGCAATTCGCGCTGCTTCGTGCACCTGGATGCACGTCTGTTGCCGTATTGGCACACCTTGTTCGATATCTGCCCCGCGCTGCTCAAGCTCGACCCGCCGGAGGGCCTGAACCTGTTTCGCAGCTTCATGACCTGGGCCTATCGCAACCAGGTCGCCCAGGATTGGACCTACCACCTGAATGTGTGCCGCTGGCTGTTGGCGTCTTCCTATCGGGCGCGCATCGATGTGGAACCGATCGAGGCCTTTATGGCGGCTGCGGCGGCACGTTGGATCAGTGCCGATGAAAGCCAGGCACAGGGCGTGGTCCTGGCCTGGCGAAACGCAAGGGTGTTCGACTGGAAGGGCGACGCCTTGACGGGCATTGAGCATCAGGTACTGCCGGACCCGGCAGGCGACTTTGCCTGGTGCCCGCTGGCCAAAAACGGTTTCAGCGGCTGGTTGCCGGTGCCTTGAGGTTCTGGCGAATCCATGGCGTGACACTGTGGCTCCAGGACGATCACCATCACTGTGGCGAGCAGATTTGCCCTGAGCAGCAGCCCCCGCTCTTTATCAACGGTCTTTTTTGGGGGCTTTTTTCTGGGTTTTCTTCCCGCCTTGCTGCTGAGTTGACGAGCCGCTGGAGGAAGTTTTTTCCTTCGGCGGCGTTTGAGCTTTTTTGTTGCTGTCCGACGGGGTGCTGGGGTAGGTGCCCGGAGGCAGGGCCGAGCCGGGTATGGCATCGCCAAAGGCTGCGTAGGCGGGTGCTGCCAAGCATCCAGCCAGGCAAATGACTAACACGATCTTGCAGGAAATACCGGTCTTCATGAAGAGAATCCTTTTCCATGCTTCACCTGTCACAAGCGTCCCTTGCTCTGAATCCAAAGGGAGGCATTAATTGGGAGTGCAGGGGATCTGGCAAAGTTTGGATTTTTTTCGCCGCCACGACGAAAGGCCCCGCACCGATAATTTTAATGAACCCTCACGCCGATCCCTTGACCTAATGCATACGACCTCAGGAGGTGATGCATGCAAATAGACTATATCTGGATCGTGCTGGCGGTGATTTTGCTGGTGTTGGAACTGTGGGCGATCAACATCGTGTTGCGCAGCACCGGCGGCTGGGAGACCAAGGGGTTGTGGTTGATCATTCTGATTTTTGTGCCGCTGTTCGGGCTGATTGCCTGGGCCATGTTCGGGCCAAAACGTGAGATGGCCCAGCACCGTAAATAAATAGCACCGTAAACACTCAACACAAGCCACACAGCAAACAGGCGCCCATGGGCGCCTGTTTGCGTTCAAGCGTGGCGGTTAACCCGTGACCGCCTTGGCAATCGCCTCGTTGAATGCCGGCAAATCATCCGGTGTGCGCGAGGTGATCAAGGTCCAGCCATTGGCCTTGCACTCTTTGACTTGGGCATCGACCACACCTGCGGCGCCTGCGTTTTCAAGGTCGATGCGCACGCTTTTATACGCGGTAAGGGTCTTGCCCTTGATCACGCCGGCATCGATCAGTGCCCATGGCCCGTGGCAGATCGCTGCGACGGTTTTGCCGGCTTTGGCGAAGTCGCTGATCAACTTCAGCGCAGCCGCGTCCTGGCGCAGGGTGTCGGCATTCACGGTACCGCCGGGAATCACCAGCGCGTCGAAGTCGCTGCTCAGCACCTGCGACAGCTTGACCTCCGATTCCACGGTCTGGTCCTTCTCGGTGTCGCCGACGAACGTCTGCACGGTGCCGCCTTTGCTGGATCCGTGTGTCACCGTCGCGCCATAGCCACGCAGTGCTTGCAGAGGCTTGAGCAGCTCGTCGCGCTCGATGCCGGTGTTGGAGGTGATGATGAGGATGTTCTTGCCGTTGAGTTGTGAGCTCATGGTCGAGTCTCTCCTGCTGGATGGATTAATCATGCTGTGTGGGAGAGTGGATCGAGCGTGGGCGGCAAAGGTTTAAATTAATTTGGAGTTTTTTCGTGGGTGGTTTTCGATAAAGCCCGGCCTGCAAAAATCCTGAACTATCGAAAAGCGCCGGCCTCTGCTGCATAGGTGCCTGCTGCTTTTTGCGGGCGTTCAATAGCCAGGAGATTGACCATGACCGACCCCAAGACTGTCGACAAAACCCCGGAACCCATCAGCTCCGAAGACGCCCAGAAAGGCCGCCAACAACCTGCCAAGGGGCAGACGCTGGAACAACCAAACCCGAAGACCAAAAGCGTGGACAAGGTGCTCACGCCCACCTCGATCAAGGACACCGAACGCCAGACTGACGCCATCAACGAGCAGGCCGCCAAGGCCGAGCGCAAGCTGGGCCACTGAGCATGGCCCGGTCGATCACGGCGGCTGAACTGGGTATTGAACTGGCGCCCGATGATGACGCCAGCCTGTTCAAATGGTTTATCGCCAGCTTCCTGATGGGCAAGCGTATTCAGGCGCCCATTGCGGCGCAGGCTTACAAGGTGATCGTGGAGGAGGAGGGCCGCGACACTGCACGCAAGTTGCAACACTGCACGTCGCGTGAACTGGTTTCGATGCTCGGGCGGGCCCATTACGTGCGTTACGACGAAAGCACGGCGCAGCGTCTGCTCGACCTCAGCGCCAAGTTGAATGCCGAGTACGCGGGCAAGATCAGCTATATCCGCAGCGCCAGCCCTGACCGCAAGGCATTCGAAAAACGCCTGGCCGAATTCGACGGCGTGGGCCCCAAGACCGTTGAAATTTTCATGCGTGACGCGGCCAAGGTCTTGTTTTGATGGCGCCGCTCTACGTGGGCTGTGCCGGCTGGAGTTTGCCGCGCGCGCACTGGCCGGATTTTGCGGGTGAGGGCACGCATTTACAGCGCTATGCATCGCGTTTCAACGCGGTGGAAATCAACAGCTCCTTTTATCGGCCGCACCAGCCCAACACCTACAAGCGCTGGGCGCAGTCGGTGCCGCCGCAGTTTCGGTTTTCGCTCAAGGCGCCCAAGCTCATCACCCATGAACTGCGCTTGCAGCACTGCGAGACGGCACTGGATGAGTTCCTTGAACAGTGCTTGCACTTGGGCGAAAAACTCGGCTGCCTGCTGATTCAATTGCCGCCTTCGCTGCGTTATGAACCCAGCGTGGCGTTGGATTTTTTCAGCGCATTGCGCCAGCGTTTTGCCGGTGCCGTGGTGCTTGAACCACGGCACGCCAGTTGGCTTGAGGCGCAGGCATTGCTGGTGGACCTGCAGATAGGCCGCGTGACTGCCGACCCCGCGGTGCTCGATGCCGGCGCAGGTTGGCAGGGCGTGCAGTACTGGCGCCTGCATGGCTCGCCGCGTATCTACCACAGTGCCTATGGTCCGCAACGGGTGCAGGCGCTGGCTGAACAGCTGCGTCAATGTGCCGAATCAGGCATGCCTGCCTGGTGCATCTTCGACAACACCGCCAGCGGCCACGCCGTGACCGATGGCTTGTTGCTACTCGACCTCTACCCGCAGCACTTCCAAGCCTAATTGCTCATACGCCTCGACACTCGGCACATGCCATTCGGTAATCAGCGTATGAATGCGGTTACACGGCGCCACCACAAAGGGTTCCACCGCGCCGAGCTTGTCCGCCATAGTCACGGCCACTACGTGGGAGGCGCTGTCGAGCAAGGCTTGCTTGACCGCCACTTCATCGAAATGCAGCGAGCTGATACCCACTTGCGGGTGCAGCGCGCACACGCCGGTAAACAGCAAATCGGCCTTGATGCTCTGGATCAGGCGCACGGCCTCCTGGCCGCTGGTGGACAAGGTGGCGGGGTTGAGTTGGCCGCCGGCGAGAATCACCTTGACCTCGGGATGATCGGCCAAGGCGATGGCGATCATCGGCGATGGGGTGACGACGGTCAGGCGGATCGAACGCGGCAAAGACTGGGCAATCTGCAGCGTGGTCGAGCCGGAATCGAACAGCACGATCTGGCCGTCCTGCACCCGGTCGGCGGCCAGTCGGGCAAGGTGACGCTTGATCTCGTTGGTTTCGCCGACGCGGGTGAAAAAATCCTTGCCGGTGTCTTTGGGCCGGGGCAGGGCGCCGCCGTGCACGCGTTGCAGCAGCCCGGCGGCGGCGAGTTCGCCGAGGTCGCGGCGGATGGTGTCCTGGGACACGGCAAAGTGTTCGACCAATTCGGATGCGGTTACTTTGCCATCGCGCTCCAGCAGCAGCAGAATCTTCTGTTTGCGCAACGAAGGCAGGTCAATGGCTTGATGAGTGTTGTGCATGGTTATGCGTCTTTCTGCGGGTTTGTGCGAGATTAGTCGCCCGCCAATCTAAACGCAATGGCTGGTTGCCAGGCCGATGGGCGGTTACTCTCCAGGCTCAGTTCAGGGAGAGGTGACCTAGATGCCGTTGATCACAACCATCGAAGATTTACGCAAGCTCGCGCAAAAACGTGTCCCGCGGATGTTCTACGATTACGCCGACTCCGGCTCCTGGACTGAAAGCACCTACCGGGCCAATCAAAGCGATTTCGCCCGCATCCAGTTTCGCCAGCGGGTGGCGCGCAATATCGATGAGCGTTCAATCCGTGCCACCATGATCGGCCAGGACATGGCCATGCCCGTGGCCCTGGCGCCCACCGGGCTGGCGGGCATGCAGCACGCCGACGGCGAGATCCTCACCGCCCGCGCCGCCGCCGCGTTCGGCCTGCGTTATACCTTGTCGACCATGAGCATTTGTTCGCTGGAAGACATTGCCGCCCACGTCGGCAAACCGTTCTGGTTCCAGTTGTATGTGATGCGTGATCGCGCGTTTATGCAGCAGTTGATCGAGCGCGCCAAGGCTGCCGGTGTGGACGCGCTGGTGCTGACCCTGGATTTGCAGATTCTTGGCCAGCGCCACAAGGACTTGATCAACGGCTTGTCGGCGCCGCCCAAGCTGACCGTGCCGAATATCCTCAATATGCTGACCAAGCCGCGTTGGGTAGCAGGCATGCTTGGCACCAAGCGCCATGGCTTCGGCAATATCGTCGGGCATGTCAAAGGTGTGGCCGATATCACCTCGCTGTCATCCTGGATCGGCCAGCAATTCGACCCGCGCTTGAGCTGGGACGATGTGGAGTGGATCAAAAAAAGCTGGGGCGGCAAGCTGATTATCAAGGGCATCCTGGATGTGGAAGATGCGCGGCTGGCCGCCAATTGCGGTGCGGATGCGCTGGTGGTGAGCAACCACGGTGGCCGCCAGCTCGATGGCGCACCGTCGAGCATCAGCCAATTGGCGGCGATTGCAGAGGCTGTGGGCGAGCAGATTGAAGTGTGGCTCGATGGCGGCATTCGCTCCGGCCAGGACGTGCTCAAGGCCGTGGCTCTCGGCGCCAAAGGCACCATGATCGGCCGCGCGCATTTGTATGGGTTGGGCGCGCTGGGTGAAGACGGTGTGACCAAGGCCCTTGACATCATCGCCCGCGAGTTGGATGTGTCGATGGCACTGTGTGGCTATAACGATATACGCGATGTGAATCGCGAGATTTTGCTGCCGGGTAGCTTTCCCACAGGGGTTTGCTGAGCAAAAAAATCGTAAAAAAGTAAAAAGAGTTGTCCACGAAAACCGTGGGTATCTCTGTGGATAACTTTGCGAAGGCCCGGCAGGGTTGGCGATTTAACCTTCGGTTAATATTTGATCAGAATTGGTTTTGGGCCAGTATGAGCAGGGTTGGCGCTTGACAGCCAAGCGCGAACCCAGTGCCGAAAAGTGCGGTTACGACTCGCCGTCTCGACCTGTGGAGTGCTTGGCTATTGTTGCTGGCGTTGTTGCTGGCATCTTCGCCTGCAGCAGTTTTTCCAATGCCTGGCCATAACTGCGACCCGCCAGGCTCATGCTGTTGTTATGGGTGGCGCCAGGTACGAGTAACAACCGCTTGGGTTCCTGGGCGGCTTCAAACAACTGCTGGCTGAAGCGCGGTGGCACGTACTGGTCGGCCAGGCCGTGCACCACCAGCAACGGCATGTGCACGTCGGCAATCTTGTCGATGGAATCGAATTTCTGCGACAGCAGCCAACGCACCGGCAACGAGGTATTGGCCACGGCGGTGGCTGCATCCCCTAGGGAAGTAAAGGTGGACTCGATCACCAGCCCGCGCACCGGCACAGGCGTTTGCCTGCTCAGCTCAGCGGCGAGGTCGATAGCCACGGCGCCGCCCAGCGAATGCCCATAGAGCAGGCGTTTGGCGGGGTCAGGCTGCAATATCTGGAAACGTTCCCAGGCAATGCGCGCGTCCTCATACACACTGGTTTCCGACGGCAAATCACCATGGCTTTGGCCAAACCCACGATAGTCGATGGCCAGCACCGAGAAGCCCAGCGCGTGCAGCTGTTCAATGCGAAACAACTGCCCGGTGAGGTTCCAGCGCACGCCGTGCAGGTAGAGGATGGCCGGCGCGTCTTTGTTGGCGGCCGGGTACCACCAGCCGTGCAGGTTCTGCCCCGATTTAAAACTGGGCGGCTTGATATCGAATGCCTGCACCGCCTTGGGCAGGCCGGTGTACCAGCCGGCGGTGCCCGGCTCGATGCGAAACACCAGTTCGCGCTCCTTGTGTTGCAGCACGGCGCACCCCACCGGCAGGCCGACAATCAGGATGGCCATGCACAGCAGGGGAAACCAGCGCAGGCCCAGGCGGGACAGAAAACGAGCGGACATGAAGGTTCCAGAACAAAGGCGAAGCAGGCGTTTTACCAGATGGCGCGAGCAGGCAGGCATTAATTCGACGGCCGTAGACGGGGATTGCTTGCAAAGTGTTGCAGCCTTGAACACCCCCTGCTCGGATTGTTAGGGTGGGCGGCCGAACAGGAGAACATGCAAATGGATTTCACCGGCAAAACGGCAATCATCACCGGCGGCGCGCGCGGGCTGGGCCTCAGTTATGCACGAGCGCTGGCCCAAGGCGGCGCGCAGGTGGTGATCAGCGATATCGGCGCCGACAAGCTGGGCGCCGGCACCGATGCGTCGGTGGTGCACGCGGCGGCCGCAGCCTTGCAGGCCGAAGGGCTGGCGGTACTCGGGCATGGCGGTGACCTGTCTACGGACGAGGCCTGCCGACAACTGATCAGCTTCACCCTCGAGGCTTACGGCCAGCTCGATATCCTGATCCATAATGCCGGTTGGGTCGGTTACCAGAACATCGCCGACCTTGACGCCGGCTTCCTTCAGCGTGCCATGGACATCAACCTCTACGCGCCGCTCTGGCTGTGCAAGCACGCCTGGCCGCACCTGCTGCGCTCGGCGGCGCCGCGCATCATCCTGACTACCTCCGACCGCGCCATGTACGTGCAATACGAGCAAACCGGGCTGGTGGCCTACAGCGCCGGCAAGATGGCGCAATTGGGCATCATGAACGCACTGAGCCATGAAGGCGCCGAGGCCGGCATCAAGGTCAACGCGATCTCGCCGGTGGCCAAGACGCGCATGTGGGGCGTGACCGACGAACCGGATGAACTCAAGCCTGAGTGGGTGACGCCGGGCGTGGTGTTCCTGGCCTCTGGGCAGTGCCAGGACACCGGCTATATCCTGCGTGCCAGCAATGGTCAATTCACCGCCACGCGCTTTACGGAAAACCCCGGAGTGGAGTACCCGCGTAATCTTGCGCGCATCAAGGCGGCCAGTGCGCAAGAAGTCGCCGCCGCGTGGTTGCGCATCAAGCAGCCGCCTCTGTAAGCGGGCCGCTTGACGCTGACATTGCTGGCGCGACATGCTCCCGGCTTCTATGAGCAAAGGCCCGACCATGGACAACAGCCCTATTCGCATCACCGCCGAAGAAACCCTTTCAGACAGCTGGTACAACTTGAAAAAGTACAGCTTCGACCTGCGCCGCCAGGATGGCAGCTGGCAGGCTCAGACCCGTGAGGTGTATGACCGGGGTAATGGCGCGACCATCCTGTTGTACAACCGTGAGCAGCGCACGGTGCTGTTGATCCGGCAGTTTCGCATGCCTACGTTTGTCAACGATTACCCTGGCTACTTGATCGAAACGGCTGCCGGGTTGCTGGACAATGCCAGTCCTGAAGAACGTATTCGTCTGGAGGCTGAGGAAGAGACCGGGTATCGCGTGGGTCATGTGGAAAAAATCTATGCGGCGTTTATGAGTCCAGGGTCGGTGACAGAGCGGATTCACTTTTTTATCGGTGAGTATTCGCAGGCGGATCAGATTGGTAAGGGGGGCGGGCTAGCGGAGGAGGGCGAGGATATCGAAGTGCTGGAGCTGGGGTTTGAGCAGGCGCTTGCGATGGTGCGCAGTGGGGAGATTGTTGATGGCAAGACCATCATGCTGTTGCAGCATCTGGAGTTGCGGATGCTTAAAGATGGCTGGTAATTGAGTGGGGTGATTGAGTACATCGCCCACCACTCGGTGCCTCGCCTAGGCTCGGCATGCCAGAACGAAGGCTTGAATCCGTGGGCCGCCGCGATGGGCCATCCCTGGCCCAGCGCGGCTAACCCGGCGTCCTGCCGGGTTGCCCACGGATTCAAGCCTGCGTTCGGCCAGCGTGGTTGACGGGGCGATTCTCAGATCAAAAGCAGATCAAGATCAAAAACAGAGCACGGCGGCCTGAAAGCCGACCTGAGTGGTTGAAGCAAGAGCCGGATCACGTGCAAATCCAAAGCGTATCTACTTGATGCAACACGGTCTAAATGTGGGAGCGGGCTTGCTCGCGAAAGCGGTGGGTCAGTCAATTTATCTGTCACTGACCCACCGCATTCGCGAGCAAGCCCGCTCCCACCTTTGACCGAGTATTGCTCTGCTGTTGCTGTTGCTCCGGCGCCGGCCCTTACATCCTTAATGGATAGGTATCCAATCCAACCCTCCCGACTACCGGCTATTGTCAGAAATTTCCCACAAGAGTACAAATGTACTCCATGACAACCCTGACCCCCCGCCGCACCGCCATCCTGACCTTTATCCGCGACCGCATCGCGCAACAAGGCCAGCCTCCAAGCCTCGCCGAGATCGCCGAGGCGTTCGGTTTTGCCTCGCGCAGCGTCGCACGCAAACATGTGGTGGCCTTGACCGAAGCCGGCTTTATCGAGGTCAACCCCAACCAGGCCCGTGGCATCCGCCTGCTCAACCAGCCGGCGCGCCCTGAGTGGCTGGACGTGCCGGTACTCGGCCGTGTCGCCGCCGGTCTGCCCATCGGCGCCGATGCCGAAGTGCACAACCGTCTGCAACTCGACCCTGCCACTTTCGCCAAAACCCCGGATTACCTGCTGCGTGTTCAGGGCGATTCGATGATCGAAGACGGCATCCTCGACGGTGATCTGGTGGGCGTACGCCGCAGCGTCGAAGCCTTGAACGGGCAGATTGTGGTGGCGCGCCTGGACGGCGAAGTCACCATCAAACGCTTTGAGCGCCACGGCGAGCAGGTGCGCCTGCTGCCGCGCAACCCCGCGTATCAACCGATTGTGGTCGGGCCGGATCAGGACCTGGCCATCGAAGGGGTGTTCTGCGGCCTGGTGAGGCAAGGTTGATGGGCGCCGTCGTTGCTCTGGACACGCTGTTCAATGGCGGCCGCGTCTGGAAAGGCCGGCCCGCCGCGCCACCCGCCAGCGTGCACCCCACTGGGCTGGCGGCGCTGGACGCGGTGTTGCCCACGGGCGGTTGGCCGGAGTCGGCGCTGAGTGAAATCCTGATGGCGAAGGAGGGCGTTGGTGAGCTGCAATTGGTGTTGCCCACCCTGGCCCGCTTATCAACGGCGGGCGAGCGCATTGTGCTGGTGGCGCCGCCTTACACGCCGTACCCCCACGCCTGGCAGAATGCCGGGGTGGATCTGCGTCAGCTTTCGGTGATACAGGCCGAGGCGCATGACGTGTTGTGGGCGGTGGAGCAGTGCCTGCGTTCCGGCAGTTGCGGCGCGGTGTTGTGCTGGCCGCGCAAGGCCGATGACCGTGCCTTGCGGCGCTTGCAGGTGGCGGCCGAGACCGGCCAGACCCTGGCGTTTGCCTGGCGCGCTTTGAGCGAGTCGGTCAATTCATCGCCCGCCGCCTTGCGCCTGGCCGTCGAGGCAAAACCTGCGCAAGTGCGGGTGCTCAAGTGCCGGGGCGGTTTGGCCCACCCGGCGCCGATTGCCCTGGCGGGGCACTGAGGTTGCCATGCGCTGGGTGTGTATTGTCTTCCCGCAATTGGCGCTGGACGGGGTGCAGCGTGTGCACCCCGAGCCGGACCAACCCTTGGTACTGCTGGCCGGCACGCCGCAGCGGCGCGTGCTGCAAACCGTCAATGCCGCTGCCCGGGCCTTGGGGCTGCGACCAGGTCAATCGCTGACGGCCGCGCATGCCCTGGCCAAGACCTTTGCCAGCGCCGAATACGACCCCGCCGAAATCGAGCGCTGGCAGCAGTTCCTCGCCGCCTGGGCCTACCGTTTCAGCTCCCAGGTCAGCGTGTATTACCCGCGTGCGTTGCTGTTTGAGATCGAGTCAAGCCTGGGTCTGTTCGGGCCGTGGCCGCAGTTCGAGGCGCGCTTGCGTCAGGAGTTGAGCGAATTGGGCTTTCGCCACCGTATCGTCGCCGCGCCCAACCCGGCGGCGGCGCGGGTGCTGGCCAATCTCTACGATGGCCTGGCGATCGGCGAGGACGCCTTGCAGCAGGCGCTGGCGCCACTGCCCATCGACCGCGCCGGCCTTGACCCGCAGGCGGCCACGGCCTTGTCGCGTATGGGCTTGCGCACTTTGGCCCAAGTGCAGGCGTTGCCTCGGCATACGCTGGCGCGGCGCTTTGACGCCGGCTTGCTCAAGCACCTGGATGCCCTGAGCGGGCAGCGCCCACTGGCCCTGGCGTTTTACCAGCCGCCGGATCAGTTCGACGTGCGCATCGAGCTGAATTTCGACGTGCAGTCACACCAGGCGTTGCTGTTCCCGTTACGGCGCCTGACCGGTGATTTGTCCGCCTTTCTCTGCGGGCGCGACAGTGGCGTGCAGCGCTTCGACTTGCACCTGGAACACGCCCAGGCGCCCGACAGCGTGATCAAGGTCGGCCTGCTCAGCGCCGAGCGTGAACCGTCGATGCTGTTCGAACTGGCCCGTGGCCGCCTGGAGCAGGTGCAAGTCACCTCACCGGTGCGCGGTTTTCGCCTGGTGGCCCAGGACCTGCCGGTGTTTGTGCCGCAACGCCAGGACCTGTTCGACGATCGCCCGCAACAAACCTTGCCTTGGGAGCAACTGCGCGAACGCCTGCGCGCACGGCTGGGCGATGAGGCCGTCCAAAGCCTGCGCTTTCACGCCGACCACCGCCCCGAATGTGCCTGGCAGGCGAGCGCCGACAGCCGTGCGTGCCCGACCTTGCACAAGGTGCAGCGCCCCGGCTGGCTGCTGACTGAACCGACCTTGCTGGCCGAGCAGGGCGTGCAGATCCTGATGGGCCCGGAACGTATTGAATCCGGCTGGTGGGACGGCGCCGATATCCGCCGCGACTATTACCTGATCCGCACCCGTGCCGGCCAGCAAGGCTGGGCCTATCGCCATGTAGGGCAAAACGACGGGCTGTGGCTGCAAGGCTGGTTCGCATGAGCTACGCCGAGCTGCATTGCCTGTCCAATTTCAGTTTCCAGCGCGGCGCGTCCAGTGCGCTGGAGCTGTTCGAACGTGCCAAGCGCCAAGGCTACAGCGCCCTGGCAATCACCGACGAATGCACCTTGGCGGGCATCGTGCGGGCCTGGCAGGCGGCGAAGGCGGTGGGTTTGCCGCTGATTATCGGCAGCGAGATGCGCATCGAAAACGGTCCGAAACTGGTATTGCTGGTCGAAGACCTCAGCGGCTATCAACACCTGTGCCGGCTGATTACCCTGGCTCGCCGCCGCGCCGAAAAAGGCCGTTACCGCCTGCTGCACGCCGACTTCGAACAACCGATGCCCGGCCTGCTGGCGCTGTGGGTGGCCGAAGACAGCGACACCCAGGCCACCCTCCAATGGCTGCAACACACCTTCGCCGAACGCCTGTGGCTGGCGGTGCACCTGCACTGCGGCCAGGACGATGCGCGCCATTTGCAGCAGCGCCTGGCCCTGGCCGCCAGCCTGCAGATTCCGGCGGTGGCTTGCGGCGATGTGCACATGCACGCCCGGGGTCGCCGCGCCTTGCAAGACACCATGACCGCGATCCGCCATCACGTGCCGGTGGCCGAAGCCGGCACGCGCCTGCACCCCAATGGCGAGCGGCATTTGCGCAGCCTCGAGGCGTTGGCCGCGCTGTACCCGCAAGCGCTGCGTGATGAAACCCTGGCCATCGCGAAACGTTGCACCTTTGACCTCAGCCAGTTGCGCTACCACTACCCACGCGAGCTGGTGCCCGCAGGCCATGATGCCCAATCCTGGCTGCGCGCGGTGACTGAAGAAGGCATTGCTCAACGCTGGCCCCACGGTGTCGACGCCAAGACCTTGCAGCAGATCAACAAGGAGCTGGTGCTGATCAGCGAGCTGGGCTACGAAAGCTACTTTTTGACGGTGCATGACATCGTGCGCTTTGCCCGCAGCCGTTCGATCCTGTGCCAGGGCCGGGGTTCGGCGGCCAACTCGGCGGTGTGTTTTGCCTTGGGCATCACCGAAATCGACCCGAGCCTGACGAGCATGCTGTTCGAGCGTTTCCTGTCCAGGGAGCGCAATGAACCGCCGGATATCGACGTGGACTTCGAACATGAACGCCGTGAAGAGGTGCTGCAGTACGTATTCCAGCGCTACGGCCGCACCCGCGCGGCCTTGACGGCAGTGGTCAGCAGTTATCACGCGTCCGGCGCGGTGCGTGATGTGGCCAAGGCCCTCGGTTTGCCGCCGGACCAGATCAACGCGCTGGCCGACTGTTGCGGACGCTGGAGTGAAGATGCGCCGCCGCTTGCGCGCCTGCGCGAAGGCGGCTTCGACCCGCAAAGCCCGATCCTGCGGCGTGTGCTGACATTGACTCAACAACTGATCGGCTTCCCCCGGCACTTGTCCCAGCACCCTGGCGGCTTTGTGATTTCCGAATACCCGCTGGACACCCTGGTGCCGGTGGAAAATGCCGCCATGGCCGAGCGCACCATTATCCAGTGGGACAAGGACGACCTCGACGCCGTGGGCCTGCTCAAGGTGGATATCCTCGCGTTGGGCATGCTCAGCGCGATCCGCCGCTGCTTCGACTTGCTGCGCCGCCATCGCGATCGCGATATGTCTCTGGCAGGCATACCCAAGGAAGACCCGGCCACCTACGCAATGATCAGCAAGGCTGACACCATCGGCGTGTTCCAGATCGAGTCGCGGGCACAGATGTCGATGCTGCCCAGGCTCAAACCGAAGAATTTCTACGACCTGGTGATCGAGGTGGCGATTGTGCGGCCTGGGCCGATCCAGGGCGGCATGGTGCATCCGTACCTGCGGCGCCGGAATAACGAAGAGCCCACCACTTATCCGTCACCTCAACTCAAAGCCGTCCTTGAACGTACTTTGGGTATACCGCTGTTCCAGGAACAGGTGATGCAGATCGCCATGGTCGCCGCCGACTATGGCCCCGGCGAAGCCGACCAGTTGCGCCGCTCCATGGCCGCGTGGAAACGCCATGGCGGCCTCGAACCGCATCAGCAGCGCCTGCGCACCGGCATGCTCAAGAACGGCTACAGCGAGGAATTTGCTGCGCAGATCTTCGAGCAGATCAAAGGCTTTGGCAGCTATGGTTTCCCCGAGTCCCATGCGGCCAGTTTTGCCTTGCTGACCTACGCCAGTTGCTGGCTCAAGTGCCATGAACCGGCGGCGTTCGCCTGCGCCTTGATCAACAGCTGGCCCATGGGTTTCTACAGCCCGGATCAGATCCTGCAGGATGCGCGGCGCCACCGCTTGCAGATCCGCCCGGTGGACGTGTTGGCCAGTGACTGGGATTGCAGCCTGGAGCCTGTCGACGGCCAGCAACCGGCAATTCGCATGGGCTTGCGCATGATCTCGGGTTTTCGTGAGGAGGATGGGCGGCGTATCGAGGCGGCGCGCCAGCGTCGGGTATTCAGCGACATTGCCGACCTGGACGAGCGTGCCGGGCTGGATGCGCGGGCCCAGGCGTTGCTGGCGGATGCCGGGGCCTTGCGTGCGTTGGCGGGCAACCGGCACAGGGCACGCTGGGAAGTGGCAGGCGTGCATAAACAGTTGGGCTTGTTCGCGGGCCTGCCGAGCCCCGAAGAAGCGGCGGTGCAATTGCCGGCGCCGACGGTTGGCGAAGACTTGCAGGCTGATTACGCCACGGTTGGCACCACCCTGGGCCCGCACCCGCTGGCGTTGCTGCGTGATGAGTTGCGTAGACGCCGCTGCCGCAGCTCTTTGGAGCTGATGACGGTGGAGCATGGGCGCAATGTCAGTGTGGCCGGTCTGGTGACCGGGCGTCAGCGCCCTGGCACCGCCAGTGGCGTGACCTTTGTGACGTTGGAGGATGAATTCGGCAACCTTAATGTGGTGGTGTGGCGCGACCTGGCAGAACGCCAGCGCCCAGCATTAGTGGGGTCGCGGTTGCTCAAAGTCGACGGGCGCTGGGAGGCGGTGGGTGAGGTGCGGCACCTGATTGCCGGGCGTCTCACCGACCTGACGCCACTGCTGGAAGGCATCCCTGTGCGCAGCCGGGATTTTCATTGAAGGCAGTGGTTTTTGCCGCCATTACCTCCTAACTTATAACAAGTGAAACCATCCGCCGCTGGCGCGCTCCAAAACGTTGCAAATACCCTCTCTTTGCACAGAGCCAACCGATGCAATTTTTATCCAACCCTTATGGCTGTGAAGGCTGGTCCGGTGAAATGGCCCAGCGTATCCGTGCCTTCGATTGGTCGACGACCGACCTGGGGCCGATCGACACCTGGAGCGCCAGCCTGGCCTGCAACGTGCAGATGATGCTGGCCTCGCCCGTGCCGATGGTGATGCTGTGGGGGCGGTCGGGCTATATGATCTACAACGACAGCTATTCGGTGTTTGCCGGCGGCCGGCACCCGTATTTGCTCGGCACGCCGGTGGAGCTGGGCTGGCCGGAAGTGGCCGAGTTCAATCGCCACGTGGTCGACACCTGCCTGGCGGGCGGCACCTTGACGTTTAACAACAAAGACCTGGTGTTGTTGCGTAATGGCAAGCCGGAAACCGTCTGGCTGGACCTCTATTACAGCCCCGTCGCCGGGGATAACCAACAGCCGGCCGGGGTGTTGGCGATTGTGGTGGAAACCACCGAGCATGTGCATTCCGAGCGCCTGCGCCAGGAACTCACCCATAACCTGGAGCAACGCGTCGCCGCCGAAGTGCAAGCGCGTTCCGCCGCCGAAGACCAGTTGCGCCAATCCCAGAAGCTTGAAGCCATCGGCGGCCTGACCGGCGGCGTGGCCCATGACTTCAATAACCTGCTGCAAGTGATCGCCGGCAACCTGCACCTGCTGGCCCGCAACGAGCCGGACAACCCCCAGGTGCAGCGCCGGGTCACGGCGGCCATTGCGGCGGTGGAGCGCGGCGCCAAGCTGTCCTCGCAACTGTTGGCGTTTGCGCGTCGCCAGCCGTTGTCGCCGGCGGTGTACAACCCACAACGTATCTACGCCGGTTTAGGCGAACTGCTGCAACGGGCGTTGGGTGAGACCATTCATATCGATGTGCAACTGCCCCAGGACTCCTGGTGCATCAATGTCGACCGCAACCAATTGGAGAACGCGCTGCTCAACCTGGCGATCAATGCCCGTGATGCCATGCAAGGCGAGGGCGTGATTCGCATCAGTGGGGAAAACATCATCCTCAACCCGGGCGATTGCATCGGTAAAAGCATCAAGCCCGGTGAATACGTGCGTTTGGCGGTGACCGACACCGGTGTCGGCATGCCCCAGGAGGTGCTCAAGCGTGCGTTCGAGCCGTTTTTTACCACCAAGCGCGAAGGGCATGGCACCGGCCTGGGCTTGAGCATGGTGTTTGGTTTTGTGCGCCAAAGCGGCGGGCATGTGGAGGTGTGGAGCGAGGAGGGTAAAGGCTCGGTGGTGCAGATGTATTTCCCCCACAGCCTGGAACCCGAATGTGGTGAGGTCGACACCGAGCAGGCGACTCACAGCGGCGGCCAGGAAACCATCCTGGTGGTCGAGGACAACGAAGGCGTGCGCCTGACCGTGGTCGAGTTGCTGCAGCAATCGGGCTACACCGTACTGACCGCCGAAGACGGCGACCGGGCCATGCAGGCCCTGCAAAACGACGTGCGCCCGGACCTGATCTTTACCGACGTGGTGATGCCCGGCCGGGTCAAAAGCACCGACCTGGCCGACTGGGCCCGCGTGCAGCACCCGCCGGTGGCGGTACTGTTCACGTCCGGCCACACCCGCGACATTCTTTCCAGCACGCATTTGCTGAGCCCCGACATTCATCTGCTGAGCAAGCCCTACAGCCCCGAAGCCCTCACGCAACGGGTGCGCAGCGTGCTCACCGCCAGACAAGGTTGCCCATGACGTCACAGCGCGACATCCCCCCGATCACTGCCCAGCGCCCAGGCTTTGTGCGTGTGCGCGGCGCCCGCGAACACAACCTGCGTAACGTCGATGTGGACATTCCCCGGGATGCCCTGGTGGTGTTTACCGGCGTATCGGGTTCGGGCAAATCATCCCTGGCGTTTTCCACGGTGTATGCCGAGGCTCAGCGCCGCTATTTTGAATCGGTGGCGCCCTATGCGCGGCGCCTGATTGACCAGGTCGGCGTGCCCGATGTGGACGCTATCGAAGGCTTGCCACCGGCCGTGGCCCTGCAACAACAGCGCGGCACGCCAAGTGCACGCTCGTCGGTGGGCAGTGTCACCACCTTGTCGAGCCTGATCCGCATGCTGTATTCGCGTGCCGGCAGTTATCCGCCGGGGCAGGCGATGCTGTACGCCGAGGATTTTTCACCGAACCTGCCCCAGGGCGCTTGCCCGCACTGCCACGGTTTGGGCCGCGTGTATGAGGTGACCGAGGCGCTGATGGTGCCCGATCCGTCCTTGACCATTCGCCAGCGTGCGGTGGCGTCCTGGCCCTTGGCGTGGCAGGGGCAGAACCTGCGTGACATCCTTGTGACCCTGGGCTATGACGTGGACATCCCGTGGCGCGACCTGCCGAAAAAGCAGCGCGACTGGATTCTGTTTACCGAAGAAACCCCGACCGTGCCGGTGTACGCAGGCTTCACCCCGCAGCAGACCCGCGACGCGCTGAAACGCAAGCTGGAGCCCAGCTACCAGGGCACGTTCAGTGGCGCGCGGCGCTATATCCTGCACACCTTCAGCCACACCCAAAGCGCCCTGATGAAAAAGCGCGTGTCGCAGTTTATGCAGGGCAGCGCCTGCCCGGCGTGTGAGGGCAAGCGCTTGAACAAGGCGGCGCTGTCGGTGAAGTTTGCCGGGGTGGACATCGGCGCGCTGTCGCAGCTGTCGCTGGCGCAGTTGGCCGAGTTGCTGCGCCCGGTGGCGGCGGGGCAGGACACGATGAAACTGTCGGTGGAAAAACGCCTGGCGGCCCAGCGTATCGGCCAGGACTTGCTGGAGCGGGTCAGCACCCTTACCGAGTTGGGCCTGGGCTATCTGTCCCTGGAGCGCAGCACGCCCACATTATCGTCCGGGGAATTGCAGCGCCTGCGCCTGGCCACCCAATTGGGTTCGCAATTGTTCGGCGTGATCTATGTGCTGGACGAACCCTCGGCGGGCCTGCACCCGGCGGATGGCGAAGCCTTGTTCACTGCGCTTGAACGCTTGAAAGCCGCCGGCAATTCGTTGTTTGTGGTGGAACATGACCTGGAAACCATGCGCCGCGCCGACTGGTTGATCGACGTGGGCCCGGCTGCCGGTGAGCACGGCGGGCAAGTGCTGTACAGCGGCCCGCCCGCCGGGTTGGCGGATGTGCAGGCGTCGCAGACGCGCGAGTATTTGTTCGCCGAGCGGCGCACTTGCAGCCGTACGCGACGTGAGCCGTCCGGCTGGCTGAAGCTTGAAGGCGTGACGCGTAATAACCTCAAGGACCTGAGCGTGGATTTCCCGCTGGGTTGCTTTACGGCGGTGACGGGTATTTCCGGTTCGGGCAAATCCAGCCTGGTCAGCCAGGCACTGTTGGAACTGGTGGGGACAGGGCTGGGACGTGTGCTGGAAAGCGACGAGGAACCGAGCCTTGAAGACGCTGCCCCGCAAAGCAGTGGCGGGCGGATCAGCAGCGGTTTGGAACAGATTCGACGTTTGGTGCAGGTGGACCAGAAACCCATCGGCCGCACGCCGCGTTCCAACCTTGCGACTTACACCGGGTTGTTCGATAACGTGCGCAAATTGTTTGCGGCAACGCCGGCGGCCAGGAAGCGTCATTTCGATGCCGGGCAGTTCTCGTTCAACGTCGCCAAGGGCCGTTGCCCCCATTGCGAGGGGGAAGGGTTTGTCAGTGTCGAGTTGCTGTTTATGCCCAGTGTGTATGCGCCGTGTCCGACCTGTCATGGGGCGCGTTATAACCCTGAAACGTTGGCGATCAAGTGGCAAGGCTTGAGCATTGCCCAGGTGCTGGAGTTGACGGTGGAGCAGGCGGTCGAGGTGTTTGCCGAGCAGCCTGGGGTGTTGCGTTCGTTGCAAGTGTTGCGGGATATCGGTTTGGGGTATCTGCGTCTGGGGCAGCCGGCGACCGAGCTGTCCGGCGGTGAGGCGCAGCGGATCAAGTTGGCGACCGAGTTGCAACGTAATGCCAGAGGCGCGACGTTGTATGTGTTGGATGAGCCGACTACGGGTTTGCATCCTCGGGATGTGGACCGTTTGCTGAGTCAGCTTAATCATCTGGTGGATGCGGGGCACACGGTGGTCGTGGTGGAGCATGAGATGCGCGTGGTGGCCCAGGGGGACTGGGTGATTGATATTGGGCCGGGGGCTGGGGATTTGGGCGGGAAGGTGGTGGCTCGTGGTACGCCGCAGAAGGTGGCCAAGAGCAAGGCCAGTCGCACTGCACCGTTTTTGGCGCGGGAGTTGGTGTAAGTTTCAACGCCGATTAACTGTGGGAGCTGGCTTGCCTGTGATGGCGGTTTGTCGGTGTACATATCCGTTGCTGCGGTAACGGCGGCCTATGGTTCCGCTCTTACAGCGGGTCACTTTTGGCAAACGCCCGGAATGCCGGCCCAGCTGCAAAAGTGACCCGCCGTCAGGGCGGAACCATAAGCCGCCGTTACCTAAATAACGGATATGCCCCCTCAACGCCCAGCCAGGCGGATCTGCTCCTTGGCCTGCTTCACCACATTCTCCACCGTAAACCCAAACTTCTCCTGCAACTTGGCCAACGGTGCCGACGCGCCAAAGCTGTTCATCACCACTTTAGCGCCAGTCTGCCCGACATAGCGGTCCCAACCCAGGGGCCCAGCTTGTTCCACTACCACACGGGCTTTTACCGCGGGCGGCAAGACACTGTCGCGATACGCCTGATCCTGGTCTTCAAACAATTCCCAGCTGGGCATCGATACAACCTGAGCGGCAATGCCTTCAGCTTGCAACTGCTCATAAGCCGCCACCGCCAGGCTCACCTCACTGCCCGTCGCCAACAGCAGCACCTCAGGTTTATCAGCACCCGCCAACACATAAGCGCCCTTGGCCGCCCCAGACGCCGCCGCATACTTTGTGCGATCCAAGGTCGGCAGCGCCTGGCGCGACAACACCACGCAGCTCGGCCGATGGGTTTGCGCCAGGGCCACCTTCCACAGTTCCAGCGTTTCGTTGGCATCGCCTGGGCGCAGGGTCAGCAACCCTGGCGTGGCGCGCAGTTGTGTCAGGTGTTCGATGGGCTGGTGCGTGGGGCCGTCTTCACCCACGCCAATCGAGTCATGGGTAAACACAAACACCACCGGCAATTCCATGATTGCCGCCAGGCGGATCGGCGGCTTCATGTAGTCGCTGAACACCAGGAAGGTCGAGGTGTACGGCCGCAGGTAGGACAGCGCCATGCCATTGGCAATCGCGCCCATGGCGTGTTCGCGGATGCCGAAGTGCAGGTTGCGCCCGCTGTAGTCATCGGCACTGAAACGCCCGGCGCCGTCGAAGGTGAGGTTGGTCTTGGTCGACGGCGACAAGTCCGCCGAGCCGCCCAGCAGCCAGGGGATTTGTTGCGCGAAGGCATTCAGCACCTCGCCGCCGGCGGCGCGGCTGGCCACGCCCTTGGCGTCGGTGTCGAAGTGGGGCAATTCGGCCTGCCAATGCTCCGGCATTTCGCCGGCGCGCATGCGGCGCAATTCATCGGCCAGCTCCGGTTCGTACTGCTCCAGCTGCGCCAAGTGTTGCTGCCAGGTTTCATACAGCGGCTGGCTGCGTTCCAGCAGCGCATCGCGCAGCACCGTGCGCGCGTCGTCTGGCACCAGGAAGCTGGAATCCTGCGGCCAGCCGTAGGCCTCTTTGGTCAAACGGATTTCTTCCTCGCCCAATGGCTCGCCATGGGCGGCGGCGGTGTTGTGTTTGTGCGGTGAGCCGTAGCCGATCACGCTGTCGACCACAATCAGGGTCGGCGCGCCGGTGTTGGCCTGGAAGGTCTCCAACGCTGCGCTCAGGGCTTGCAGGTCGTTGGCATCGGTAACGTGCAAGGTGTGCCAGCCATAGGCCTGGAAGCGCTTGATCACGTCTTCGCTGAACGCCAGCTCGGTGTGGCCTTCGATGCTGATGGTGTTGTTGTCGTAGATCCAGCACAGGTTATCGAGCTTCAAGTGCCCGGCCATCGAGGCCGCTTCGCTGCTGATGCCTTCCATCATGTCGCCATCACCGCACAGGGTGTAGACGTTGTAGTCGAACAGCACCTGGCCGTCGCGGTTAAAGCGCTTGCCCAGCCAGCGTTCGGCCATGGCCATGCCGACGCTGTTGGCGCAGCCCTGGCCCAGCGGGCCAGTGGTGGTTTCCACGCCGGTGGTCATGCGGTACTCGGGGTGACCGGGGGTTTTGGAGCTCATCTGCCGGAAATGCTTGATGTCGTCCAGGCTGATCGCCGGCTGGCCGGAGCGCTTGCCGTGGGCATCAATCTCAACCACACCGGCCAGGTGCAGCAGCGAATACAACAGCATCGAAGCGTGCCCCACCGACAACACAAAGCGGTCGCGGTTAGGCCAATCCGGGTGTTCGGGGTGGTAACGCAGGAAGCGGCTCCACAGCGTGTAGCCCACCGGTGCCAGTCCCATGGGCGTGCCGGGGTGGCCGGAGTTGGCCTTTTGCACGGCGTCCATGGCCAGGGTGCGAATGGTGTTGATGCATTGGGTGTCGACAGCAGTGGCAGCGTGAGTCATGAAACCGTTCTCCCTCGGGTGGCGATCTACAGTGGAGGGCAGGGCACGGCAAAGGTTTGATCCCATCGTGGGCATTACGACGAACGGGACCGCCTTGACCCAAGACATGACAAGACCCCTTGGAATGGGCTAGTTTCAAGGCGTAGGCCATTGATCAACTTGCGGAGGTACTCCATGCCAGTGAAACACGACCTGTATCAGGATTTGGGTTTGAGCAAGGAAGAGGTCGACGGGCGTCGGGCGAAAAATCCCCATTTGAACGCGCTGTTTGATAAGTACAACACCGTCGATGAGCAGGTGGTGAGCGCCGAAAAGGCATCCGGCAGTGATGAGGCGTTGAAGAAGCTGAAGGATAAACGCCTGTTGGTTAAAGACGAAATCAGGGACTTGCTGCAATAAAGCGTCCTACAGGACGCGGACATATTTGTTCAGAATTGTCTGAGCGACAGCCGGCGTTTCACTGCTTATGATGCCGGCCGTCCACCCGGCTCTGGGGACTGTCGCGGCGCAAGGATTGCGCTGCTGAGCCGGGCGGGCATCCTTTCTTATGCACGCAGCGCCTGGATGCATTCATCCATGGAGCGCTGCTGCGTCTCGGCATACAGCTTCAATTCATCAATCGTCCGACGGCCCAGTGCCTGCTCGAATTGAGCCTGGTTCGAATGGGCTGCGTAGTGACTTTGCGCGGCATCGCCCAGGTTCGACTGGAAAATCCCCGCCGCACTCACCGGCAGAAAATCCTCATACACCAAAGGCTCCGCCGCCACGTGCCCGGCCGCCATCAAGGCCTCCAACGTTTGCGGCTGACCAGCCTGGCCGCGTGCCGCCAAGCCTTGCTCGGTGACGAAGTAGCGGAAATACGCCAGGCCCTGTTCACGCATCTGCGCGTGGTTATCGGGGAAGGCCTGGAAGTGTCGCTCCATCAATTCGACGTAACGTGCAGCGTTGCCCTCATTCGGGAAGGCGCCCAGTTCGTCGCGCGCCGCGTTCAGCAACTGGTCGTACAGGGCGCGACCCTTTGGCGTCAACGCCACACCCCGTTGTTCTATTTCGCCGAAGCGCGCGCTGTGGCTGCCTTTGGCGTCGGTAAACGCGATGGGCTCGTCGAGGGCCTTGAAGCTGGTCTGACGCAGCAGGATCGGGCACTGGCGACGGGGCGGACCTTCGATCACGGCTTTGGGCGTGATGCCTTTGCCGGGCATCGCGGCCTGCACCTGGTCGATGTCCAGGGTGCGGGGTGTCAGGTGATTAATGTGTGGGCCTTTGAACGCCACCACGTCGGCGATCAGGCGATGCTGGTCGCTCAATTGCTGGTACTGGGCGTCGGTCACGGTGGCGGTGTGGTGCCAGCGAAAGGTTTCCAGAGCCTCGCGGACAAACGCTTGGGCATCCGCGACGTTGAGGCCGCCATTGCGTTCGGCTTGCTCGATCAGCGCCAAGGCGCCAGGGGTGAAAATCGAGCGTTTGGCCAGGGCGCTTTCGGCGAAGGCGCGCAGCTCGAGGTTTTCGATCAGTTCCAGGCGTAGCAAGGAGGTAAAGACGCGGAACGGGCTGGCCTGCAGTGCCTGTTCATGCACGGCGCGAAAGGCGGTGGAATGCACCGGCACACCGGCGGGTGTGAGGTCGTAATAGCCCACCGGCTGCATGCCCATCACCGCAAACAGACGGCCGATGGTGGCCAGCTCATGGGCGGTGCCCAGGCGGATGGCGCCGTGGCGCTCCATGGCCAGGCGATCCATTTCACCGGTGCGTTGCAAGTGTTTGGCCAGCCCGGAATCACCCTCCAGCACCCGCGTATTGGTCTCGGCCACCAGCTCCATCAGCGCGCCGTAAAGCGGAACTTCATCTCGGTACATGTCGGACATGGCCCTGGAAAAGTCTTTGCGAATCTCGTCGGGGCTGACATACGCGGCGCCTGGCATAGAAAAATTCCTGAACACGGTGGTGAGGGTGCGGCCTTTCTCTGGATTCTGTTGGGCTTTAAGGGGGCTGGCAAACGAAGAATCCTCAGGACTTCATTCTGCAAATGAATGAAATGACGCAAATATGACAAAAATCAGCGCCAGGAAAATTTCATTTTCGCGGCGACTTTCCTAACTAATTCTTCACGAGGCGCGCCCCGGTCCTCATGAAACAATCGTTACGTTTGTAGGGATGAAAACGCCGTTTGCACACAACGCACATAAAAAAATGTTTAGGGGCCGTTACACATGAAAATTTCTACACTGGCGTTATCCATCACCGCAGCGTTGCTCGCGCAACACGCGTGCGCTGATGACTTCGGGCTCGGTTCTCTGGGCACCGGCACGGGGCACAGCGGTTTTCTTGAAGACAGCCATGCGGCTGTCAGTTCGCGGACCATGTATTACAGCGCCGACAACCGTTCGGGCACCAACAACGATCTGCGCGAAGCTGCGACCTTGCTGCGTTTTGACTACAAATCCGGTTACACCCAAGGCACCCTCGGCGTCGGTTTCGACGTGATGGCGTTCGGCGCCTTGCGTCTGGACGGTGGCGACGGCCACGCCGCAGGCCCGGGCCTGGCGGGTAACGGCAACAGCTTTTTCCCGACCAAAAACAACGGCACCGAACCCGCCGACAGTTTCGGTCGCGCTGCGGGTAACGTGAAATTCCGCATTTCCCAGACCGAGTTGCACGTCGGTGGCGGTTTGGCCCCGGTGTTGCCTATCCTGGTCTCCAACGACAGCCGTGTGGCGCCGCAGACCTTTGACGGCGGCATCCTGACCTCCAACGACATCCCTAACGTGACCTTCACCGGTGGTGAGCTCAACCGTGCCGAAGGCCGTGCTTCCAGCAACGCCACGGGCTTGAGCGTTGCCGGCGGTACCCGCGACAGCGACAGCTTCAAGTTCGGCGGTGTGGACTACAAACCGTTTGGCTCGTCCGACAACGCCATCGCTAAAAACCTGACGTTGCAGTACTACTACGCCGACCTGCAAGACTTCTACAAACAGAACTACTTCGGCCTGGTTCACGTGCTGCCATTGGGCAACGACCAGTCGTTCAAGACTGACCTGCGTTACTTCGACAGCACCAGCGACGGCAAAAATGGTGACGCCGGCTACCAGTTCAACAACAACGGCGGCTACGCCAAGCACGCCGGCGAAGTGGACAACAAAACCTACAGCGCCGCGTTCACCTACCAGTTGGGCGGCAGCAGCCTGATGCTCGGTCACATCGGTGTGAGCGATGACGGCGGCTTCGTCTGGGTCAACCAGGGCAGCATCGCTGATCCAAACGCACAAGGCGCGGGCGGCAGCGACTTCTACCTGTTCACCGACGCGGTGGTGGGCCAGTTCTCCCGCGCGGGTGAGCAGGTCAATTTTGGCCAGTACTCCTATGACTTCAAGGCCTTTGTACCAGGTTTGAAAGCCTCCGTGGCGTACCTGGACGGCACAGGGATCAAGTCCAAAGTGGCCGGTGGGTCGGATCAGAAAGAAAACGAAACCGACTTCCGCCTCGACTACGTGGTGCAGCAAGGCCCGCTCAAAGGCTTCGGCACCACCTTCCGTACCGGTACCTATAAAGGTCACAACACCGGCACCGCAGACCAGGACCAGACGCGCCTGATCTTCAACTACACCTACGCGATCTTCTAAGCTCGCGCCGCGACAAACGGAGGCCGCCTGAACAGCGGCCTCTTTTTTTGCGCGCGCGAACACGACTTCATGTGCATCCGCCCACGGATGGGTTCTACACTGCCCCCACTGTGTCAGTGATGGAGGACCCAATGACGGCCACGCCCGCAACCAACATCCTTGCAACTATTGAAGGCCAGCGCCTGGCCGCCCAGGACGCCGAGCATTGGCGCGAGTGGGGCCCGTATTTAAGTGAACGCCAATGGGGCACGGTGCGCGAAGACTACAGCGCCGATGGCGATGCCTGGGCCTACTTCCCCCACGAACACGCCCGCAGCCGCGCCTACCGTTGGGGCGAGGACGGCCTGGCGGGTTTCAGCGACAAGGCGCAGCGCTGGTGCCTGGGTCTGGCACTGTGGAACGAGCGTGACAGCATCCTCAAGGAGCGCCTGTTCGGCCTCAACAACGCCGAGGGCAACCACGGCGAAGACGTCAAGGAGCTGTACTTTTTTGTCGACGGCGTGCCCAGCCATGCCTATATGCGCATGCTCTACAAATACCCGCATGCGCCTTTTCCCTATGCCGACCTGCTCGCCGAAAACGCCCGCCGCGGGCTTGAGAATGCCGAGTACGAAGTGCTCGACACCGGCGTGTTCGAAGACAACCGCTACTGTGATGTAACGGTCGAATACGCCAAGCATCAGCCCGACGATATTTTTATGCGCGTCACCGTGCACAACCGCGCGGACCAGCCGACGCGTGTGCAGGTGCTGCCCCAACTGTGGGCGCGTAATGACTGGAGCTGGACCTTTGACGCGCCCAAGCCGCAGTTGCGCATGGACGGTGAGCGGGTACTGGCCCGGCACCATGAGCTGACCGATCGCCACCTCAGCGCCTGGGGCCAGGACGGCCTGGAGTGGCTGTTCTGCGAAAACGAAAGCAACTTCCCCAAGCTCGATGGGCAACCGGCGCCGGGGCCATTCAAGGATGGCATCAACGATTACGTGGTGGGTGGCGCAGACTCGGCAATCCGCCGGGACGTGGGCACCAAGGTCGCCGCGCGTTTCATCCTCGAACTGGCGGGCCAGGAGAGCAAAACCCTGTACCTGCGGTTCGCGCCGGTGGACGCGCCCCAGGTCAATGCACGCAAGCTGTTCGCGCTGCGCCGCCAAGAGGCGGACGACTTCTACGCCGCCTTGCAGCAAGGCATTGCCGATGATGACGCGCGCAATGTGCAGCGCCAGGCCCTGGCCGGGCTGCTGTGGTCCAAGCAGCTCTACTACTTTGATGTAAACCAGTGGCTCGACGGCGACCCGGCCCAACCCGCGCCGCCGCCCGAACGCCTGCATATCCGCAATACCCATTGGCGGCACCTGTCGAACTTCGACATTTTGTCCATGCCCGACACCTGGGAATACCCGTGGTACGCATCCTGGGACCAGGGCTTCCAGGCCGTGGCGATGGCGTTGATTGATCCGGGGTATGCCAAGCAACAGTTGTTGTTGCTGGTCAAAGATCGCTTTATGCACCCCAATGGCCAGCTGCCGGCGTATGAATGGCGCTTCGACGACGCCAACCCGCCGGTACACGCCTGGGCCAGTTGGCGCGTGTATCAGCAGGAAAAGGCGCTGACCGGCGTGGGCGACATGGACTTTCTCGAGCGGATTTTCCACAAGCTGCTGCTGAATTTTTCCTGGTGGGTCAACCGCAAGGACGCCGAGGGCCGCAACCTGTTCCAGGGCGGCTTCCTGGGCCTGGACAACATCGCCTTGTTCGACCGCTCGGCCACCTTGCCGCCGGGCTACCAGCTGGATCAGGCCGACGGCACCGCGTGGGTCGCGGCGTATGCCCTGGACCTGATGCGCATCGGCCTGGAACTGGCCAAGCGCAATGTTGTGTACGTGGATATCGCGGTGAAGTTTTTCGAGCACTTCCTCTACATCGCCGGCGCGATCAACCGCGTCGACGACAGCGCCGAAGGCTTGTGGGATGAGCAGGACCAGTTCTTCTACGATGTGCTGCACCGCCCGGACGGCCAGAGCGAGCCGGTGCGCCTGCGCTCCATCGTCGGCCTGATGCCGCTGTTTGCCGTGTTGGTACTGGAGCAACGCGAGCATGAAGGGCTGCAAGGCTTGCGTGAGCGACTGCTGGGCTTTATGAAACACCGGCCGGACCTGGCCAAGCTGGTGTCGCGCTGGAACGAACCGGGGCAGGGCAACCGCCTGTTGCTCGCCTTGCTGCGTGGCGAGCGCACCAAGGACCTGCTGCGGCGCATGCTCGATGACCAGGAGTTTCTGTCGACGTTTGGCGTGCGCTCGTTATCCAAGGCCTTTGCCGAACAGCCATTGGCGCTGAAAATGAATGGCGACACCCTGTGTGCGCGCTACCAGCCCGGCGAGTCCGACTCACGCTTGTACGGCGGCAACTCCAATTGGCGCGGGCCGTTGTGGATGCCGGTGAACTACATGCTGATCGAATCGTTGCGCGAGTTTCACCGCTACTACGCGGATAATTTCTCGGTGGAGTACCCGACGGGCAGTGGTTATCTGGCGTCCCTTGAAGAAGTGGCCGACAGCCTCAGCCAGCGCCTCACGCGCTTGTTTTTACGCGATGAAAATGACCTGCGCCCATCGATGGCAGGCTATGCGCAATTGGAAGCAGACCCGGCCAGTCGCGATCTGGTGTTGTTTCATGAGTATTTCCATGGCGAAACCGGGCGTGGCCTGGGGGCGTCGCATCAGACGGGGTGGAGTGCGTTGGTGGCGTTGTTGCTGCAGCCCAAAAGCTAAGCCGCACCACTGACGAGCTTTTCTGTGGGAGCTGGCTTGCCTGCGATGGCGTCGGCACTGTCTGCATCAATGTCGTCGGGTTCACCGCTATCGCAGCGATGCGGCGACCCGACAAGCCAGCTCCCACATTAAAACTACATTGTTTGCGAAATTGCAGGTAAATTCGCCGCCCCTCCAGACAAGGATGTAGACGATGGCGAATGTTATCGCGCGAGTTGGCAGTGCAGGCCTATTGTGGGCATTGCTGATCACCTTCGGTGTGTCCATCACTTCATTGTATTCCCGAGAAAGCACCGCGGCCCCGCTGATGATGCATTGCCGCGAATGCGAGAAAGGTGACGACACCTTCGATGCAACAAAATGGTTCAGCAGCGGCATGTACCGCCTTGAAACGGATATTGTTCCCAACCCGATGCGGTCGATGACTCGCACGCATCCGGTGGTCTTCAAGGCCAAGGACAATGACCAACTGGTCGAGGCTGCGCTGCGTGGAATCAGCGATGTGCTCCCATCCTTCGATTCCCGCACGTTTGAAGCACAGTGGCCCGTGTTAACCAGGCGCGTACGTTACAGCTACAGCTTTTTTATGGCGCCCGATGAACCCCGGGACCTCTATGACATGTACTTGCAAGTGGGCAAATACAAGCTGGTGATCGTGGTTGGGCTTGACGTCAATACCGGTGAAATCACCGCCGAGTATGAAGGGCGTGTGATTCGTGAAAACGACGGTAATGACCCTGCGTACATGGACACGTTCGAAGAAATGGATAATGCCAATACCCGCTGACCGGGAAGCCGGCTGAACGAAAAATCCCGCCGGAAGGCGGGATTTTTTTGAGCGCGGCGTTATCAGGCCGGGAACAGCTCGCTCAGTTTCATGGCCAGCATCATGTCGCCTTCGGTGCGCAGCTTGCCGCCCATGAAGGCCTGCATGCCATCGGTCTCGCCGCTGACGATGCCTTTCATGGTCTCGGCGTCCATCACCAGAGTGACTTGGGCGTCAGGGTTTTCGCCTTCCAGCAGTTCGCAGGTGTTGTTTTTCACCACCAGCGAGAAGTTCTGGGTGTCGTCGATACGGAAACCGAACACCAGGTCCAGGCCGTCGGCAGCGGCCGGGTTGAATTTGGCTTTCATTGCTTCTACAGCTTTGGCTACGTCAGTCATGGTTTCGATCCTTTAAGGTAGAGTCCAGTGACCTTGGGGTCACGGTTGGCCGCAATTCATCGGAAGGTGATGAGCTGCGGCGCCTTCAACAGTTGCAAGTGGGTATGACTGTTGAAGGAAGCCAGTGCCACCTCGCGACCACGGAATTTCAGCTGGTTGAGCGAGGTGTTAACAATTTGCCAGTTCAGTTCGAAGGCCTGCGCGGCAGGCATTCGGGTAATCAGGTGGAGCAGGGCGGTGATGGTGCCGCCGGAAGTAAACACGGCGATCTTGTCGCGGTTGTCGGCCGCTTCCAGAATGCGTTGCAGGCCACCCTGTACACGCTCCACGAAGCCCAGCCAGCTTTCCAGCCCAGGCGGGTCGTAGGTGCCGGCCAGCCAGCGCTCGATGATCAGGGCGAAAATGCGCTGGAACTCACTGCGGTTTTGCGCAGCGTTGCGCAGGATATCCACGGCGTGGGGCTCGGTGCTCAGCAGGTCGGGGAGCAGGGCGCGGATGATCGCTTCGCCGTCGAACTCGTTGAAGGCCGTGTCGATTTCCAGCGTTGGGGCTGGCAGGCCGAGGGTGCGGTATTGATCGAATGTGGCGGTGGCGGTGTGTTGCTGGCGACGCAGGTCGCCCGAGACACAACGGTCGAACCTGAGGCCCAGGTCGGCCAGGTGGCGACCGAGTACCTGTGCTTGCTCCACGCCGACGGGCGACAGGACGTCATAGTCGTCTGCACCGAAGGAGGCCTGGCCATGTCGAATCAGGTAGATGCTGCCCACGTCCGTTTTCCCGGTACGTTGAAAGTCAGGCGAGGTTATGAGGATGGCAGGGAGCTGTCAATGAAAAAACATACGCTTGTTTTAAAAGCGCGTTAGAGGCCGACTGCTGGCGGTTTGAGCACTGGTCCGAAGGCGGTGCCGTCGGTATGCTGGGCCATCCGCGCCTGGCGCCGTGCTTTTTTAAGGAGACATATGGATTTTTTGGCCGAATACGCGAGCTTTCTGGCGAAGACCGTCACCCTGGTGATCGCTATTGTGGTGGTACTGATCAGTTTCGCCGCGCTGCGCAGCAAGGGGCGGCGCAAATCCGCCGGCCAATTGCAGGTCAGCAAGCTTAATGATTTCTACAAAGGCCTGCGTGAACGCCTCGAATCGAGCCTGCTCGACAAGGACCAGCTCAAGGCCCTGCGCAAGTCCGAAAGCAAGACCGAAAAGAAGAACAGCAAGAAGAAGCCCGAGGCCAAGCCACGGGTGTTTGTGCTGGATTTTGACGGCGACATCAAGGCCTCGGCCACCGAGAGCCTGCGCCATGAAATCACCGCGCTGTTGAGCCTGGCCACGCCGAAAGACGAAGTGGTGCTGCGCCTGGAAAGCGGCGGCGGCATGGTGCACAGCTATGGCCTGGCCTCATCGCAGCTGGCGCGTATCCGTCAGGCCGGCGTGCCGCTGACCGTGTGCATCGACAAGGTGGCGGCCAGCGGCGGCTACATGATGGCGTGCATTGGCGAGAAGATCATCAGCGCACCCTTTGCCATCCTCGGCTCCATTGGTGTGGTGGCGCAGCTGCCCAACGTCAACCGCCTGCTGAAAAAGCACGACATCGACTTTGAAGTGCTGACCGCCGGTGAATACAAACGCACCCTCACCGTGTTTGGCGAAAACACCGAGAAGGGCCGGGAGAAGTTCCAGGAAGACCTGGACATCACCCATCAGTTGTTCAAGAACTTTGTGTCGCGCTATCGCCCGCAGCTGGCCATCGATGACGTCGCGACCGGAGAAGTGTGGCTGGGTGTTGCAGCGCTCGATAAACAACTGGTCGACGAACTGCAAACCAGCGACGAATACCTGGCGACCAAGGCCAAGACGGCCGAGGTGTTCCACCTGCACTACGCCGAGCGTAAAAGCCTGCAGGAACGCGTGGGCCTGGCGGCCAGCGGCTCGGTGGACCGTGTGTTGCTGACCTGGTGGAGCCGATTGACCCAGCAGCGGTTCTGGTAACTACAGACGGTAGGTGATCCCAGTGTGGGAGCGGGCTTGCTTGCGAATGCGGTGGTTCAGTTGATACACGTGGTGACTGACACACTGCTTTCGCGAGCAAGCCCGCTCCCACATTTAGTTGTTGGTGGGGGCGGGAATCGGCTTTCGCATCAGCGTCCCCACCACCAAAGCCCCCAGCAAACCCAACAGCCCCGCCACCCACAACACCCCGCTGAACCCACCCACAAACGCCTGCTGCGCCAACGGTTGCACCACCCTTCGTGCCGGTTCCGGCAGCATGCCCATCGCCGCCGGCATATCCCCGGCCACCACTCGCGATGCAATCCCCGCCACCTGCGCCTGCCATTGCGGGTCGATACTCGTGCTCAGCAACTGCTCGCCATGGCTGCTGAGCAGCGCCCCATACACGCCGATGGCCAGCATGATCGCGCTGAAGCGCATGGTGGTACTCATGCCCGACGCCATGCCCGCACGGTCACGCGGCACACAGGCCATGATGTTTTTCTGCGTGTCGCCATTGAGCAGGCCCGCACCGGCACCGGTCACGGCAATCGCCAGCGCGAAGGGCAGATAACCGCCCGCATTCACCGCCCATGCGCTTAACAGGTTGCCGCAGCCCACCAGGGTCAAACCGGTTGCCATCATCGTTGCTGGCGCAAAACGCCCGGCCAGCCGTGCACCGATGCGTGGGCAAATAAGCATGGTCAGGGCAAATGGCAACATACCCAGGCCCGAGGCGACAGCGGAGAAACCCAGCCCGTTTTGCAGATAAAACGGCAGCAACGTCATCATCACCTGGGCGCACCCGGCGTAGGCAAACATCCCCAGCAGCGCGCCGATAAAACGCGGGTGCCGGAACAGTTGCAAGTCGACCATGGGCCGCTGTTGCACACGTTCGACCAGCACAAACACCCCCAGCAACATTGCGCCGCCAATCAGGCGCGCGTAGGTCAGCGGGCTGTCCCAGCCGATGCGATTGGCCTCGATCAAACCCCAGATCAGGCACAGCAAGCTGGCACTGAAGGCCAGGCTGCCCCACGGGTCCAGGCGTGCCGATTGAGTGTCGCGTGATTCGGGAATCGCCCGCAGCACCAGCGCCATCAATCCCAGGCCCACCGGCAGGTTGAGGTAGAAGATCCAGCGCCAGCCCAGGTACTGGGTGATCACGCCGCCCAGTGTCGGCGCGGCGGTCATCGCCACGCCCATGCACGCGCCCCAGAACGCCCAGGCTTTGGCACGCTCGACTTCATCGTGAAAGGTGTGGCCGATGGAGGCCAGGGCAGCGGTCAGCAGCAAGGCTGCGCCGACGCCTTTTACAGCGCGGGCAATGTCCAGGAGCAACGCATTCGGTGCAGCGCCGCAGCCCAGTGAGGCGAGGATAAAAATGCTCAAGCCCCAGATCAGCGACCGCTTGCGGCCAAAGCGGTCGGCGATGCTGCCGGCGGGCAGCAATAACGCGGCGAACGCCAGCATGTAGGCGCTGACCACCCACTCGATATCGGCGAAGTTCGCCCCCAGGTCGCGCGCAATGCTCGGCAGGGTGACGGCGACGATATTGGTGTCGAGCACGATCAGCGAGCAGACGCCGGAGGCGGTCAGCAGGGTGAGGCGCGGGCTGACCCGGCTCATGGCTTGATTGCCTTACAGGTAATACGGGAAAGACAGTTGACGTGCATCGTAAGGGCTCTCTAGTGTTGGAGTACGTTGAGCTTATCTCCGGCCATGCTCGGTTTTATTAGCTGGAACCTTGAACTTCATTACCTTTGAGCTAATGCAATAATGGAAATCCGCCATTTCCGCTACTTCCTCGCCGTCGCCAGGCAGCGCAATTTCACCCGCGCGGCTGAGCAACTGGGCATCGCGCCGCCGACCTTGAGTCGCCAGATCCAGGACATGGAAGCCTCACTGGGCACGCGCCTGTTTATCCGTCAGCAACGGGAAGTCAGCCTTACCGAAGCCGGCGCGGCGTTGTTGATTGAGGCCGAAGCCACCGTGCGCCAGTTCGAGTTCGCCCAACGCAACGCCCAGCGCGCCGGGCGGGGAGACATCGGGCATATCGAATTGGGCTATGTGGCGTCGGCGGTGTATTCGGGGCTGCTGCAAAAACAGATGCAGGCGTTCAGCCAGGCGTTTCCCGATGTGAGCGTGAATGTGCGCGAATGCGCCATGGCGTCCTTGCCCGGTGCGGTGGCCGACGGGCGTTATGACATCGGCTATATCCGCTCGCCCATGACCTTGCCCGACGGTGTGGAGGCGGTGCGCCTGGACAGCGAAGGCTTTGTGTTGGCGCTGCCTCAGGATTCCTGGTTGTTGGGGCTAAGGGCCATCGGCTGCGAACACCTGCAAAACGAGACGTTTATATTGCCGGAACAAATCAACGGCACCTTGCAGGTGGCGGCGCAGGGTGGTTTCGCGCCGAGCCTGGGGCCGCAGCCCGGTGGGTTGGTCGCAGTGGTGGCATTGGTGTCGTTAGGGCAGGGCGTGGCGGTGGTGCCGGCGTCTATGGTCGGGCACGTGAGTTTGCCAGGCGTGGTGTACCGTACGATTCAGGGTAACGAGGCTTCATCGTGGCTGTCGCTGATTCACCGGCGCTTTGAAAAAGCGCCGGCGGTGGCGCGGTATATCCAGCAGGTCAGGCAGTCAGCCGTGGCTGCACGGAGTCGGCCAGGCGCGTAAGTATCAGACAGCACGACACCGCCCCGGCATCCAGTACCCCCAGCGAGCGCTCGCCCAGGCGGCTGGCGCGGCCGATTTTGGCGATCAGGTCTTTGGTCGAATCACGCCCCTGTGACGCTGCGGTTTTCATCGCCTCCAGTGCATCACTGAAGGACGCGCCACTGGCCTGCGCACGCTCAAAGGCTTCAACCGCCGGGATCAGCGTGTCCATCAGACACTTGTCGCCCACGCCCGCTTCGGTGATGTCCTGCAACGAGGTCAAACCGCCGCGCAACAGGTGAGCAAAGGTTGCCGCGTCGATCGCCTCGCTGCTGCGCACTTCGTCGGCCATGCCGATAAACAGGCTGCCATACAGCGGCCCCATGGAACCGCCGATGCCTTCCATCAGGCTCAGGGTCAGTTCATCCAGGGCTTCGGCCAGGGTCAGTTGGCGGCCTTCGAGGCTGCGCCCGCAATGGGCAAAGCCCTTGGCCATGTTGATGCCGTGGTCGCCGTCGCCAATGGCGCCGTCGATTTCACTGAGGTATTCGCGGTTGGCCACGATCACGCTGACCAGGTCAGCGACAATGGCGCTGCCGTCGCGGGTGGAAAAGTGCTGGCTCATGGTTCACTCCGCCTGGGTCATGCCGATGGAACGGCAGGGTTGGTCGATCAGGGTTTTAAGCTCGGCGTCGAGGCCGAGCAGGGTCAGGGTCACGCCCATCATTTCCAGGGAGGTGAAGTAGTTGCCGACGTAGCAACGGTGAATCTTCAAACCCTTGGCCTTGAGTTGGCTTTCGACCTCGGCGTAGAACACATACAGCTCCATCACCGGCGTGGCGCCCAGGCCCGAGACCAGCACCACTACGCTGTCGTCCTGGCTGAAATCGCGGTCGGCCAGGATCGGCGCGAGCATGCGCTCGGCCATGGCGGCGGCCGGTTCGATGGCGATCACTTCAATGCCCGGTTCGCCGTGATGGCCGATGCCCAGTTCCATCTGCCCGTCGGGAATCTGGAAGTTCGGCTTGCCCACGGCGGCGATGGTGCAGGGCGTGAGGCCGATGCCGATGGAGCGGCAGTTATCCACGGTTTTCTGCGCGACGCGAATCACGCCGTCCAGGTCGTAATGCTGGGCGGCCGCAGCGCCGCCGATCTTCCACATGAAGATTTCGCCGGCCACGCCACGGCGCTTGGCGATATCGGTCTTGGGCGCGGAAGCCACGTCGTCATTGGCGACCACGGTGCGGATGCGCATGTCTTTGCTGGCGGCCATTTTCATCGCCAGCTTTACGTTCATGTTGTCGCCGGCGTAATTGCCGTACAGGCAG
Source organism: Pseudomonas sp. 58 R 3 (assembly GCF_900006605.1). Taxonomy (NCBI): domain Bacteria; kingdom Pseudomonadati; phylum Pseudomonadota; class Gammaproteobacteria; order Pseudomonadales; family Pseudomonadaceae; genus Pseudomonas; species Pseudomonas sp. 58 R 3. Next base: position 46,066 of record NZ_CVTT01000044.1, on the reverse strand, counting down.
GCCACGCCCGCGCCATGGTCGGCGGCGCGGAAGGCGTCAAAAAAGCTCTTGGCGGTGGGCGAGGAGAAAATCTCGCCGACGGCCACGGCGTCCACCAGGCCCGGGCCGACGTAGCCGAGGAACGCCGGTTCATGGCCGGAGCCGCCGCCGGTGACAATGCCGACATGGTCGGCTGCCGAGGGCCTGGCCTTGGTGATGACCCGTGGGTTGGTTTCGAATTGGCGCAGCTCGGGGTGCGCGACCAGGATGCCGCGCAGCATGTCCTCGACCACTTGGTCCGGATCGTTGATGACTCGGTTCATAACGCGGGTTCCTGTTCTTGTTCTTGAAGGGCAACAACAATCTAATGTGGGAGTGTTCTTAAGGTTCGAGGACGACTTTGAGCGACTTGTCCCCACGCTCCATCACCGCAAACGCTTCCTTGAAGTCCGCCAACGCAAACTTGTGAGTCACCACATCGCGCATGTCGATCTTGCGGTTGCCGATAAAGTCGATGGCGCGCGGGTACATGTACGGCCCCAGGTGTGAACCCAAAATATCCAATTCCTTGCGGTCGCCGATGATCGACCAATCTACCGTGGCCTCGTCATTGAACACGCTGAATTCGACGAAACGCCCCAACTTGCGCAGCATCGCCAGGCCCTGATTCACCGCCTTGTGGTGCCCGGTGGCTTCGATATAAATGTCGCAACCATAGCCGTCGGTGATCGCGCGGATCTTGGCCATCACGTCGACTTCAGCCGGGTTCCACACTTCGTCGGCGCCCATGCGCAGGGCGAGGGCGGCGCGCTCGGGTTTCATGTCCAGCACGATGAGTTTTTTCGGGTTGCGCAGGCGCACCGCACCAATGATGCCCAGGCCCAAGGTGCCGGCGCCGGCGACTACCACCACATCGTCATGGTCGACATTCGCGCGTTCGGCCGCGTGCAGCGAGCAGGCCAGCGGCTCGATCAGAATCGCCTCATCCGGGGCGATGGATTCCGGCACTTTGTGGATGATGCCTTCCTTGGTGAAGATCATGTACTGGGCCATGGCGCCCTGCACGTTGTTCTGGAAGCCATACAGGTCGTGCTTCTGGCACATCCAGTACTGGCCGTGGTTGCAGAAACGGCAGCCCCAGCACGGCACGATCTGCTCGGAGATCACTCGGTCGCCGACCGTCACGCCACGTTTTTCTGCACCCGGGCCGAGGGCAACCACGCGGCAGACGAACTCATGCCCCGGAATCATCGGCGGCTTCACATAGCGCGGTTGCTCGGCATCACCCCAGAACGACGGTGCGCCGCGATAGGTCTTGATGTCACCCATGCAGATGCCGCACAGCTCGACTTTGGTGAGAATCTCGTCTGGGCCGGGCGTGGGCACGTCGACGGTTTCCAGGCGATAGTCTTCCGGCCCGTGGCAGACCACGGCCTGCATGGTTTTCGGGATGACCGGGGACAATTGTTCAGGTGTGCGTTCGGTGACGGTGGACATGACAAAAACCTCACGACAAAAGATGAATTACTGAATGCTGTAGCCGCCATCGACCACCATGTTGGCGCCGGTGATCATCTGCGCGGCGTCGCTGAGCAGGTACAGCGCCAGCCCGGCGATTTCTTCCGGCAGGGCAAAGCGGCCGGCCGGGATCTGCAATTTGGCCTTTTCGCCCACTTCACCGGCCCAGGCTTTTTTGCCCAGGGCGGTCTCGACGATGGTCGGCGAGATGGCATTGACGTTGATCTGTGGCGCCCACTCCATGGCCAGCACTTTGGTCATGCCGACGATGGCGGCCTTGCTCGCGCAGTAGGCGACGTGGCGGTCCAGGCCAATGACGGCGGCCTGGGAGGCCAGGTTGACGATGCGCCCGCCGCCCTGCGCCAGCATGTGTCTGGCGCAGGCCTGGGCCACAAAGAAGCTGGCCTTGAGGTTGATGTCCAGGGTGGTGTCCCAGGCGCTTTCGCTGACGTCGACGGCCTTGTCCAGCAGCACCACGCCGGCGCTGTTGATCAGGTAATCCAGGCGCTGGAAGTGTTCGAATACGCTGTCGATGGTGCGCTGTATCTGGCCGATCTGGCCGAGGTCGACGGCAATCCCCAAATGCCCGTCGCCCAGGCCGGCCGCGACCTGCACCACCGCCGGGTCGCGGTCGAGCAAGGCCACGCGCGCGCCGCGTTCCACCAGCAGGTGGGCGCAGGCCAGGCCGATACCGGCGGCGCCGCCGGTGATCACCGCGCAACGGCCGGTGAGGTCGAAGGCTTGGTTCCAGAATCCAGACATGAATGACTCCTCTCTCGATCGTCTCGATCGTTCCCACGCTCTGCGTGGGAATGCCGCCAGGGACGCTCTGCGTCCCGATGTTGGGTGACGCGGAGCGTCACGGGATGCATTCCCACGCGGAGCGTGGGAACGATCACACTACTTGCCGCCGCTGACCTGCTGGTACAGCGCATCCGCATTCGCGTTAGTGACGGGCACCCACGGCAGGATGTAATTCCTGGCAGTGCCATCGCCCCATTTCACGTCTTTTCCGTAGCGCTCCCAGATCACCGATTGCGGCTTGTAGTCCTTGCCCGCCAGGGCGCGTAGCGCCACATCCAGCGCGCCCTGGGATTGGGCCTGGGCGTCTTGCAGGAAGGTGGTGACTTCGTCTTTTTTCGCCGCCTGAATCGCATCCGGCATGCCGTCGATGGACGTCACCGGCACGTCCTTGGAGGTCAGCCCGTGGGACTTCAGTGCCTGCACGGCGCCAAGGGCCATGTCGTCGTTTTGCGCGATCACGCCGTTGATGCCTTTGGGGTGCGCGTTCAACCAGTCTTCGGTGAGGGTCAGGGCCTGGGCGCGGTCCCAGTTGGCGGTCTTTTTCTCGATGATCTTGATGCCAGGGTGCTTGCTCAGCACTTCCAGTTCGCCTTTTTCCCGGTCGATCTGCGCCGACTGGCCAATCGGGCCCTGGATGATCACCACATTGCCCTTGCCATTGAGCTTGTCGACCATGGCCTGGGCCTGCAGGCGGCCGCCTTCTACGTCGTCGTTGCCCACATAAGGCACGGAGGCATCGGCTACTTTCGTATTGGAGGCGATGACCACTACGTCGTTGCTCATGGCGGCTTTCACTGTGCCGACCCCGGCCTTGGTGTCGATGGGCACGAACAGGATGGCGTCGTAGTGCTGGGTCACCATGTTTTCGATCTGGTTGTTCTGGGTCAGGGCATCGTAGTTGCCGTCGAACACGGTCAGTTGCACGGTGCCGTCCTTGACCGCCGGGTGTTCCTTGAGCTCGCGGACCCAGTTCTGCATGAACTGGCCCTTGAGGCCGTAGACGGCCGCGCCGATCTTGTAGGTCTTGCCGTCGGCGGCAAAGGCAATGCTGCTGGCGAGCAGAGTGAGGGTCGCCGCGGCGGCCAAAGTGGTACCAAGTTTCATGAGTAGAACTCCGGTTATTGTTGTGGGTCGTTCTCTAGCGTTTTTTCTTGCGCCACACGTCGATCAGTACTGCGAACACGATGATCAGGCCCTTGGCGACCTGCTGGTAATAGGAGGACACGCCGAGCAGGTTCAGCCCGTTGTTGATCACGCCGATCAGCAGGGCACCAAACAGTGTGCCGACAATGCTGCCGGTGCCGCCCGACAGGCTGGTGCCGCCGATCACCACGGCGGCAATCGCGTCCAGCTCATAGGACACCCCGGCCTGGGGCAGGGCGGAGGTGGTGCGTGCCGAGAGCACTACGCCGGCCAACCCGGCGAGCAAACCCGAGACCACGTACACCGAAAACATCACCTTGCGCACGCCGATACCCGAGGTGCGCGCGCTCTTTTCATTGCCGCCCACCGCGTACACGTAGCGCCCGTACGTGGTGTAGTGCAGCACCATCCAAAAGATCAGCGCGACCACCGCGAAGATCACGATGGGCACGCCGATCGGGCCGATCTTGCCGATGCCCAGCGCCAGGTAGGCGTCGGGCAGGTCGGTGATCGGGCTGCCGTCATTGAGAATGAAGGTCATGCCACGCGCGATGCTGAGCATGCCGAGGGTGGCCACGAACGGCGGGATCGACAGGTTGGCAACCATAAAGCCATTGACCACGCCGAGCATTGCGCCGGCAAACATCCCCGCACTGACGGCCGCCAGCAGGCCGTAGCCCTGGGTCGCGACCATGGCGCTGCACAACCCGGCAAAGGCCAGGATCGAGCCCACCGACAGGTCGATGCCTTTGGTGAGAATCACGTAGGTCATGCCCACGGCCAGGATGCCGTTGATCGAGGTCTGACGCAGGATGTCCATCCAGTTGCGCCAGGTCATGAAGTATTCGCTGGAAAACGCCATCACCACGCACAGCAGGATAAACACCAGCGGCAGGCCGAAGCGGTCGAGGGACAAGCGCAGGCGATTGCGCGGCGCGGTGGTCATGGGCGGTGCGATGGTTTTGGCATTCATGAGGCAAGACTCAACAAGGCTTCCTGGGAAAGGGCGGTGTCGGTGCTGATGGTCACCAGCCGGCCGCCCTTGAATACGGCGATGCGATCACTCAAATGCAGCAGTTCCGGGGCTTCGGATGACACCACGATGGCAGCGCCACCGGCGCGTACGAACTGGTCGAGCAGGTGATAGATCTCCTGCTTGGCGCCTTCATCGATGCCACGGGTCGGCTCGTCGCAGAGCATGCACACCGGCTCGGTCGACAGGCATTTGGCGAGCACGACTTTCTGCTGGTTGCCGCCGCTCATGGACGCCACCGGCAACTCCAGGGAACTGGTCTTGATCTGCAGGCGCTTGACCATGGTTTCGGCCAGTTGGGTTTCCTTGCGCGCATTGATCAGCGACCAACTCGACAGACGCTTGTAGGCCGACAGCGCAATATTGGAAAGAACGCTGCCGGTAAGCACCAGGCCACTGTCTTTACGATCTTCGGTGACCAGCGACATGCCGGCGTCGATCGTGGCTTTGGGTTGGCCGATGGGCATGGGTTTGCCTTGCAGGGTCACGCTGCCGGAGTCCGCGACGGTCAGCCCATAAATGCAGTTGAGAAACTCGCTGCGCCCCGAACCCATCAGCCCATAGATGCCGAGGATTTCGCCCTGGCGCAGTTGCAGGCTGATGTCGTGGAACTCGCCATTGCGGCTCAGGTTGTCGACTTGCAGGCAGGTGGTGGCGGCGCATTCGCGGCCGACCTTGTGGTCGATGCGTGTCAGCTCCTGGCCGACAATCCCGCGCACCAGATGGTTGCGGTCGATATCGGCCATGCGCCCGCTTTCCACAAAAGCGCCGTCACGGAAGATGCTGTACTCGTCGGCGATCTGCGCCAGCTCGCTCAAGCGGTGCGACACATAAACGATGCCGGCGCCGCGCGCGGTGAGGCGGCGGATGGCCTTGAACAGGGTTTGCGCTTCGCGCTCGCCGATCGCCGAAGTCGGCTCGTCCATGATCATCACCTGGCAGTCATGGCTGAACGCCTTGGCGATTTCCACCAGTTGGATCTGCGCCACGCTCAGGCGGTGCATGGGGCTGCTGGCGTCGACCTCGAATTCGAGGCTTTCGAGCAGCTCGCGGGTGCGGCGGTTGAGGGTCTTGCTGTCGACAATGCAACCGGCGCGGCGCGGTTCGCGGCCCAGCCAGATGTTTTCGGCGACGGTCATATAAGGGATGGGCTCCAGCTCCTGGGTGATCATCGCGATCCCCGCCGCCAGCGCTTCACTTGGGCGGTTGAACTGTACGGGCGTGCCCTTGAGCAGGATGGTCCCGGCGTCACGCGGGGTGATGCCCATCAGGATGCTCAGGAAGGTCGACTTGCCGGCGCCATTGCCGCCGCACAGCGCATGCACGCTGCCGGCCCGCAGAGAAAGGCGCCCGTCACGCAGGGCAGGCACCCCGGCGTAGGCCTTGGCGACGTGTTCAGCCTGGAGCAGTAATGGCGTGGCCATCGGCGTGTCCTCGTGCTGTGAATTCTTATTAGGTCGCACAGTCATGTTTTGCTGTGATCATATGTGTACCAAATGAAATTCTGATCAGTCAATCGCTTTCATTAAAAAGTTATAAATACGTCTGTTTGCGCGAAGTACGCCTGTTTAGACGGCTTTGACTATGAGGTCAGCTAAAACTCGCTTGACAGAAGGGGCGGAATACCCGAGAAATAACTGAACGAAATTTCATTGAGTGATCATATGATCAGTCTAAAGCACCTAAACGGCAGCGGAGCCAGACGCCATGAACACACCTTTCCCGGTGGCTATCGGATGCGATGAAGCGGGTTTTGAGCTCAAAGAGCTGTTAAAGCGCCATATCGAGGCGCTGGGTTACCCGGTGACCGACTTCGGCACCCATTCCACCGCGCCGGTGCTGTACCCGGACATCGCGCTGGCGGTGGCCACCGCCATCAATGCCGGGCAGCAGCGCCTCGGCGTGCTGGTGTGCGGCACCGGGATCGGTATGGCCATCTCGGCCAATAAAGTGCTGGGCATTCGTGCGGCCCAGGCCCACGACACCTACTCGGCCGAACGCGCACGCAAGAGCAACGATGCGCAAATCCTGTCTATTGGCGCGCGGGTGATCGGCGCCGAGCTGGCCAAAAGCATCGTCAAATCGTTTCTGGAGTCGGAGTTCGAGGCGGCGCGTTCCGGGGCCAAGGTCGAGCGTATCAATGCGATCGAGCGCGATGGGCATCAGTAGTGGACGGGACGGGGCAAGAGTCGGGAGAATGGGTTTTTGACGCCGAAACGGAAGCCCGTCCCCATGAGTGACAGTACCCAGCGCATCGCCAGCGATATCGATCAGATGACCGAAGTGGCGATGCTCTATTACCTTGAGAACGTCACTCAGGAGGCGATTGCCAAGCGCTTCGACCTGTCGCGGGCCAAAGTCAGCCGCTTGCTCAAACGTGCGCGCGATGAAGGGATTGTCGAGGTGCGGGTGTTGCAGCACCCGGCAATGAACAACGAGCTGGAGCGTGCGCTGGTGGAGCGCTTCAAGCTCGACCGTGCGTTGATTGCGGTCGACCACAGCGAACCCGACACCCAGCGCTCGGCCGTCGCCAGCCTGGTGGCCAATTACCTGAACAAAACCTTGAGCGATGGCATGATCGTCGCCGTCGGCATGGGCCGTAACGTCGGCGCGGTGGCCGACAATGTGTTTTTGCCGGTGACGCGCAACTGCACATTTGTCTGTGCGATCGGCGGCTCGCTCAAGGCGGGCGAATACATGAACCCTGACCATATCTGCCGGCGCCTGGCCCTGCGTTTTGGTGGCGAGAGTGAAAGTCTGTATGCGCCGGCACTGGTGGCCAACCCGGAATTGCGTGGCGTGCTGATCAACAATGACACCGTGCGCTCAACCCTTGATCGCGCGCGGCGCGCAGACATTGCGCTGATCGGCATTGGTGACATGAGCGAGAACAGCAACATGGTGCGCATGGGCTGGTTCTCGCCGCAGGAGATTGCCCAGGCGCGGCTGTCCGGCACGGTGGGCGACATGATGGGGTATGACTTTATCGACATTCATGGGCAGCCGGCGGTCAACGCGATTCAAGGACGGGTGATCGGGTTGACCGTGCAGGAGTTGTTTCGTATCCCGGATGTGGTGGCGATAGCCAGCGAGAACACCAAGGCGGCGGCGACCTTGGGTGCGTTGCGCTCGGGGGTGATCAATACGTTGGCGACCACGGTGACGAATGCGCACACGATTCTGGCGCTGGATGATGCGACGCGTAAGTCCTGAATGGACAAAGGTCAAAAAACTGTGGGAGCTGGCTTGCCTGCGATAGCATCACCTCGGTTTCACTGAAGGACCGAGTTGCCTGTATCGCGGGCAAGCCAGCTCCCACAGGGGTTATGGGTTGGGCTTACAGATTTTGTAATAGTTTTGCAGTGTGGGAAATTTGAGTTTCGACTGTACGATTCAAGTCCTTTTCTCACTGCAGGACTTGCATGAACACCCTCTCGGAGCCTCCCAGTCGTCTTTCCCCAAGACATTCGCTGTCGCCGTTCCTGCTCAAGCACCCCGTATTCCGATTGCTAACCTTGTCCCGGTCCACTGACCGCGCCTTGCCGTGCCCGGCATTCTGAAATCAATTACGAGACGTTTATAAATGGAATGGTTAGCGGATCCAACGGCCTGGCTCGGCCTGTTGACCTTGATTGTGCTGGAACTGGTGCTGGGTATCGACAACCTGGTGTTTATCGCGATTTTGGCCGACAAGTTGCCACCGGAGCAGCGCGACCGCGCGCGGTTGATCGGGCTGTCCCTGGCATTGCTGATGCGCCTGGGCTTGCTGGCGAGTATTTCGTGGATGGTGACGCTCACCCAGCCCCTGTTCGAAGTGTTCGGCAAAGGCTTCTCCGGGCGTGACCTGATCATGCTGTTTGGCGGTGTGTTCCTGCTGTTCAAAGCCACCATGGAATTGCATGAACGCCTTGAGGGGCATGTGGCGCAACGCACCGGCAACGCCACTTACGCGATGTTCTGGCCGATCGTCGCGCAGATCGTGGTGCTCGACGCGGTGTTCTCTCTGGATGCGGTGGTGACGGCCGTGGGCATGGTCGATGAGCTGGCGGTGATGATGATCGCCGTGGTCTTCTCCATCGGCCTGATGATCGTGGCGAGCAAGCCGCTGACCCGTTTCGTCAACTCGCATCCGACCGTAATCATGCTGTGCCTGAGCTTTTTGATGATGATCGGCCTGGTGCTGACCGCCGAAGGCTTGGGCTTCCATGTGCCTAAAGGCTACCTGTATGCGGCCATGGGCTTCTCGATTGTGGTGGAGCTGTTCAACCAGTTGGCGCGTGCGCGTCGCAAGAAGTCGGCGCAAGGCACCTTGCCGGTGCGCCAGCGCACCGCCCATGCGGTGATGCGTTTGCTCGGTGGTCGCAGTCTGGCGGTGGAAGGCGTGGATGATGACGTGGCTGACCTGCTCGGCGAGCCGGATGCCGGCCAAGGCCCGCTGTTTGATCGACGTGAACGCGTGATGATCAGCGGCGTGCTGCAATTGGCCGAGCGGCCGATCCGCACCTTGATGACGCCAAGGGCGAAAGTCGACTGTATTGATCTGGCGGACGATGCCGACACCATCCGGCAAACGCTGATGCAATCGTCCTATTCGCGCCTGCCGTTGATCCGCAACGGCGCGGTGGATGAGCCATTGGGTTTTGTGCACAAAAAGGAATTGCTCAAGGAATACCTGGCCGGTAATGAGCCGAACCTTGAGCACCTGGCGCGCCGGGCGGTCAATTTGCTGGAGAGTTTTTCGATCCTCAATGCGTTGGAACAGATGCGCCAGGAGTCGACCCATATTGCCTTCGTGATCAACGAATTCGGTGACTTCATGGGGGTGTTGAGCATGACCGACATTCTCGAGTCCATCGCCGGTGAATTGCCTGATGCGAGTGAAATCGAAGGGCCGGATGTTATTGAGGAAGGCGAGGGGTATCGCGTCAATGGGGCCGTGAACCTTAATCTTGTGCGTCAGCGTACCGGCTTCAAGGCTGCCGCAACCCAGGACTATCAAACCCTGGCGGGGTTGGTGATGAGCCTGCTCGATCGCCTGCCCGTGGTAGGTGATAGCCTGGAGCATGAAGGCTGGCGCCTGACGGTTGCCGCGGTAGAGGAGCGCCGGGTGACGCAGGTTTTGTTGGTTTCTAGGGCGCGTAGTCGCTGAACACGCACTCCAGAAGATTTTGCTGTTCGTCGGGGGCGCCGATGCCATGGAGGATTTCCACTCTATCGCCTTTTTCGTAGACCAAAAGGGTCGGTGTTCCATCGACCTCGTCGATCCTCGGGGTTTGGGATGGGTCAAGCAGCAGGCTTTTCACGCGACCGGCGTATTTTTCGGCAACGGCGTTGAATTTTTTGTCAGCCCCTAAACACGCAGAGCAACTAGGAGAGGTAAACAGCACGATAACCAGCGGGTGCTCTTTGAGGATCCGTTGGTATTCATTAAGGTCATGAATAACTGTGTTTGCAACGCCCATGATGATCTCCTTGTGCATCCGGCCAAAAGGTTTCGGGTACGCTAAATCGGGAGATCACCGCCGTCTACTGTCAACCTTCACAGGTAGACATGCTCACGCATCCTTGCCGCGCTCCACGCGCTCGCGGGCCTTGCGCGCCTGACTTGCACACTTCCTGTACTCCTCGTTATCCCTTGAGGCCTTGGCCCGCCGGTATCCGTGGTGGTTCTGGCTGGTGTAGTCAGTGCCGAAGGCTTCCTTGAGCTTTTGCAGTTCTTCCTTGCATTGGTGCCGATCGTTGGCGGCCGAAGCGCTGCCGGCAGCCAGCAATGAAAGCAAAACCAGAGCGAGACTGAGCTTCATGGGGAAGGGCGTCCTTGTTGGCGTGGATGTGCAAAGGCTAGTCCAGTGTGAGGATTTAGCCATGGCGCGCGCGCACTGCAAGGGGGCGCGGTAACACCGATGTGGCGCACTCGATTGGGGCCTGTCACCGGTGTATGGGGCCTTGGGTAGCAAGCTGATTCGAAATGCTGGCGTAGCGCCGCATCCTGATCTGTTAACGATCTATATGATTTAAAACGAATTTATTCCTGTCGTGTTTTTCTGTTACTGCGTGTGGCACACTTTCTGCTGTCTATTCCGTTGTTACATACTAAGTTCCGGTATAGCGGAATACACAACTCCTGGAGTGCTTGTCATGCATCACCGACCTTCCGTGTTTAAAGCGTGTGTTTTTCTCTTCGCCGCATCGGCTTCCCTCGCAAGCGTTGTGCACGCGGCGGACAGCAAGCTCGATGATGTGCTCAAGCGTGGGCATCTCATCGTGGGTACAGGCAGTACCAATGCGCCGTGGCACTTCCAGGGAGCGGATGGCAAGTTGCAGGGTTTTGATATCGACATCGGCCGCATCGTGGCTAAAGGATTGTTCAACGACCCGAGCAAGGTCGAGTTTGTGGTGCAGTCGTCCGACGCACGTATTCCCAACCTGCTGACCGACAAGGTCGATATGAGTTGCCAGTTCATTACCGTCACCGCCAGCCGTGCGCAGCAGGTTGCCTTTACCCTGCCGTACTACCGAGAAGGCGTAGGCCTGTTGCTGCCGAACAACAGCAAATACAAAGAAATCGAAGACCTGCAGGCAGCCGGCGATGGCGTGACCGTGGCCGTGCTGCAAAACGTGTACGCCGAAGAGCTGGTGCACCAGGCCCTGCCTAAAGCCAAGGTCGACCAGTACGACAGCGTTGACCTGATGTACCAGGCCGTGAACTCCGGCCGTGCCGATGCCGCCGCCACCGACCAGTCCTCGGTCAAGTACTTGATGGTGCAAAACCCGGGCCGCTACCGCAGCCCGACCTACGCGTGGAGCCCGCAAACCTACGCGTGCGCGGTCAAGCGTGGCGACCAGGACTGGCTGAACTTCGTCAACACCGCGTTGCATGAAGCCATGACCGGCGTGGAATTCCCGACCTACAAAGCCTCGTTCAAACAATGGTTCGGTGTGGATTTGCCGGAACCTGCGATCGGTTTCCCGGTTGAGTTCAAGTAAATCGTAAATCCTGGGGCGTCGCTGACGGCGCCCCGATCAGGTACTGCCGACCATGAACTATCAGTTGAACTTTGCCGCCGTGTGGCGTGATTTCCCCAGCTTGCTGGCGGGGCTCGGCCTGGGCCTTGAACTGGCCTTGCTGTCGATCGCCATTGGTTGCGTGATCGGCCTGATGATGGCGTTTGCGATGCTGTCCAAACACCGGGCGTTGCGAATCTTCGCCTCGGTGTATGTGACGGTGATCCGCAATACGCCGATCCTCGTGCTGATCCTGTTGATCTACTTTGCCCTGCCTTCGCTTGGGATTCGGCTCGACAAGATCCCCTCGTTCATCATCACCCTGTCGCTGTATGCCGGTGCTTACCTGACCGAAGTGTTCCGCGCCGGGCTGTTGAATATTCCCAAGGGCTTGCGTGAAGCCGGCTTGGCCATCGGTTTGGGCGAGTGGCGGATCCGCGCCTACATCACCGTGCCGGTGATGCTGCGCAACGTGTTGCCGGCGCTGTCGAACAACTTTATTTCGCTGTTCAAGGACACGTCGCTGGCGGCCGCGATTGCGGTGCCGGAGCTGACCTATTACGCCCGCAAGATCAACGTCGAGAGCTACCGGGTGATTGAAACCTGGATGGTCACGACCGCGCTCTATGTGGCGGCCTGTTACTTCATTGCCATGCTGCTCCGTTACCTGGAACAGCGTCTGGCGATCCGTCGTTAAGGAGGGTTTGCATGTACGAGTCCCCAAGCTGGCTGCATGAATTGTGGATCGCCCGGGATACCCTCTGGGCGGGGTTTCAAACCAGTATTTATTGCTCGGTGCTGGCGATTATTTTTGGCACGCTGATCGGCATTTTTGCCGGGTTGATCCTCACCTACGGCAAGTTCTGGATGCGCGCGCCGTTTCGTCTGTATGTCGACCTGGTGCGCGGTACGCCGGTGTTTGTGCTGGTGCTGGCGTGTTTTTACATGCTGCCGGCGCTGGGTTGGCAGATCAGCGCGTTCCAGGCCGGTGCGGTCGGGTTGACGTTGTTCTGCGGCTCCCACGTGGCAGAAATCGTGCGCGGTGCGCTGCAAGCCATTCCCCGTGGGCAACTGGAAGCGGGCCGGGCGATTGGCCTGACGTTCAAACAGTCGCTGACCTACGTGCTGTTGCCCCAGGCGTTGCGCCAGATCCTGCCGACCTGGGTCAATTCCTCCACCGAAATCGTCAAGGCCTCGACCTTGCTCTCGGTGATCGGTGTGGCCGAATTGCTGCTCAGCACTCAGCAAGTCATCGCACGTACCTTCATGACCCTGGAATTCTACCTGTTCGCCGGGTTTCTGTTCTTTGTCATCAACTACGCCATCGAGTTATTCGGGCGCTACATTGAAAAGCGGGTGGCCTTGCCATGAACCAACCTCAAACCAACCAACCGCTGCTGAACATTCGTGGCCTGCGCAAACAATATGGCCAGGTCGAAGTGCTCAAGGGCGTCGACCTGTCCATGCAGCGCGGCAACGTGGTGACATTGATCGGCTCCAGCGGCTCGGGCAAGACCACCTTGCTGCGTTGCGTCAACCTGCTCGAAGAGTTCCAGGGCGGACAGATCAGCCTGGACGGCGAGTCCATCGGCTACAGCGAAATCGCCGGCAAGCGCGTGCGTCACCCCGAACGGGTGATTGCCCAACACCGCGCTATGACTGGCATGGCCTTCCAGCAATTCAACCTGTTCCCGCATCTGAGCGCGTTGCAAAATGTCACCCTCGGCCTGCTCAAGGTCAAGAAAATGGGCAAGGACGAGGCTGTGGCCCTGGCCGAAAAATGGCTGGACCGCGTGGGCTTGCTGGAGCGGCGCAACCACTTCCCCGGTCAACTTTCCGGCGGTCAGCAACAGCGCGTGGCGATTGCCCGCGCCATTGCCATGAATCCCAGCCTGATGCTCTTTGATGAAGTCACCTCGGCCCTCGACCCGGAATTGGTGGGGGAGGTGCTCAGTGTGATCAAGGGCCTGGCGGAAGAGGGCATGACCATGTTGCTGGTCACCCACGAAATGCGCTTTGCCTATGAAGTGTCGGACAAGATCGTCTTCATGAATCAGGGCCGCATCGAAGAGCAGGGCGCGCCGAAGGAGATCTTCGAACGCCCGCAATCGCCGCGCCTGGCGGAATTTTTGAAGAATATTCGTTTTTAATCAGGAGCAATTTTTATGAGCATTACTCGTTACGGTGCCGGTAGCACTGCCGGCGGCGGTCAGCCGCGTCCTTTCGCCCGTGCCGTGGAAGCCGACGGCTGGCTCTACGTGTCGGGCCAGGTACCGGCGGTGGACGGTGAAATCATCACCGGCGGCATCATCGAGCAAACCCGCCAGACCATGCGCAATGTGGTGGCGATTCTGGAAGAGGCCGGTTACGAACTCAAAGACGTGGTGCGCGTTGGCGTATGGCTGGAAGACCCACGGGACTTCTGGAGTTTCAACAAGGTATTCGGCGAGTACTTCACCCCCGAACACGCCCCGGCACGCGCCTGTGTGCAGGCCAACATGATGGTGGACTGCAAGGTCGAGATCGATTGCGTGGCCTACAAGAAAAAAGGCTAAATGATCGTTCCCACGCTCCGCGTGGGAACGCCGCCCTGGACGCTCTGCGTCCGCTTGTGTGACGCAGAGCGTCACGGTATGCATTCCCACGCAGAGCGTGGGAACGATCAATAGAGACCGACGACTGCCATGACCGAAGACACCATCAAGCGCCGCGCCAAAGGATTGGACCGTGCATTCGATATCCTCGATTTTCTCAAGGAGATCGGCCAGCCCCTGCGCCCGAATGATATTGCCAGCGGCATCGGCAGCCCCAAGTCCACGGTCTATGAACTGGTTGCGTCGTTGCTGGAGCGGCGCATTCTGGAGACGGTGGGCAAGGACGGTCACGTCTACCTCGGCCGCCAGCTGTACTTTCTCGGCCAGGCGCACCTGCGCCATTTCGACCTGACCCGCGAGGCCGACCACGCCTTGCAGGAGATCGTCAGCCAGACCCACGAAACCGCGCAGATGTGCCTGCTCAACGGGCGCAAATACACGGTGGCGCTGATGCGTGAAGGCGAGCGGCATTTTCGGATTTCCTCGGACATCGGCGAAAACGCGCCAATCCCCTGGACCGCTTCCGGGCGCTTGTTGCTGGGGCACTTGAGCGACCAGCAGATCATCGACCTGATCGACCACGACGACTTCATCCTGCCGGACGGCCAGCGCCTGCCACTGGAAACCTTCCTGGCACAAATTCGTCAGGCCACCCTCGATGGGTTTTTCTCCTTCGACAGCGTGGCCGACACCTTCACCCATTGCTTTGCCGCCCCGGTGCGGGACGCGCAGGGCATCAGCATCGCGACCTTGTGCATCGTTGCACCGCGCGCCGATGCGATCAAAAACTACAACGACTATCGCCGGGTATTGATCGACAGCGCCAATAACCTGGCCCGGCGTATCAACGAATAGGAGTACTTCATGTCTGCCCTCAATGCCGTTGAAAAAGGCGCCGCCGCCGTCGGTGCCCACTTGGTCCGTGACGTCAGCCTGCCGGCCCTGGTGCTGCACCGTGACGCGCTGGAACACAACATCCGCTGGATGCAGGCATTTGTCAGCAACAGCGGTGCAGAGCTCGCGCCCCATGGCAAAACCAGCATGATGCCGGCGCTGTTCCAGCGCCAGATCGAGGCGGGCGCCTGGGGCATCACCCTGGCCAATGCCGTGCAGACCCGCGCCGCCTATGCCGGCGGCGTGCGCCGCGTGTTGATGGCCAACCAGCTGGTGGGCGCGCCGAACATGGCGCTGATCGCCGACCTGCTGGCCGACCCGGAGTTTGATTTTCACTGCATGGTCGATCACCCGGACAACGTCGCCGACCTGGGCCTGTTCTTCGCCGCCCGTGGCCTGCGCCTGAACGTGATGATCGAATACGGCGTGGTCGGCGGCCGTTGCGGGTGCCGCAGCGAGCAGCAAGTGCGCGAGCTGGCCCAGGCGATCAAAGCCCAACCGGCCCTGGCCCTGACCGGTATTGAAGGCTACGAAGGTGTGATCCACGGCGAACACGCCGTCAGCGGCATCCGTGACTTTGCCGCCAGCCTGGTACGCCTGGCCGTGGACCTGCAAAACAATGGCGCGTTCGACTGGCCCAAGCCGATCATCACCGCCTCGGGTTCGGCCTGGTACGACCTGATTGCCGAGTCATTTGAAGCGCAAAACGCCGCCGGCCGCTTCCTCAGTGTGTTGCGCCCCGGCAGCTATGTGGCCCACGACCATGGCATCTACAAAGAGGCGCAGTGCTGCGTGCTCGACCGCCGCAGCGACCTCAACGAAGGCCTGCGCCCGGCCCTGGAAGTCTGGGCGCACGTGCAATCGATGCCCGAGCCTGGCTTTGCGGTAGTTGCCCTGGGCAAGCGTGACGTGGCCTACGACGCCGGTTTGCCGGTGCCGCTCAAGCGCTACAAGGCCGGGATTGTGCCGGCCGAAGGCGATGATGTGACCGCGTGCAAAGTCACGGCGGTGATGGACCAGCATGCATTCATGACGGTGGCACCGGGGGTTGAGTTGCGTATCGGCGACATCATCTCCTTTGGCACTTCGCACCCGTGCCTGACGTTCGACAAGTGGCAGGTGGGCTGCCTGGTGGATGAGCGGTTGCAGGTCGTTGAATCCTTGCATACCTGCTTCTAGACCGCGTCGTGGTCATCGCAGGCAAGCCAGCTCCCAGAGGTTGAAATGCAATAAAATGTGGGCGCTGGCTTGCCTGCGATGAGGCCCTCCAACACACCCAGAGTCCCCAGGCATGAACACAACTCCCCGCGTCGCCCTGATCGGCGAATGCATGATCGAACTGCAACACCGCGCCGATGGCAGCCTGCAACAGAGCTTCGGCGGCGACACCTTGAACGCGGCGGTGTACCTGCGCCGCGAGTTGGGCACCGTCGGCACGGTCGACTACGTGACCGCCCTGGGCGATGACAGTTTCAGCAATGCCATGTGCCAGCAATGGACCGCCGAAGGCCTCGGGCTGGGCATGGTTCAGCGCCTGCCCGGGCGTCTACCGGGGCTTTACTGCATCCAGACCGACGCCAACGGCGAGCGAAAATTCCTCTACTGGCGCAACGAAGCCGCGGTGCGCGACTGCTTCACCACGCCGGCAGCCGAGCCGATCCTGGCGGCGTTGCCGCACTACGACGTGGTGTATTTCAGCGGCATCACCCTGGCGGTACTGGGTGAAGTCGGGCGTGAGCGCTTGATGCAAACCCTGATCGAAACCCGCCGGCGCGGTGGCAAGGTGGTGTTCGACAACAACTATCGTCCGCGCCTGTGGGCGAGTGTCGACGCGGCGCGCGCGGCGTATCACCGGGTGCTGGCCGAGGTGGATATCGCCTTGCTGACCGAGGATGACGAACGCGCATTGTTTGGTTATGCCGACAGCGAGCAGGTGTTCGCGGCGTACCCGGCGATTGCAGAAGTGGTGCTCAAGCGTGGCGCGGACGCGTGTTTGATCCGCTGTGATGGCGAGCGTTTTGCGGTGCCGGCGCTGAAGGTCGAGAAGGTGGTGGACACCACGGCGGCCGGGGATTCGTTCAGTGCGGCGTATTTGGCCAGTCGGCTCACGGGCGGCTCGCCTGAACAAGCGGCGTTGGCGGGGCATCGGTTGGCGAGCCGGGTGATTCAGGTGCCGGGGGCTTTGATTGCGCGGTGAATGGCCGCCTGCGGCGGTTCGCAGGCAAGCCAGCTCCCACACTGATCGTTCCCACGCTCTGCGTGGGAATGCCTCACCGGACGCTCTGTGGTCAGTCGCGGTAAAACACCTGAACCAGGTGATAGCCAAACTTGCTCTTGATCGGCCCGTGCACCACCTTCACCGGCTTCTTGAAGATCACCGCATCAATCGCCCCCACCATCTGCCCAGGCCGCACTTCACCCAAATCACCGCCGCGCTTGCCGGACGGGCAGGTGGAGTACTTTTTGGCCAGCACATCAAACGCTTCGCCCTTGGCAATGCGCTGTTTGAGCTGTTCGGCTTCTTCACTGGTTTTCACCAGAATATGACGGGCTTGGGCTTTCATAACGTTCTACCAGGTGTGCGACGGCGCGCGATTATGCCTGAACTCATTCGTCAACGTTGATCATGCTGCGGATTTTAGTCGCCAGCACGTCAATGGAAAACGGCTTGGCCACCATGTCCATGCCGTCCTCCAGGAAGCCCTGGCGCTCGGCGGCCTGTTCGGCGTAACCGGTCATGAACAATACGCGCAGGCCCGGCCGGTGCTGACGGGCGATTTCCGCCAACTGTCGGCCGTTCATGCCCGGCAGGCCGACATCGGTGACCAGCAGGTCCACGCGCAGGTCCGACTCCAGCAGCGGCAGCGCGGTGCGCGCATCCGCCGCCTGATGGGCGGTGTAGCCCAGTTCACCGAGCACGTTGACCACCAGCATGCGCACCGCTGGGTCATCCTCGACCACCACCACCGCTTCACCGGCTTGTGCCAGCGGCGCCTCGCCCAAGTGCGGCGGCAAGCTGCTTTCCAGTGCGGTGCCATGCAGGCGCGGCAAGTACAGGCGCACGCAGGTGCCCTGGCCGGGTTCGCTTTGAATGGTCACATGGCCGCCGGATTGCTGGGCAAAGCCGTAGATCATCGACAACCCCAGGCCGGTGCCCTGGCCGATGGGCTTGGTGGTGAAGAACGGGTCGAACGCCTTGGCCAGAATCTTCGGCGCCATGCCGGTGCCGTTGTCGCAGACGCCGAGCATCACGTAGTCACCGGCCTTGACCGGCTCCAGGGTGGTGATATCGGTACCGTCCAGGTAACTGTTGGCGGTTTCGATGCGCAATTGGCCGCCGTCGGGCATCGCGTCGCGGGCGTTGATCACCAGGTTGAGCAAGGCGTTTTCCAGTTGGCTGGCATCGGTGTTGACCGGCCAGATATCCTTGCCCAGTTGCACCTTGAGCTCGATATGTGCGCCTTTGGTGCGGCGGAACAAATCTTCCAGGGACGCCACCAGCTCGTTCGGGTCCAGTGGCCGGCGGTCCAGCGACTGGCGGCGGGAGAACGCCAGCAGCCGGTGGGTGAGGGCGGCCGCGCGGTGGGCGGACGACACCGCCGCGTCGGTAAAGCGGCCGATTTCGTCGCTGCGCCCGGCGGCGATATAGCGCTGCATCAAGTCCAGGCTGCCGATAATGCCGGTGAGCATATTGTTGAAGTCATGGGCGATGCCCCCCGTGAGCTGGCCGACCGCTTCCATTTTTTGTGCATGGCGCAGTGCGTCTTCGGCGCGCTCACGCTCGAACATCTCGTTTTGCAGGCGCTGGTTGGCCTCGGCCAGCGCCTGGGTGCGCTGGGCCACGCGTTCTTCAAGGTTTTCGTTGAGGTGGCGCAGGGCTTCTTCGGTGAGTTTGCGTTCGGTCTCATCGATCACAAAAATGTAGAAACCATTCACCGAGCCGTCATTGCTGAAGCGCGGCAAGTACTTCATCAGCGCATGGCGCGGCCGGCCGTCGCGGTGCGGGGTGATGGTCATGAAGCTGCAGGCCTTGCCGCGCAGCGCGGCGTCGATCTTGTCCACGCGCCCGGCATACACCTCGTCGCCGAGCACTTCGCGGATGCTCTTGCCGTACAGTTCCTGGGGCGTCATGCCGTACCAATCGAGGTAGGCGCTGTTGTTGAGGCGAAAGCGCTGCTCGTGGTCGACGTAGCCGATCAGCACCGGCATGGCGTTGATGATCAGTTGCAGCTCGGTCTGGCTTTGGCGCAGCGCCTGTTCGGTCTGCTTGCGCTCGGTCAGGTCCAGCGCGGCCCCCAGGAACCGTGCCGGGCGGCCTTGATGGTCTTTGTAGCAGCGGCCGCGGGCAAACACCCAGCGCAGCTGGCCGTCGGCTTGCAGCAGGCGGTATTCCTCGGCGTATTCGGTGCCGAAGGTGATGCAATGCTTGATGCTGCGCGCGACCATGCCACGGTCTTCCGGGTGTACGCCTTGCAGGTAGTCGCTGATCGGCAGCAGGCCGGCGTCTTGCGGGTCGACACCGTGCAAGTGGGCAAAGTGGGCGTCGGCGATAAAGCGGTCTTCGCCGATATCCCAGTCCCAGGTGCCCACCGCGTCGGTTGCCGCCAGGGCCAGTTGCAGGCGCTGTTCGCTGTTGTGCTGGGCCTTGAGGCTGTCTTCGGAGCGCTGCTGCAGTTCGAGGGTTTTGCTGCGCCGCTCGTTGGTCTCGATGGCGGTGACCAGGATCCCGGCCACGCTGCCGCCTTCGTCGCGCACCGGGCTGTAGGTGAGGTCTAGCCAGATGTCGGCGTCGCGGTTATTGCGTTGCAGCACAAAGCGCTGTTCGCTGAAGGTGCGCACCTGGCCGCCGAGCACCGCGTCGTAGATCGGCGCCGTAAAACTCTCAAGCTCCGGCCAGGTGTCATGGGCCGGTTGGCCCAGCGCCTCGGGGTGTTTGTTGCCCGCGAGCACCGCGAAGCTGTCGTTGTAAAGCTGGGTGAGCTGGCGGCCCCACAACAGCAGCATCGGCATCGGTGAATGGACGACGATATCGACGGCTGTGCGCAGGCTCTGCGGCCAGTCACCGGCCTCACCGAGCGGGCTTTGCGCCCAGTCCAGCCGCGCAATCAATGCGGCGGCTTCGCTACCGGTGGATGTTCCATTCATGTAAAAGCCCTGCACCTGACACTTTGAAATACGACCACAGCCGATTATCCCGCGAGACGGGAACGGCTGACTACCCCTCGAAAAATAGCATGCATTGAGGGTTTGTCTTCAATTGCGTGCGTCAGCGCTGAAACCTTTCATCCGTCCGCCAGTTCAGGCCGGTTGCGAAACTGCTCCAGTGCCTGCGGATTGGCCAGGGCATCGGTGTTTTTGACCGGCTCACCATGCACCACATTGCGCACCGCCAGTTCTACGATCTTGCCGCTGATGGTGCGTGGTATATCGCTGACCGCGAGGATCTTCGCCGGAACATGGCGCGGCGTGGTGTTGGCGCGGATCACCTGGCGAATCTGCTGCTCCAGGGCGTCATCCAGCGTGATGCCGTCATTGAGCCGCACAAACAGCACCACCCGCACATCGTCCTGCCAGCGTTGGCCGATGGCCAGGCTTTCCAGCACCTGCGGGACTTTTTCCACCTGGCGATAGATCTCTGCCGTACCGATGCGCACACCGCCGGGGTTGAGCACCGCGTCGGAGCGCCCGTGAATCAGCAGGCTGCCGTTGGCCCGCTGCTCGGCGTAGTCGCCCTGGGCCCACACGCCGGGAAACTGGCTGAAATACGAGGCGCGCAGTTTTTGCCGGTCGGGGTCATTCCACAGGCCAATCGGCAGGGCCGGAAAATGCCGGGTACACACCAGCTCGCCTTTTTCCCCGATCAGCGGCCGGCCCTGGTCGTCCCACACTTCGATGGCCATGGCCAGGCTCTTGCACTGCATTTCGCCGCGCCGCACCGGCAACACCGGGTTGCCGATCACAAAGCAGGAGACGATATCGGTGCCGCCCGACATTGACGACAGGCACAGCTCGGCCTTGATCTCGCGGTACACATAGTCGTAACTCTGCGGCGACAGCGGCGAGCCGGTTGAAATCAGGCCTTTGAGGCTGCCCAGATCGTGGCTCAGGCGCGGTTGCAGGCCGGCCTTTTCCAGGGTGGCGAGAAACTTGGGGCTGGTGCCAAAGACGCTGATTTTTTCCGCGTCGATCAGGTCGATCAGCCGTTCGGGGCCGGGGTGAAACGGCGAGCCGTCATACAGCACTGCCGTGGCACCCAGGGCCAGCACCGACACCAGCCAGTTCCACATCATCCAGCCGCAGGTGGTGTAGTAGAACAGGCAATCTTCGCGCGAGAGGTCGGCGTGCAGGCCGTGCTCCTTGAGGTGGGTGAGCAGCACGCCGCCGGTGCAGTGGATGATGCACTTGGGCACGCCGGTGGTGCCGCTGGAATAGAGGATATACAGCGGATGATCGAACGGCACCGCGACAAATTCAGGCTCGCCGCCGGGTGAGTAGAAGTCGTTCCACAGTGCGACCCTGGCGTGGGTGCGGTAGTCCTCGCTGCGCGCCTGGGGCCGGGCATACGGCACGATGATCAACTGCTCCAGGGACGGCAGGCGTTCGAGGATTTCATTGAGTTTGGCGCTTTGGTCGATGTCCTTGCCGGCATAGCGGTAGCCCGCGCAGGTGATCAACACCTTGGGTTCTATCTGGCCGAAACGGTCGATCACGCCTTGGGTGCCGAAGTCCGGCGAGGAGCACGACCAGATCGCGCCCAGGCTGGTGGTGGCAAGCATGCCGACCAGGGTTTGCCAGGTGTTGGGCATGCACGCGGCCACGCGGTCGCCCCGGGTTACACCCGCCGCCCGCAAGCTACGCTGCAAGCCTGCGACATGCCGGGCCAGTTCGGCATAGGTCAGCTGTTCGCGCTGGCCGTCTTCACTGACCGCCACCACTGCCGGGTGATCATCCCGGCGGCGCAGCAGGTGTTCGGCAAAGTTCAGGGTCGCGCCGGGGAACCACTCGGCGCTGGGCATTGCCGCGCCTTCGATCAGCGTGGTGCTGGGCGGGCTGCGAAACTGCACCTCAAAAAAGGCGACGATCGCCTGCCAGAAGTCGGCGCGCTGGTCGATGCTCCATTGGTGCAGGGCGGGGTAGTCACCCAGCTGCAGGCGGTAGCGTTGGTTGATGTAGCGCCGGAACTGGTCCATTCGCGTGTTGGCGATGCGTTCGGGGGAGGGTTGCCAGAGGATCTCGGACATACAGTTGCCTCTTCTCGTTCCCATGCTCTGCGTGGGAATGCCTCTATGGACGCTCTGCGTCCGCTCTTGGGACGCGGAGCGTCCTGGGCTGCATTCCCACGCAGAGCGTGGGAACGATCATTACGACCATTACTGGGCCAGCCAGCCACCATCGATGTTCCACGCGGCGCCGCGCACTTGGGCGCCAGCTTCACTGCACAGGAACAACACCAACTCACCCAGCTGCGGCGGCGTCACAAACTCCAGCGACGGCTGTTTTTCCGCGAGCAAATCATGCTGGGCCTGCTGCGGATCAATGCCCTTGGCCGCGCGATCATCAATCTGCTTTTGCACCAGCGGCGTCAACACCCAGCCGGGGCAGATGGCATTGCAAGTGACGTTACCGGTGGCGGTCTCCAGGCCCACCACTTTGGTCAGGCCGATGACACCGTGTTTGGCCGCCACATACGCCGCCTTGCCCACCGAGCCGACCAAACCATGCACCGACGCGATATTGACGATACGCCCCCAGCCCTTGGCCTTCATGCCCGGCAAACTCAAACGTGTGCTGTGGAACACCGACGACAGGTTGATCGCGATGATCGAATCCCAGCGCTCCACCGGGAAGTCTTCCACGGCCGCCACATGCTGAATGCCGGCGTTGTTGACCAGAATGTCGACGCCGCCGAACTCGCGCTCGGCGTAGGCAAACATGTCGGCAATTTGCGCCGGGTCGCTGACGTCGGCCGGGTGATGCCCGACCTTGCCGCCAAACGCCTGCACCTGGGCGATCACCGCGCGGGCATCGCCGAAACCGTTGAGGATCAGGTTGGCACCGGCCTTGGCCAGGCTCAGCGCGATGCCCAAGCCAATGCCGCTGGTGGAGCCGGTAACCAGGGCGGTCTTGCCATTCAAAGTCGTCATGAAAACCTCACACAATGCCGGTGGCGTAGAAAGTACCGATCACCACAAACACCGCGAGGGTCTTGATGATCGTGATGCCGAAAATGTCCTTGTAGGCTTCGCGGTGGGTCAGCCCGGTGACCGCCAGCAGGGTGATCACCGCGCCGTTGTGGGGCAGAGTGTCCATGCCGCCGCTGGCCATGGCCGCGACCCGGTGCAGCACTTCAAGGGGGATATTGGCCGCATGGGCCGCCGAAATAAAGCTCTCGGACATCGCCGCCAGGGCGATGCTCATGCCGCCTGAGGCGGAGCCGGTGATGCCGGCCAGCAGGGTCACGGTAATTGCTTCGTTGACCAGCGGGTTGGGGATGCCCTTGAGCCAGTCCGCCAGCACCAGAAAGCCTGGCAACGAGGCGATCACCGCGCCGAAGCCGTATTCCGAGGCGGTGTTCATGGCCGCCAGCAGCGCGCCGCTGACCGCGCTTTTACTGCCTTCGGCGAGCTTGCTTTTGATCGCCGACCAGCCGAACACCAGCACCATGACGATGCCCACCAGCAACGCCGCCTGCACCGCCCAAATCGCCGTGAGCTTGGCGATGTCGGTGGTCACCGGCGTGCTCATGCCCGGCAGGCTGAGGCTGTGGGTCTTGCCATACCACTGCGGGATCCAGTGGGTGAACAGCAGGTTCATCACGCCCACCAGAATCAGCGGCGACAGCGCCACCCACGGGTTGGGCAGCGCCAGGTTGTCGGCGGTTTCCGGCTCGTTGCGCAGCTCGGTGCCATAACCTTCACCGGCGCGTTGTGCCTTGTTGCGCTGGCGCGCCAGGTAGAGCATGCCGGTGCAGAACACGAAGACCGTGCCGATCAAGCCCAGCCACGGCGCCGCCCAGGCGGTGGTGTTGAAGAAGGTGCTGGGGATGATGTTCTGGATCTGCGGCGTGCCGGGCAGGGCGTCCATGGTGAACGAGAATGCACCGAGGGCGATGGTCGCCGGGATCAGGCGCTTGGGAATGTTGCTCTGGCGGAACATCTCCGCCGCAAACGGGTACACCGCAAACACCACCACGAACAGCGACACGCCGCCGTAGGTGAGCAGGGCGCAGACCAGCACAATCACCAGCATCGCCTGGCGCGTGCCGAGCAAGCGGATGGCGGCGGCCACAATCGAGCGCGAAAAGCCCGACAGCTCGATCAGCTTGCCGAACACCGCGCCGAGCAGGAACACCGGGAAGTACAGTTTGATGAAGCCGACCATTTTTTCCATGAACACCCCGGTAAACGCAGGGGCGACGGCGGACGGATCGGTGAGCAGCACGGCGCCGAGGGCGGCGATGGGGGCAAACAGGATTACGCTGTAGCCACGGTAGGCGGCCAGCATCAGCAGCGCGAGGGCTGCCAGGGCAATGATCACACTCATGGTGTGTCTCCAGATCGAATTGTTATTTTTGTGGGGGTAGTGCGTTGGAGAGGGGCTATAGCGAGATGTGTGCCAAGTGTCTAATCTGTTGAAATATATGGATATTTATAATTTTTATAACTGAGGTTTTGCATTTTGTCTCGGTTATGAGACAAGTACATATCCAATGTGGGAGCGGGCTTGCTCGCGAATGTGGTCTATCAGCCAGCAAATTTGTTGCTGAACCACCGTATTCGCGAGCAAGCCAGCTCCCACATTAGATTGTCTTTATAATGAGATGTTTGTCTCTTTATTGGGATTCGCTGATGCCCAGCGCGACCATCTTCTTGTACAGCGTCGATCTACCCAGCCCCAGCCGCTTGGCGGCTTCCACCACATTGCCTTCACAGGCCTTGAGCGCCGCCGCAATCACCTGCCGATCAAACCGCTCCCGCGCCGCCGCAAATGTCTCGCCCTCGACCGTCTCCACTCGCCCGCGCGCCACCGGGCTGAACGTGCCGATCGCCGCGCGAATTTCGTCGGCATCCAGCACCAGGTCATCACTCAACAATGCCGCGCGTTCCAGTACGTTGCGCAGTTCACGGATATTGCCTGGCCACGCATGCTGCGCCAGCAACGCCAGGGCTTCCCGGTCCAGCTCATGCTGGCTGCGCAGCTCCTCAAGAATCGCTTCGCTCAACGCCGGAATATCTTCCAGGCGCTCACGCAGCGGTGGCACCTGGATCGGCAGCACGTTCAGTCGGTAATACAAATCCGCCCTGAATTCGCCGCGCTTGATCGCCGCTTCCAGGTCCATGGACGTGGCGGCGATCACCCGCACATCGCTGTGCACCATCTCGTTGGAGCCTACCGGTTCGTATTCCTTTTCCTGCAACACGCGCAGCAGTTTGCTTTGCAGTGGCAACGGCATGTCGCCGATTTCATCGAGGAACAGCGTGCCGCCCTGGGCGATCTGCAACTTGCCGGGGCGGCCCTTGCGGTCGGCACCGGTGAAGGCGCCTGGTGCGGTGCCGAAGAACTCGGCTTCGAGCAGGTCGCCGGGAATGGCCGCGCTGTTGATGCTGACAAACGCCTTATGGGCGCGCGTGGAGGCGCCGTGGATGGCCTGGGCCAGCAACTCTTTACCGGTGCCGGTTTCGCCCAGCAGCAACACGGGCGACTCGGCACTCGCACTGCGCCGCGCCCGGCGTTTGACTTCCAGGCTGGCCGCGCTGGTGCCTATAAAATGCGCGAAGTTGTATTTGCTCTGGCGTGAACGCAGCAGCGAGCGGGTGGAGGCCAGTTCCTGCTGCATGCTCAGGTAGCGCTCGATCAGCGGCGACAAGTTGCGCAGCTCATCAAACAGCGCAAACCCGATCGCGCCGATCACCGCGCCTGCGTCATCGTGGATCGGCAGGCGCATCACCACCAGCGGGCCTTTGGGCGTGTCCTGGATATCCAGCAGAATCGGCTGGTCGTTGCGCACCACCTGGCGTAGCAGGCTGTTGGAAATCACCTGCTCGCACGGCTGGCCGATGGCTTCATCGGCGCTTTTAAGGCCGAAACGCTTGGCATAGCGCTCGTTCATCCACACGATATTCGCGTCGCGATCGACAATCACCGTGCCTTCGCTGGACTGCTCGATGATCTCGAACAGCGACTGGATGGCCAGGCCGCGAACCTGCTGGTAGTCCTTGAGGCTGTCGCTGATGTTCATGTGTGCCGAATCCTGTGATGTGATCGTTCCCACGCTCTGCGTGGGAATGCCTCCCGTGACGCTCCGCGTCACTTGGCGAGCGGGACGCGGAGCGTCCCAGGCTGTGTTCCCACGCGGAGCGTGGGAACAATCTCATAAAGGGATGTGCGCCGCCGCCAGCAGCTCTTTGGTATAGGGATGTTGCGGCGCATCGAACACCACATGGCTCGCGCCGCGCTCCACCACCTTGCCGTCCTTGATCACGATCATGTCATGGGCCATGGCCCGCACCACCGCCAGGTCGTGGCTGATAAACAGGTAGGTCAGGCCGTATTTTTCCTGCAGTTCACGCAACAGCGCCACCACTTGTTTCTGCACGGTGCGGTCGAGGGCCGAGGTGGGTTCATCCAGCAGCATCAGCGCCGGCTTGAGCACCAGGGCGCGGGCGATGGCGATGCGTTGGCGCTGGCCGCCGGAAAATTCATGGGGGTAACGGTGGCGGCTTTCGGGGTCGAGCCCCACGTCCTTGAGCACCTGGATCACTTGCGCATCACGCTCGGCCAGGCTGCACGGCGCATGCACTTCCAGGCCCTCGCTGATGATCTGTTGCACCGACATGCGCGGGCTGAGGCTGCCGAACGGGTCCTGGAATACCACCTGCATCTGTTTGCGCCACGGGCGCATCTGCTGGTTGTTCAGCGGGTCGAGGGCTTCACCCTGAAAACGGATGCTGCCGGTGGAGTCGAGCAAGCGCAGGATCGCTTGGCCGAGGGTGGATTTGCCTGAGCCGGACTCGCCGACAATCCCCAGGGTCTTGCCACGTTGCACCCTAAGGCTGATGCCGTCGACTGCGCGCAACCAGGTTTTGCGCCTGAACAGCCCGCCGCCGAGGGGGAATTGCACGCTCAGGTCGTCAACTTGCAATACGGTTTCGCGTTCATCACTGCACAGCGCATCACCGGCCGGCTCGGCATCCAGCAGCAGTCGGCTGTAGGGGTGTTGCGGCGCGGTGAACAGCGTCTCGCAGTCGGCCTGCTCGACAATCTCGCCGGCGCGCATCACGCACACGCGCTGGGCAATGCTGCGCACCAGGTTGAGGTCGTGGCTGATCAGCAGCAGCGACATGCCCAGGCGCTGCTGCAAGGACTTGAGCAGCAGCAGGATCTTGCGCTGCACGGTCACGTCCAGCGCAGTGGTGGGTTCGTCGGCAATCAGCAGTTCCGGCTCGCAGGCCAGGGCCATGGCGATCATCACCCGCTGACGCTGGCCGCCGGAGAGTTGATGCGGGTAAGCCTTGAGGCGCTCCTGGGGGTTCTGGATGCCCACCAGTTCGAGCAGTTCCAGAATACGCGCCTGCGCGGCCTTGCCGCCCAGGCCCTTGTGCAGCAGCAGGGTTTCGCCGATCTGCTTTTCGATGCTGTGCAGCGGGTTGAGTGAGGTCATCGGCTCCTGGAAAATCATCGCAATGCGGTTGCCGCGCAGCTTTTGCAAGGTGGCCGCCGAGGCGCCGATCAGCTCCTGGCCGCGATACTTCACCGAGCCTGTGGTGTGCGTGCCGGCCTCAGGCAGCAGTTGCAGAATGGAGTGGGCGGTGACCGACTTGCCCGAGCCCGACTCGCCGACCAATGCCAGGCATTCGCCGAGGCGCACGTCCAGGCACAGGTTGCTCACCACGGTCTGGCCGTTGAAGGCGACGCTGAGGTCGCGGATCTCGATCAGGTTCATACGCAATTACTCATGAGCGTGGGTCGAAGGCATCACGCAATGCCTCGCCGATAAAGACCAGCAGCGACAGGATCAGCGCCAGTGTGAAAAACGCCGTCAGGCCCAGCCAGGGTGCTTGCAGGTTCTGCTTGCCCTGGGCGATCAGCTCGCCCAGAGAGGCACTGCCGGCGGGCATGCCGAAACCGAGAAAGTCCAGGGCGCTCAAGGTCGAAATCGCCCCGGTCAGGATAAACGGCAGGTAGCTCAAGGTGGCGGTCATGGCATTGGGCAGGATATGCCGGCGAATGATCTTGCCGTCGCCCAGACCCAGGGCACGTGCGGCCTTGACGTATTCCAGGTTGCGCCCGCGCAGGAACTCGGCGCGCACCACGTCCACCAGGGCCAGCCAGGAAAACAGCGCCATGATCCCCAGCAGCCACCAGAAATTGGGCTCGACAAAACCGGACAGAATGATCAGCAGGTACAGCACCGGCAACCCCGACCACACTTCCAGAATGCGCTGGCCGAGCAGGTCGCCCCAGCCGCCGTAATAACCCTGCAAGGCGCCGGCGGCAATGCCGATGGCGGCGCTGATGGCCGTGAGCGCCAGGGCAAACAGGATCGACACCCGCGCGCCAAAGATCACGCGCGCCAGCACATCGCGGGATTGATCATCAGTGCCCAGCCAGTTCACCGTCGAGGGCGG
Organism: Pseudomonas sp. 58 R 3; assembly: GCF_900006605.1. Classification (NCBI taxonomy): domain Bacteria; kingdom Pseudomonadati; phylum Pseudomonadota; class Gammaproteobacteria; order Pseudomonadales; family Pseudomonadaceae; genus Pseudomonas; species Pseudomonas sp. 58 R 3. The sequence goes on along the minus strand of NZ_CVTT01000044.1, from coordinate 17,468 downwards.
GCTGGGGGCAGGGCGGGTCAGTTCGTAGTTGGGCGTGTCGTCGCTGAACGGGATCGGCGGGAACAACATCCAGCCGCCGTCCTGCTTGATCAGCTTTTGCACGTAATCACTGCGGTAGTCGGCCTGGAACGGCAACTGGCCGCCGAACTGCTGCTCGGTGTAGCGCTTGAACACCGGGAAATACAGTTCGTTCTTGAAGCTGAGCACCAAGGGTTTGTCATTGGCGATCAACTCGCCGCCCAGGGTCAGGATAAACAGGCCGATAAACAGCCACAGCGACCACCAGCCGCGGCGGTTCTTCTTGAAACGCTCGAAACGTCGACGGGCCACCGGAGACAGATTAAGCATCAGGCGTTCCTCGCGGCGAAGTCGATACGCGGGTCCACCAGGGTGTAGCAGAGGTCACCGATGAGTTTTATCAAGAGTCCGAACAGGGTGAAGATAAACAATGAGCCGAACACTACCGGGTAGTCGCGGGACACGGCGGCTTCGTAGCTCATGCGGCCCAGGCCATCGAGGGAGAAGATCACCTCGATCAGCAGGGAGCCGGCAAAAAACACGCTGATAAAGGCCTGGGGAATCCCCGAGATTACCAGCAGCATGGCGTTGCGAAACACATGGCCGTAGAGCACACGCCGTTCACTCAAGCCCTTGGCGCGGGCGGTGACCACGTATTGGCGCGTAATTTCATTGAGGAATGAGTTTTTGGTCAGGATGGTCAGCGTGGCGAAACCGCCGATCACCAACGCGCTGACGGGCAACACCAGGTGCCAGAAATAGTCGGCAATTTTACCGATTGTGCTCAGTTCGTCGAAGTTCTCCGAAACCAATCCGCGCACCGGGAACCAGTTCAGCGAGGTGCCACCGGCGAACAGCACGATCAGGAACATCGCAAACAGGAAGGCCGGTATGGCGTAACCGATGACAATCGCGGTGCTGCTCCATACGTCAAAACTGCTGCCGTGGCGCACCGCCTTGCGAATCCCCAAGGGGATCGACACCAGGTAGGTGATCAAGGTGGCCCATAAACCAAGGGAAATGGTCACCGGCATTTTTTCCAGGATCAGGTCGATCACGCTTTTGCCACGAAAGAAACTGTTGCCGAAGTCCAGCTGGGCGTAGTTCTTGAGCATTAGCCACAGGCGTTCCGGCGCGGGTTTGTCGAAACCGTATTGCTTTTCGATGTCCTTGATCAATTTGGGGTCCAGGCCACGGCTGGCGCGCGAGCCGTTGACGGCTTCGCCGCCGCCACCACCAATGCCGCCGCCACCGATGCCTTGCAGGTGGGCAATGGCCTGTTCCACCGGGCCGCCGGGCGCGGCCTGCACGATCACGAAATTGACCAGCAGGATGATCACCAGCGTCGGAATAATCAGCAGCAGGCGCCGCACGATATAGGCAAACATCAGCGCGTTCCCCCGCGTTTTTTCAGCTCGGCGTTCATTTGTTCATTGGTCAGCGGTGTGGGGCTGATTTCCCACCAGGTTTCCAGCGCCTCGTCGTTCTTGGCCTCGATGGCCGGGCGACCGAAGCGGTTCCACCACGCGGCCGAAGTGCCGGGCGGGTAGTAGTTGGGGATCCACAGGTAGTTCCATTGCAGCACGCGGTCCAGGGCATGGGCATAGGTGAGCATCTGCGCCTGGGTGTTGGCTTTGACCAGCCCGCTGATCAGGCTGTCGACGGCGGGGTCTTTAAGCACCATGTAGTTGTTCGCGCCTGGGTCGTAGGCGGCCTGTGAGCCGAAATAGTTGTACAGCTCCATGCCCGGCGAGGTGGTGACCGGGAAGCCGATCACGATCATGTCGTAATCGCGTGCCATCAAGCGGTTCACGTACTGCGAAGAGTCGATGCGGCGGATATTGAGGGTGATGCCGATCTGGGCCAGGTTGCGCTTGTACGGCAGCAACAGGCGTTCCAGGCCGGCCTGGGCATTGAGGAAGGTGAACTCCAGCGGTTCGCCGTCGGCGTTGACCAGCTTGTCGCCCTTGGGTGTCCAGCCGGCCTCTTCGAGCAGTGCCAGGGCTTGCAGCTGTTTGTCACGGATCATGCCGCTGCCGTCGGTGACCGGCGCCTTGAATACCTGGGTGAACACTTCGTCCGGCACCTGGCCGCGCAGTGGCTCAAGAATCGCCAGTTCCTCTGGGGTCGGTGGTTGGCTGGCGGCCAGCGGGCTGTTGGAGAAAAAGCTCTGCTGGCGGATGTACATATTGCGCATCATCTGCCGGTTGGCCCATTCGAAATCCCACAACATGGCCAGGGCCTGGCGCACGCGGCGGTCCTTGAACATCGGTTTTTGCACGTTGAACACATAGCCCTGGGCCGGTTGCGGCATCTCCTTGGCCAAGTGCGCACGTTGCAGGCGGCCATCGTCGAGGGCCGGGCCGTTGTAGCCGATGGAGTAGCCGGTGGCGGAGAACTCGCGGTTGAAGTCATAGGCGCCGCCGCGCAGCACCTGGCGGGCCACCTCGGTGTCGCCGAAGTACTCCAGGCTCAGGTGATCGAAGTTGTACAGGCCACGGCTGACGGGCAAGTCCTTGCCCCACCAGTCGGGGTCGCGGGTGAAGGTGATGGTGCTGCCGGAGTCGATCTTGCTGATTTTATACGGGCCGCTGCCCAGCGGTGCTTCGTAGCCGCCACCGTTGGCGAAGTCGCGGGTTTTCCACCAGTGCTCGGGGAACACCGGCAGGGTGGCGATATCCAGCGCCAGGGTGCGGTTTTCATTGCTGGAAAAGTCGAAGCGCACTTGGCGCTCGCCTTCGACTTCGACGTGTTTGACGTCGGCGAACAGCGTGCGAAAGCGCAGGCTGCCCTGGGTCATCAGCAGGTCGAAGCTGTAGCGCACGTCTTCAGCGGTGATCGGCGTGCCATCGGCGAAACGTGCCTTGGGGTTGAGGTAGAAGCGCAACGACAGGCCGTCGTCGGGGCGTTCCATTTTTTCGGCGACCAGGCCGTAAACCGTGTAGGGCTCATCCAGGGAACGCTGGGCCAGCGGGGCGTAGAGCCAGCCGTCGACCTGGGACACGCCGATGCCTTTGTCTATGTATGGCAATACATGGTCGAAGCGGCCGATTTCGATGGCCGAGCGTCGCAGGCTGCCGCCTTTGGGCGCGCTGGGGTTGGCGTAGTCGAAATGGGTGAAGCCGGTGGGGTATTTGGCCGGTTCGCCGTAGACCGTGAGGTAGGTTTGCGGGGCCGCGATCACGGCGGTGCTGGCCACTAGCAGGGCCAGGGTGGAGCTGAAGAGTTTTGTGAAAAAAACCAATCGCATTATCAGCCTTGAGCGCCGGGTGAGCAGTAATAGGGATTTGTACGTTAACGGCTTATGGGTTGCCAGTCACTTGATGCACAACGGCCCACCAAAAGGCGGGCCGTTGTTTATAGCATCAGCGCGGAGGGGATCAGTCCTGGCGGCTGGTGACTTCCAGCAGGTGGTAGCCGAACTGGGTTTTTACCGGGCCTTGCACGGTGTTGACGGGGGCGCTGAAGACGACGGTGTCGAATTCCTTGACCATCTGGCCTGGGCCGAACGAACCCAGGTCACCGCCTTGACGGCTGGACGGGCAGCTGGAGTTGGCTTTGGCGATTTCTGCGAAATCGGCGCCGCCTTCGATCTGGGCCTTGAGTTCGTTGCACTTGTCTTCGGTGGAAACGAGGATGTGGCGGGCGGTGGCTTTGGCCATGGGGGTAACTCCTTGAAGTAAAAAGGGTGAGCCTACCGGATTCAGGTGGTTTTTTGTTGGCAAAGTTCCATCTTGTGGTGGGGGTGGGTTGGGTTGATTGAGTACATATCCGTTACCTAATAACGGATATGTACACGATCAAACCACACCAGCAGGCACCAAAAACGCAGCTTCCAACAACTGCCGCGTATAAGCATGCTGCGGATCCGCAAAGATCCCCGCCGCGTCGCCCTGTTCCACCACTTGCCCCTGCTTGACCACCATCAACTGGTGACTCAACGCCTTCACCACCGCCAAATCATGGCTGATAAACAGGTAGGTCAGGTTGTATTTGGCCTGCAAGCCCCGCAGCAACTCCACCACTTGCCGCTGCACCGTGCGGTCCAGCGCGGATGTCGGTTCATCGAGCAGTATCAAGCGGGGCTTGAGCACCAAGGCACGGGCGATGGCGATGCGTTGACGTTGCCCGCCGGAAAACTCATGGGGGTAACGATGCCGCGACTCCGGGTCCAGGCCCACTTCCTTGAGCGCTGCAATAATCGCCACTTCCTGCTCGGCCGGCGTACCCATCTTATGAATACGTAAGCCTTCACCCACAATCTCACTCACACACATCCGCGGGCTCAAGCTGCCGAACGGGTCTTGAAACACCACCTGCATTTCCCGACGCAGCGGGCGCACCTGTTGCTGAGTCAGGCGGTCAAGTTGCTGGCCTTCAAAGCGAATCCCGCCTTTGCTGGCGATCAAACGCAAAATCGCCAGGCCCAGGGTGGATTTGCCCGAGCCGCTTTCACCGACGATGCCCAGCGTCTGGCCCTGGGGCAGGCTGAAGTTGATGCCGTCCACCGCCTTGACGTAATCGACGGTGTTGCGCAAAAAGCCCTTTTTGATCGGAAACCAGACCTTCAGGTCGTCGACTTCCAAGAGGGGCGGCCCGACCTCGTTACTGGCTGGCCCGCCGCTGGGTTCCGCCGCCAACAGTTCCTGGGTGTAGGGGTGCTGGGGCGACTGAAACAGTGTCTCGCAATCAGCCTGTTCAACGATGCAACCCTGCTGCATCACACACACGCGGTGGGCAATGCGCCGCACCAGGTTCAGGTCATGGCTGATCAGCAGCAATGCCATGCCCAGCCGGGCCTGCAGCTCTTTGAGCAGTTCCAGGATCTTCAATTGCACGGTGACGTCGAGGGCCGTGGTCGGCTCGTCGGCGATCAGCAGTTCGGGCTCGTTGGCCAGGGCCATGGCGATCATCACCCGCTGGCGCTGGCCGCCGGAGAGTTCGTGGGGCAGGGCTTTGAGGCGTTTGTGCGGCTCGGGGATGCCCACCAGTTCAAGCAGTTCCAGGGTGCGTCGGGTCGCGACTTTGCCGGTGAGGCCCTTGTGCAGGCCGAGCACTTCGTTGATCTGCTTTTCGATGGAGTGCAGCGGGTTCAGCGAGGTCATCGGCTCCTGAAAGATCATCGCAATGCGGTTGCCGCGAATATGCCGGATGGTTTTCTCTTTGAGGGTCAGCAGATCATGCCCGGAGTAACTGATGGTGCCGGCCGGGTGCCGAGCCAGCGGGTAGGGCAGCAGACGCAGGATCGAGTGGGCGGTCACCGATTTGCCCGAGCCGCTTTCACCCACCAGCGCCAGGGTTTCGCCGCGCTTGATATCGAAGCTGACGTGGTTGACCACGCGGTGGTGATTTTCGCCGGTGACGAATTCGACGCAGAGGTCGCGGACTTCGATCAGATTGTCCTGGTTCATCTCATTTCCTCGGGTCGAAGGCATCGCGAGCGGACTCGCCGATAAACACCAGCAAACTCAACATGATCGCCAGCACGGCAAAGGCACTCATGCCCAGCCACGGCGCTTGCAGGTTGGATTTGCCCTGGGCCACCAGTTCGCCCAGGGACGGCGAACCGGCTGGCAGGCCAAAGCCAAGGAAGTCCAGGGCGGTGAGGGTGCCGATGGCGCCGGTAAGGATGAACGGCATGAAGGTCATGGTCGAGACCATGGCATTGGGCAGGATATGCCGGAACATGATCGCGCCGTTCTGCATGCCCAGGGCTCGGGCGGCGCGCACGTATTCCAGGTTGCGCCCGCGCAGGAACTCGGCGCGCACCACGTCCACCAGGCTCATCCACGAAAACAGCAACATGATGCCCAGCAGCCACCAGAAGTTGGGCTGCACAAAGCTGGCGAGGATGATCAGCAGGTACAGCACCGGCAGGCCCGACCAGATCTCCAGGAAACGCTGGCCGGCCAGGTCGACCCAGCCGCCATAGAAACCCTGCAAGGCGCCGGCGATGACGCCGATGATCGAGCTGAGCACGGTCAGCGTCAGGGCAAACAGCACCGACACGCGAAAGCCGTAGATCACCCGCGCCAGCACATCGCGGCCCTGGTCATCGGTGCCCAGCAGGTTCACCGAAGACGGCGGCGCTGGCGCAGGGACTTTCAGGTCGTAGTTGATGCTCTGGTAGCTGAACGGGATGGGCGCCCACAGCGTCCAGGCATCCTTGGCCTTGAGCAGTTCCCGGATATACGGGCTCTTGTAGTTGGCTTCCAGCGGGAATTCGCCGCCGAAGGTGGTCTCCGGGTAGCGCTTGAGCGCCGGGAAATACCAGCCACCGTCGTAATGGACTGCCAGCGGTTTGTCGTTGGCGATCAACTCGGCGCCCAGGCTCAGCACGAACAGAATCAGGAACAGCCACAGCGACCACCAGCCACGTTTGTTGGCCTTGAAGCGCTCGAACCGGCGGCGATTGAGGGGGGACAGGTTCATCTCAATGCTCCCGGCTGGCGAAGTCGATACGCGGATCGACCAGGGTGTAGGTGAGGTCACCGATCAGTTTTACGATCAGCCCCAGCAGGGTGAAGATAAACAACGTGCCGAACACCACCGGGTAATCGCGGTTGATTGCCGCTTCAAAGCTCATCAGGCCCAGGCCGTCGAGGGAAAAGATCACTTCCACCAGCAACGAGCCGGTGAAGAAGATCCCGATAAACGCCGAGGGGAAACCGGCAATCACCAGCAGCATGGCGTTACGAAACACATGGCCGTAAAGCACGCGGTGGTTGGTCAGGCCCTTGGCTTTGGCGGTGACCACATACTGTTTGTTGATTTCGTCGAGGAAGCTGTTTTTGGTCAGCAGGGTCATGGTTGCGAAGTTACCGATCACCAACGCCGTGACGGGCAGGGCCAGGTGCCAGAAATAATCGAGGATCTTGCCGCCTAAGCTCAGTTCCTCGAAGTTGTTGGAGGTCAGCCCGCGCAAGGGGAACCAGTCCAGGTAACTGCCGCCGGCAAACACCACGATCAGCAGGATCGCGAACAAAAACGCCGGGATGGCATAGCCGACGATGATCGCCGAACTGGTCCACACGTCAAAGTGGCTGCCGTGCCGCGTGGCCTTGGCGATGCCCAGCGGGATCGACACCAGGTACATGATCAGCGTGCTCCATAACCCGAGGGAGATGGACACCGGCATCTTTTCCTTGATCAGGTCGATGACCTTGGCGTCGCGAAAGAAGCTGTCGCCAAAATCCAGTCGTGCATAGTTCTTGACCATGATCCACAAGCGTTCCGGCGCCGACTTGTCGAAGCCGTACATCTTTTCGATTTCCTTGATCAGCGCCGGGTCCAGGCCCTGGGCGCCGCGGTAGCTGGAACCGGCCACCGAGACCTCGGCGCCGCCACCGGCAATACGGCTGGTGGCGCCGTCGAACCCTTCGAGTTTGGCGATCATCTGCTCGACCGGGCCACCGGGGGCGGCCTGGATGATGATGAAGTTGATCAGCAGGATCCCGAACAGTGTGGGGATGATCAGCAACAGGCGGCGAACAATATAGGCCAGCATTTAATCGCCTCCGCTCGCCGGATCGGCGCTCTGGACAGTGTCGACGGCAGGTTTGACTTCAGGTTTGGCCCACCAGGTGGCCGTGCCGACGTCGTAACGTGGCGGGACTTTGGGGTGGCCCAAGTGATCCCAGTACGCCACGCGGTAAGTCTTGATGTGCCAGTTGGGAATCACGTAGTAGCCAAACTGCAAGACCCGATCCAGCGCCCTGGCATGGTCGACCAGACTTTGGCGCGAGTCGGCGTTGATCAGTTCTTCGACGAGCTGGTCGACCACCGGGTCCTTGAGGCCCATGTAGTTGCGGCTGCCGGATTTGTCGGCGGCGGCGGACGACCAGAATTCGCGCTGCTCGTTACCTGGCGAGGTGGACTGCGGAAAGCTGCCCACCAGCATGTCGAAGTCCCGTGAACGCAGGCGGTTGATGTATTGCGAAACGTCAACGCGGCGGATCACCAGGTTGATCCCAAGGTCTGCCAGGTTGCGCTTGAAGGGCAGCAGTACCCGTTCGAAATCGGTCTGGGTCAACAGAAACTCGATGTTTACCGGCTTGCCGGTGGTGTCGACCATCTTGTCGTCGACGATCTTCCAGCCAGCCTCCTGCAACAGCTGGTAAGCCTCACGCTGCTGGGTGCGGATCATGCCGCTGCCGTCGGTTTTGGCCGGCTCGAAGGCTTGGGTAAAGACTTCGGCGGGGAGCTTGTCGCGAAACGGCGCCAGGATGGCGGTTTCCGCCGGGCCGGGCAGTCCGGTGGCAGCCATCTCCGAGTTTTCGAAGTAGCTGCGGGTGCGGGTGTAGGCGCCATTGAACAGCTGTTTGTTGCTCCACTCGAAATCCAGCAGCAGGCTGATGGCCTTGCGTACCCGCACATCCTGGAACATCGGTTTGCGCGTATTGAACACAAACCCCTGCATGCCGGTGGGGTTGCCGTTGGGAATTTCTTCCTTGATCAACCGGCCCTGGGCCACGGCCGGAATGTTGTAGGCGTTGGCCCAGTTTTTGGCGCTGAACTCCAGCCAATAGTCGAACTGCCCGGCTTTCAAGGCTTCCAGGGCCACGGTGCTGTCACGGTAGTAGTCGGTGATGCGGTTATCGAAGTTGTAGAACCCCTTGGCCACCGGTAAGTCCTTGGCCCAGTAATCCTTGACCCGCTCATAGCGCACCATGCGCCCCGGTTTGACCTCGGCGACCTTGTACGGGCCGCTGCCCAGCGGTATTTCCAGGTTGCCCTTGGCAAAGTCGCGCGTTGCCCACCAATGCTTGGGCAATACCGGCAGTTGGCCGAGGATCAGCGGTAGTTCACGGTTATTGGTGCGCTTGAACTTGAACAGCACGCGCAGCGGGTCTTCGGCGACCACTTCGTCGACGTCGGCGTAGTAGTTGCGGTAGAGCGGCGAACCGTCCTTGATCAGCGCCTGGAAGGTAAACACCACGTCTTCGGCACGGATCGGGTGGCCATCATGAAAGCGCGCTTCGGGGCGCAGGTAGAAGCGCACCCAACTGTTATCCGGAGCCTTTTCGATCTTGCCGGCCACCAGGCCGTACTCGGTGACGGGCTCGTCCAGGCTTTGCATGGCCAGGGTGTCGTAGATCAGCGGCAGGTTGTCCGCAGGTACGCCCTTGCTGATGTAGGGGTTGAGGCTGTCGAAGCCGCCCATGCTCGATTCACGGAAGGTGCCGCCCTTGGGCGCATCGGGGTTTACATAGTCGAAATGCTTGAAGTCGGCGGGGTACTTGGGTGGCTCGCTGTACAGGGTCAGCGCATGTTGCGGCGCGGCGTTGGCCGCGCCGCACGCTAACAGCGCGCCAAACAGGGCGGTGCGCAAATTCATCATTGGGCTTTCTCCGAAGCTTTCAGCCACCATGCGCTCAGGCCCAGGCTGTAGGGCGGCGTGGTGACAAAGGCGAACCGGTTGCGGTACGCCAAGCGATGATAGTTGAGGTACCAGTTGGGAATACTGTAGTGCTGCCACAGCAGCACCCGGTCGAGGGCGCGGCCGGCGGCCAATTGTTCTTCGCGGGTCTGCGCCGCCAGCAGTTGGTCGAGCAGGTGATCGACCACCGGGTTGGTGATGCCGGCGTAGTTTTTGCTGCCCTTGATGGCCGCCTGGCTGGAGTGGAAGTACTGCCACTGCTCAAGGCCGGGGCTCAAGGTCTGGTTGAGGGTGATCAGGACCATGTCGTAGTCGAACTGATCCAGACGCTGTTTGTATTGCGCGCGGTCAACGGTGCGCAGTCGCGCGTCGATGCCGATGCTTTTGAGGTTCTCGACGTAGGGCTGCAGGATGCGTTCAAGGTTCGGGTTGACCAGCAGGATCTCGAAGCGCAGCGGTTGGCCCTTACTGTCCAGCAGGCGCTGGTCGGAGAGTTTCCAGCCGGCTTCGCCGAGCAACCCCAGGGCGCGGCGCATGGTCTCGCGCGGAATGCCCCGCCCGTCGGTCTGCGGCAGGCTGAAGGCTTGAGTGAACAGGTTGGGCGGCAACTGATCGCGGTAGGGCGAGAGCATCAGCCATTCATGCCCCACCGGCACACCCGTCGCAGCAAACTCGCTGTTGGGGTAGTAACTGAGCGTGCGTTTATAGGCGTTGCTGAACAGCGTGCGGTTGGTCCATTCAAAATCGAACATCAGCCCCAGCGCCTCACGCACCTTGGTCTGGCTGAAGGTCGGCCGCCGCGTGTTCATGAACAGGCCCTGGCTCTGGGTCGGGATCTGGTGGGCGATCTGCGCCTTGATCACGTCGCCGCGGTTGACCGCCGGAAAGTTGTAGCCGGTGGCCCAGTTCTTGGCCTGGTGTTCGATATAGATATCGAATTCACCGGCCTTGAAGGCTTCGAAGGCCACATCGCTGTCGCGGTAGAACTCCACTTCGACCTTGTCGTAGTTGTAGAAACCCTGGTTGACCGGCAGGTCTTTGCCCCAGTAATCCTTGACCCGCTCGAACACCAGTTGGCGGCCTGGGGTGACTTTGGTGATGCGATACGGCCCGCTGCCCAGGGGCGGCTCGAAGGTGGTGGCCTTGAAATCGCGGTTCTTCCAGTAATGCTGGGGCAGTACCGGCAGTTCGCCCAGACGCAGGATCAGCAGTGGGTTGCCGGCGCGCTTGAACACAAAACGGATGCGATGGCGGTTGAGGATGTCGACCCGTGCGACTTCCTGCAGGTTGGTGCGGTACTGCGGGTGGCCTTCGGTGAGCAGAGTGCGATAGGAAAACGCCACGTCATAGGCGGTGATCGGCTTGCCATCATGGAAACGCGCTTCGGGGCGCAGGTTGAACACCACCCAGCTGCGGTCCTCGCTGTACTCCACCGATTGGGCAATCAGCCCGTAGCTGGAGGTGGGTTCGTCACCGGACGGCGCATACTGGCCGGTGCCGACCATCAGCGGCTCGTTCAGCTCGTTGACGCCGTATTGCAGGAAATTGGGCGTGGAAACCGGGCTGGTGCCCTTGAAGGTGTAGGGGTTGAGGGTGTCGAAGGTGCCAAATGCCATGACCCGCAAGGTCCCACCTTTGGGCGCTGCAGGGTTTACCCAATCGAAGTGGGTGAATTTGGCCGGGTACTTGAGCGTGCCGAACTGCGTGTAACCGTGGCTCTCGGTAATCGTCGCGTTCGCAGCAAAGCTCAAGGCCAGACTTATTAGTAGAAGGAGGGGACGCTTCAAGTCAGAGATCCGATCCAGGCGGCTTGGGCTTTATGATCGGTACAGTAACAGCTTGTTCCGGTTGGAAAAAGGTGGCTGAAACCACTGGAGATCCAATGTGGGAGCGGGCTTGCTCGCGAATGCAGTGTGTCAGTCAACAGAGACGTTGAATGTGCCACCGCTTTCGCGAGCAAGCCCGCTCCCACATTTGCTCCCCAATGTTCTTGAGGGGTTAGCGCGGCCCAGAAACCACCAGCATCTGCCCTGGCTTGAGTGCCTGGCCAGTACGCGGGTTCCAACGCTTGAGATGTTGCATCTCCACGTTGAAGCGCTTGGCGACGATGTACAGCGAGTCGCCTTTCTTGACCTTGTACTGCACCGGCTTCTTGCTGCTGGCCACCAGTTTGCGAGTGTCCTGCATCACCAGGGTCTGGCCGACCTTGAGGGCCTGGCCGTTGAGCTTGTTCCAGCGCTGCAGGTCATGCACATCGACCTTGTTCGCCTTGGCGATCAGCGTGAGGTTGTCGCCGCTGCGCACCTTGTAGTTGCGCGTACGCCCGGCCACCCGTGTGCTCTCAACTTCGTCGAACACCTGCTTTTTCGGGCGCATTGCCAGTAACTCTTCCGGCTTCATCGTCGAAAGGGTGCTGGTGAGCAACTGCGCCTTGGAGCTGGGCACGAGCAAATGCTGCGGGCCGTCCAGGGTGGTGCGTTGTTTCAGGGCCGGGTTGAGCTGGAACAGTTCGTCTTCGTCGATCTCGGCCAGCGCGGCAACCCGGGACAGGTCCATGCTTTGCTTGACTTCAACGACTTCGAAGTACGGCGTGTTGGCAATCGGGCTCAGGTTGACGCCGTAGGCCTCGGGGGCCAGCACCACCTGGGACAACGCGAGGAACTTGGGCACGTAGTCCTTGGTTTCCTGGGGCAGGGGCAGGTTCCAGTAATCGGTGGGCAGGCCAAGCTTTTCATTGCGCTCGATGGCCCGGCTGACCGTGCCTTCGCCGGCGTTGTAGGCCGCCAGGGCCAGCAGCCAGTCGCCGTTGAACATGTCATGCAGACGCGTCAGATAGTCCAGGGCGGCGGTGGTGGAGGCGGTGATATCGCGGCGGCCGTCGTAGGCGCGGGTCTGGCGCAGGTTGAAGTAGCGCCCGGTGGAGGGGATGAACTGCCACAAGCCGACCGCATCGCTGCGCGAATAGGCCATCGGGTTGTAGGCACTTTCGATCACTGGCAGCAGCGCCAGCTCCAGGGGCATATTGCGTTCTTCGAGGCGTTCGACGATGTAATGAATGTAGAGGCTGCCGCGTTCTCCGGCGTTCTCTAAAAAGGACGGGTTGCTGGCGAACCACAAGCGTTGTTGCTCGATGCGCGGGTTCACACCCAGGCCGTCCTGCAATTGAAAGCCCCGGCGCATGCGTTCCCAGACATCCTGGGGCACTTCGGGGCTAGGCTTCTCTGAGAGCCAAATAGGTTTTTGCTTGATCTTGGCAGCAAGATTGGGTTTGGGTTGCACGGTGGATTGTGCAGCGAAATTGGTCGATTGGCAGCCCGCCAGAGTCGCGGAAACGGCCACCGCCACGGCTTGAGCCAGGCGGGTCAATGCGTCTGAAGAAATGGATTTACGAATAGATGACGACATTGGCTGGAAGTAAGTTCCGGGCAAAAATGTCGGGCGATTCTAGAAAGCGCTTTGGTTCCGGTCAACCATTCAGAAATTCCGTATCAGATTGCATCCGCTTAGAACTTATCTTTCCAAGCCCTCAAGCTAGCAAACACCTCGGCCCCAGTGCGGTTGTCGCGACCATTCCGTTCGTCCGCTTTTTGTTTAACGGATGTTTCGGCGGTACGCAGAAAAGGGTTAGTACGTTTTTCCAGGGCCAGGTTGGACGGCAGCGTCATCTCGCCACGGGCGCGTAATTGCTTGACGCTTTCGACGCGTTCGGCAATATCGGCGTTGCCCGGCTCCACGGCCTGGGCAAATGTGAGGTTACTTTGCGTGTACTCGTGAGTGCAGTACACCAGCGTGTCGGCGGGCAGGGCCGCCAGGCGCTCAAGGGAGGTGTGCATTTGTTCCGGGGTGCCTTCGAACAGGCGCCCGCAGCCGGCGGCAAACAGGGTGTCGCCACAAAACAGCACGCCCTGGTGATAGTAGGCGATATGGCCGAGGGTATGGCCGGGCACGCTATAAACGTCGAAGTCCCAGCCGAGTGCGTTGATGCGCTCGTTATCGTGCAGGGCCACGTCGCGTGCCGGGATCTTCTCGTTCGCCGGGCCGTAGACCGTGGCGCCGGTGACCTGTTTGAGCTGTTCGACGCCGCCGACATGATCATGGTGGTGGTGGGTGATCAGGATGTCGCTGAGCCTGTACCCCGGGTTTTGCTGGAGCCAGGCCAGCACCGGCGCGGCATCGCCGGGGTCGACCACGGCGCAGCGTTGGGTATCAGGGTCTTGTAACAACCAGATGTAGTTATCGGTGAAGGCGGGCAGAGCACTGATCTGTATCATTCTTCGATTCGCCAAGCTGAACACATTGGTGCATCTTAGAACGTCTAGGCGAGTTGGAGAATGCAATGACTGATAAAGCGTTCGCCCAGGCTGATCCTGAATGGCTGGCCCTGATCAGCGCAGCCCGTGATTGGCTGTCCGGGCCGATCGGGCAATTTTTGCTGGATGAAGAGCGGCGCATGCTCGAAGACGAGCTGGGCCGGTTCTTTGGTGGCTACCTGGTGCACTACGGCCCGTCGGCCCAGACGCCGCCCGCTGCGCCGCAGGTGCAACGCAATGTGCGCCTGGGCGCGCCGTTGCCTGGGGTAGAGATCGTGTGCGAGGAACAGGCCTGGCCGCTGAGCGAACATGCCGCCGACGTGGTGGTGCTGCAGCATGGCCTGGATTTCTGCCTGTCGCCCCACGGTTTGCTGCGCGAGGCTGCCAGCAGCGTGCGCCCAGGTGGCCATTTGCTGATTATCGGCATCAACCCCTGGAGCAGTTGGGGCCTGCGCCATGTGTTCGCCCATGACGGCCTGCGCCAGGCGCGCTGCATCGCGCCGTCGCGGGTGGGCGACTGGTTGAACCTGCTGGGCTTCGCGCTGGAGAAACGCCGCTTCGGGTGCTATCGTCCGCCGCTTGCGTCTGCCAAGTGGCAAGGTCGTCTGGCCGGCTGGGAACGCCGGGCGGGTGCCTGGCAACTGTCGGGCGGCGGCTTCTATTTATTGGTGGCGCGCAAGATCGTGGTCGGGCTGCGGCCGGTGCGCCAGGTCGCGCGTCAGCCCATGGGCAAGCTGGTGCCGATGCCGATGGCCAAGGTCAACCGCAAGCAAAGCGAACCGTAAAACCCTCTTTTTGATTTAAGACCGAGCAACTGATGACCGATACCGTAGAACTCTTCACCGATGGCGCCTGCAAGGGCAACCCTGGCCCCGGCGGCTGGGGCGCGTTGCTGGTGTGCAAAGGCGTGGAGAAGGAACTGTGGGGCGGCGAAGCCAACACCACCAACAACCGCATGGAGCTGATGGGCGCCATTCGCGGCCTGGAAGAACTCAAGCGTCGCTGTGACGTGCTGTTGGTGACCGACTCGCAGTACGTGATGAAGGGCATCAACGAGTGGATGGTCAACTGGAAGAAGCGCGGCTGGAAAACCGCGGCCAAGGAGCCGGTAAAGAATGCCGACCTGTGGCAACTGCTCGATGAGCAATGCAATCGCCATAACATCACCTGGAAATGGGTACGCGGGCATATCGGCCACCCTGGCAACGAGCGCGCCGACCAGTTGGCCAATCGTGGCGTGGATGAAGTGCGGGGCTACAAACAGAGCTGAGCCGGCTGACGTGTTAACATCGCGCCCCTTGATTCACACCACACTGCACACCACCGTTGAGAGCTGAACCCTGATGGCCATCCGATCTGTTGTACTCGATACCGAAACCACCGGCATGCCGGTGACCGATGGTCACCGGATCATTGAAATCGGCTGTGTCGAATTGATGGGTCGCCGTCTCACCGGGCGTCACTTTCACGTCTACCTGCAACCGGATCGTGACAGTGACGAGGGCGCGATTGGCGTCCACGGTATCACTGATGAATTCCTCAAGGGCAAGCCGCGCTTTGCTGAAGTGGCGGACGAGTTTTTCGAGTTCATCAACGGCGCGCAGCTGATCATTCATAACGCGGCGTTCGACGTCGGCTTCATCAATAACGAGTTTGCCCTGATGGGGCAGACCGAGCGTGCGGATATCTCCCGGCACTGTTCGATCCTCGATACCTTGATGATGGCCCGTGAGCGTCACCCCGGCCAGCGCAACAGCCTGGATGCCTTGTGCAAACGTTATGGCGTCGACAACTCCGGCCGTGAACTGCACGGCGCCTTGCTCGACTCCGAGATTCTTGCCGACGTTTACCTGACCATGACCGGCGGCCAGACCAGCCTGTCCCTGGCCGGTAACGCTTCCGATGGCAGCGGCTCGGCGGAAGGCTCGGGCAACCGGCCTTCGGAAATTCGTCGTTTGGCGGCCGATCGCAAGCCGACCACCATCATCCGTGCCAGCGAGCAGGATCTGGCCGAGCATGCGGCGCGCTTGGAAGCGATTGCCAAGTCGGCGGGTGCGCCGGCGTTGTGGTCGCAACTGACCCAGCAATAATCACGGTCGAGCACGGTTGAACATGTGGGAGCAGGCAAGCCAGCTCTTATCAAACAAAAAATAACTCATTGTTTTTGCTCTTAAAAATCAAGCCGCTTTAACCAGCTGCAACCCCAACTTTCGCGCCTTGCGCTCCAAGGCGCGCAGTTGCCGGTCCCGGCTACGCTCTTCAAATTCCTCTATTCCTTTCTCAACATAAGGCTGACCTTTGGTCAGCATCGCGTAGATCAGTCGTGCCAGTTGATGCGCTGTCGCCTTAATCGCGCAACAGGTGTCCATCCGGGTCAGGCGCGCTCGGTGGCTGGCACCGATAAAACTTTTGTCGTTACGTGCAATAGAGGCGGCTTGCTTCAGCGCTTGAGCAGCTCGATTAATCACTTTCACCGTCTTTCCAGGAAGGGGTTTTCCTCCCGAAATTCTCGTCGGCGGTGCGAGGCCTAACCACGAACAGAAGTGCTGCGAAGTCGGAAAACGTGATAAATCCGCCCCCAATTCACTGGCCAAAACCAAAGCCGTGTCGATTCCTATGGTTGGGATTGCGGTCAAATCCACGCCCATGACCTTGTTCAGTGCGCGATGCAAAATCAGTTGCTGCTCATTTGAGCGGTGTGGGTTGCGCAGTGTTTTACTGGGCGGGACAACATCCGCCTGAAGCACTGGAAGTCGTTCCAGTGCGTGAGCAATGGCTTGGTCGCACTCACCAATTTGCTTTTCCAGAAAATCATAAGCCGCCAATTCCTGGCTCAGCGCATGCAAATGCTCGGCTCGCCAATTACCCCGCAAGCTACGGGCGACGGTGGCCTGGTCGGCTTTGACACGCTTGTCTCTGAGCATGGCGAGCACTTCTGGATCTCGTTCGCCCTCAACGATTGCTCGCAAAATGCTCATACCCGTCACCCCGGCAATGTTGCTGATGACCTGAGCCAGCTGGATGTTCATTTGGACCAGCGCCTTTTGCATCCGATTAAGCGCTTTGGCTTGGTCACGAACTTTATTACTACGCTGACGGACCAGTGAACGCAGTGAGCACACTTCGTCCGAGGGCCGAAAAGCGCCTCTCAGCAGGCCGTGCGTCATGAGCTGAAGGATCCACTGGCAATCAAGTACATCGGACTTTCGGCCGGTTATCTGCCGCGTTGCCCGCGAATTAACCAGATAGACCTTAAAACCTCTTCTATCCAATATTTCAAAAAGCGGGATCCAATAAACCCCGGTTGCTTCCATCGCCACCATCTTGACGCCCATGGATTCAAACCAGTCGGCCATGGCGTGCAAATCGTCGGTGAAGGTTGAAAACCTTTTAACCGGGTCAGCGCATTTGGTCGGATCAACGGCGGCCAAATGTTCACCGCCTCCAACATCAACGGCAGCGCAGTCAGGGTGGATGACCTCAAAACGTTTTTGGTTCTTGCGCGTCATGACAATTCCTCGCAGGATTGAATGACGCGGGCGGGGTACACGGTGGCGAGCGGATTCACTCTCTTATACGTGGTCACAGCTTGCTGTGCCGACAATGACTCCACGCCGATACCGTGCAGGCCACTCTCCCACTCGGGTGCTGACACACCAGTGCTGGTTACGGCCTTTGCCCCGCCCGCGTTCTTCAACCTTACGATGAACCAGTTTGATGCGCGACAGCGCTACATCGAAGAGGTGGCGGGTCCTCCCACA
>NZ_CVTT01000071.1:0-8091 GCF_900006605.1 Pseudomonas sp. 58 R 3 | reverse complement strand
GCGGTGGTGGGCACGATTGTTGGCCTGGCCATGAGCAAAAGTGGCGCGGACAAAGGGCTGACCAAGCTATGCGATGCCTTCAGTAACGCCCTGTTTCCGCCCACGGTGCAGGCGAACATTCTCACCGGTTCCACCAATACCCTGACCAATAACATACCTGCCGCCCGTGCCGCCGGGGCGATCAGCTCCCATGTCACGCCGGCCGGTACCGAGCTGGAAGAAACCAAACCCGAGCCGGAACCCAGTTACCTGGACATGGCCGAGGGTTTCTTCTCGCAGATGTGGCGCCCTACCGTTGCAACGCCTGCGCCGGGCGCCGTGCCCAAGCCGCTGGACCTGGTGGTGTGCATGAAGCACCCGCCGATGCCGCCGCAGTTTCTGGCCGAAGGCTCGGATAAGGTCACCATCAACGGCCAACCCGCCGTGCGCAGTGGTGATCGCAGTACCTGCGATGCGACGGTGGTGTCGTCCGGGCTGATTTCCTCCAACGTGACCATCGGCGGCGGTTCGGTAGTGGTGCGTGAAATTCGCAGCGGCAAGACGCCCGGCGTCGGGCTGGCGGTTACAGCGCTGTTGATGCTCAAAGGGGGCAAGGGCAAGTTCTTCAGCAAGTTGCCGTGCATGTTGGTCAGCGGCGCCACTTCGATGGCCATCAGCAGCGCGATGGGGGCCGCGGCCAACGCCGCGATGGGTTCGTCGAACCCGGTGCATGCTGCGACGGGCGCGAAGGTATTGGGTGATGTCGAGGAGCTGGATTTCGTACTGCCGGGCATCCTGCCGATTGACTGGCAGCGCTTCTACAACAGTCGCGATGAGCGCCCGGGCAGCCTGTTTGGCGTCGGCTGGAGTGTGCCGTACGAGGTGTGCGTCGACATTCAGCCCCATCCCGAGGGCGGCGAAACGCTGGTGTATACCGATGAGCAGGGTCGGCCCATCGACATGGGCGCCATTCCCTTGGGCGGCGCAGTGTTCAGCGCCGGTGAAGGGCTTGCGGTGCGGCGACACCTCAATGGGCAGTTGCTGATCGAAAGCGACGACGGCATGTACCGCTTGTTCGAAGCTGCGCCAGCGAACCCGTCGCAACTGCGTCTGAGCCAATTGGGTGATCGTAACGACAACCGCATCTACCTCGACTATGACGAAACCGGGCACTTGGTGCGCCTGCGCGATACGTTCGATCTGGTTCAGGTTGAGCTGATCCGCGATCAGGGCTATCTGAGCCGCATCGAACGCCTGTACCCGGATCAACGTCGCGAAGTGCTGGTGAGCTACGGCTACGACGCAGCGGGCAATCTGGCGCAAGTGCGTGATGCAACCGATCAAGTGCAGCGGCGCTTTGCCTACGATGCCGGGCGCCGAATGGTGGAGCATCAATTGCCCACCGGATTGCGCTGTTTCTATGAGTGGGCACTGGTTGAAGGCCTGGAATGGCGCGTGGTTCGGCATTGGACCGATGAGGGCGATGCTTACCAGTTCGACTATGACCTGCAGGCCGGACTCACGCGGATCACCGATGGTTTGCAGCGCGTGAGTACGCGGTACTGGAACACTCAACATCAGATCATTCAATACAGCGATAACCTTGGCCAGACCTGGCTGTTTGAGTGGAATGACGAACGTCAGTTGCTCAGCGCGACTGATCCGCTGGGTGGGCGCTATGAGTACAGCTACGATGAGAGCGGCAACCTCAGTACATCCAGTGACCCATTGGGCCGTATTGAATCCGTTTTATGGCTGGAACATTGGTCTCTTCCACTGGTTGAAACCGATAGTGCCGGCAGCAGTTGGCAATACGAATATAACGCCAGCGGCAATTGTGTCCGCGAAACAGACCCGCTGGGTCTCGTCACTCGCTACCGTTATAACGCTGGTGGCCAGATCGTAGAGATTGTCGACCCCGCAGGTAAAAGCAACACCTTGCGCTGGAATAAATACGGGCAGCTGTCAGAGCATATCGACTGCTCAGGTTACTCAACAAAATTCAGCTACGACCATCGCGGTTATTTACAGACCATCACCGATGCGCTCGGCGAGCGCACGACTTACCTGCATGACGCTCGCGGGCGTCTGCTGCATTATCAACTGCCAGATGGTCGCGTTGAAGAATACCTACGTGACACAAGTGGCCAGCTCACCCAACACATCGATGCGGCCGGCCACACCACCGCCTATCAATACGATGGACGTGGGCAAGTTCGCCAACGCATCGACGCCCACGGACGCCACGTTCAATTTAACTATGATGCCTATGGTCGTCTCCAGGCACTGACCAATGAAAATGGTGAACAGTATCGATTTATCTGGGATGCGGTCGATCGAATCGTCGAGCAACAAGACCTGGATGGCAGCGCCCGACGCTATGCCTACGACGGATTGGACAATGCCATTCTCGAGTCTCATATACCCGCCCCTTATGGTTCTGGACTGGCACTTGTACCCGATACACCAATAGATCCCATCACTCATCATTTGGAACGGGACGCCGCTGGCCGATTGACCGGAAAAGTAACGGCCGATGGTCGAACCGACTACACCTACGACAGCGTCAACCAACTTACCGTTGCCACATTCACAGATACCCAAGGCTGCGAGCAAAGCCTGTCATTTACTTACGATGCTGTCGGCCAATTGCTGGAAGAACAAAGCTCGGCAGGCAGCCTGCGTCATCACTACGACGAACTGGGTAACCTGATACAAACGCAATTGCCCGATGGGCGCCATATCAACCGTCTCTACTACGGAAGTGGTCATCTGCACCAACTGAACCTCGATGGTCAGTTGATCAGTGATTTCGAGCGGGACCGGCTGCACCGTGAGGTTCTGCGTACTCAGGGACACATTACTACGCGGAGCGAGTATGACCGTGGTGGACGCCTACGTTCGCGCATACTGCGCAATGCCGACCAGCCAACGCTGCTACCGCCCAGAGTACAGAAGCATTTCAATTACGACGCCAACGACAATCTGATCACCCGCATTGACCGTACGCCGGTTGCCAGTCGTCAACAATTGTTCCACTACGATGCGACGGGACGTATTGTCGCCAACCAAGACAACCTTCAGGGGCTGAGCGAAACGTTTGCCTACGACGCTGCCGCCAACTTGCTGGACGGTCCCCAACCCGGTGCAGGGCTGGTGGTACATAACAAACTACTGACCTATCAGGACAAACGATATCGCTACGATGCCTTCGGTCGAATGGTAGAGAAGCGTACCGGTAGTCATCGAGTACAACGCTTCTTTTATGATGCAGAACATCGTTTAATTGAAGTTCACAGCACCAACGGAGTTCAAGAAACTGTCGTCAAAATGTGCTACGACCCACTCGGTCGAAGGACATTAAAAACTGAACATGACATCCGCGGGTTTCCACTAGGCGAGACATATTTCATCTGGGACGGATTGCGACTGCTTCAAGAGCAAAAGAACAGTCTGAACAGCCTGTACCTCTATGGAACAGACAGCCACGAGCCGCTTTCACGTGTGGATGGTGTGGGTGCCCAACAAAAAATCCGGTACTACCACAATGATCAGAACGGACTGCCCGAACAACTATCGGATGCCACGGGTAATATCGTCTGGCATGCTCGTTATCGGGTTTGGGGCAATACCATTGAAGAGGTTCGTGAGCCTCACTACATCGAAGAGCAGAATCTGCGATTCCAGGGCCAATATTTGGATCGCGAGACAGGCCTGCACTTCAATACCTTTCGTTTCTATGATCCGGATATTGGGCGATTCACCACACCAGACCCCATCGAGCTATTGGGAGGAGTCAACCTTTACCAATACGCTCCCAACCCTTTAGGGTGGATAGATCCTTGGGGCTGGTCATGCCACGGCAACTCGAGAAAAAGCCGCAAGGCACAACACGGCTATGAAGTCGTAGACACGCGCACCGGAAAAGTTGCAAAGACCGGTGTGAGTGGCGGCAGAATAAAGAAAAATGGAAAATCGGCGCGAGCCGAAAAACAGGTTAGAGACTGGAACGCAGAACCAGGTAATACGGGACGGTATGAGTCCAGAGTAATCAAAAAGGTGCCGGCTGGCCCCGGCGCTCGGTGGAAAATCGAGCGTTGGGAGCAACGAAATGCAAACCGCCGCAGGCAGGAATTAGACCCAGCGAGGCATTCAAGGCCATGATTTTAAAAGAAGTGTACCTGTACCCGGACTTGACCGAATACAGCGACGAGATCATTCATCCGTTCCGCGATCAAAGCCGGTCTGTCTGCAATTTTCTGGAGCGCCATTTGAGCGCCCAAAAATTCGAGACGGTGGGCTTCAAAAAAATTTGTTTTGTCGGAACCAAGCAAACTACGCAGGAGGTCTACGTGAACTCCAGCGGCGCACTTATTGTGCCGGTCACTATGGACGAGGTCGCCTATAAAAACTGCGTAACGTCCGACGAACTCAATGAGTTTTTTATAAGCCTGCTGTTGAATGGGTTGGCAAAAGCGATAAAGCACATAGCGCTTCCTGCCGCCCTATTCAAAGACACACTTGATGAGTTTCGCCGTAACCACTTTAAAAACGAGTGGGTTTTCAAGAGTAAAAAAATAAAAACCCCTGCGTGTACCTGCGTACTTGAGTGCCGCCTGACAATCGATTTTTTCTTTTTGAGTTTTAAAGTTTTGAAGAACAACACCTGTGTGCTCGACAAAGAGATTTTGCGAACAGCTCCCGATGAAGTGGTCTTCCTTCCTTACTTAAAGGATATCAAGGAAGAAAACGGAAGAATAAAAGTCATCGACAAGTCAGGCATGGCGTTTTACATCACCACCGCTGCCAGCCTCGATAAGCTATGACGCGCGCAGTCGGCAACATCATGTTTAACTCAGAGCTCGATCAAGCACTAAAGCGTCAGCACACACCGATATTCGCCTAATAAAACAAGCATGGGGGCAGATTTATTTTCCGGCTCGTTCAAGCATCATAAAATGCGCCCCCTTTCCCCGGGAAAGAGTATCGCGTGGTAGCGACCGTCAATAACGACGGGGTGAGCATGCTCAACGACCATAAGGACATTTCTACCGTTGACTATAAAGAGACGGGCCTCAAAGATGGCGTACTCTCCAAGACCAATGAGCCCAAGGCAAAAGGCGTAGGTTTTCGGATACTCGACAAATTCAACAAAACCATCACCTCTTTTCGCGTCGAGAAAAAAGGGGCGAACGGAAAGTGGAAGACCTGCGGATAACGACAAAATGGATATCTTCAATCTCATTTTATACAAGCTTGAAAGTTTCCTGAACATCCGGCCAGCTCATCAGGCACTGGGCGTTATTTTTTATCAGGAAGACGAACCTTTATTACTCTCCGCTGCCGCCAAGAAAAGCAATGGAACAACGCTTTATTTGAGCCGTTGGCACGATCTCTTTTCCGCGAGCGCTTTTGAAAAAGCCATGTTGAAACAGGGATTTACGGAGGCGGACTGCTATGCTCTTCTACTCGTCCTGTCTCGCTTTGGTCATTTGTTGGACATCGACAATCGTCAACGCACTAATAAAGACTATTTTATTTTCTTCTATCTGATCCAGCTGATCAGTCTAAAAAATAGTCCTATCGATGAGGACGCGGCGTTCAGGAATCACATGCTCACGTTCCTGCTTTTTGAATTGAGCATTGATGACGAGGTGTATCGCAGGTTCAGTATCAAGGATAACCAGCTGCTGATGGTGACCGAGGCTTTTGGATCTATAGCACTGCTGGACCTGATTAACGTGATATACAAGACGATTAAAGCAGACACCAGAAAAGAACACGCACTGCTGAGCACCTTGAAAGCGTTCCAGACAAACATCGTTAAACTATTGATTACGCCGGATAATAAAAATTATCGCTTGAATTTTAATGATCGTTACAGCGAGCTCATGTATCCCGACGTGTTCCTGTATACCTATACCCACCACAGGCAGCAGGCTTTTGAAGCCTTGGTCGATACCGTCAACCCACTTCAATCAACCGAAAACCTTTTCGTTTCCAGTATTATTTTGATGAATTATGCTTTTTATATCCTGCGAACCCGCCCACGAGAGATTCTGAAGCTAAAAAAATTCGTCGATGATGATGCACTATTCGGCAAACTGCTAGAAGCCGTAATCAAGCGTCGAATGGCCGTTACTAAAGTGCAATTTGAAAAGATTCCAACAGGCCACGATCTGTCACTGATAAACGATAAGCAAACCTCCTTCTACAATATTTTGTACAGTCTTTAACCTATATGTCTGACGCGTTATGGGCAGCCCGGATGGGCGATGCGCTCTCCCACACTTCGATGATGGCGGACATCCTCGGCGGTGTGCTGGAGGTGGCGGCCAATATCGCGATCACGGCGGTAGCGACGGCTGCCGTGGTTGCTGCCACCGGCATTACCGTAGTCACCGGTGGCCTCGGCTGCTTCCTGCTGGGTGCGGTGGTGGGCACGATTGTTGGCCTGGCCATGAGCAAAAGTGGCGCGGACAAAGGGCTGACCAAGCTATGCGATGCCTTCAGTAACGCCCTGTTTCCGCCCACGGTGCAGGCGAACATTCTCACCGGTTCCACCAATACCCTGACCAATAACATACCTGCCGCCCGTGCCGCCGGGGCGATCAGCTCCCATGTCACGCCGGCCGGTACCGAGCTGGAAGAAACCAAACCCGAGCCGGAACCCAGTTACCTGGACATGGCCGAGGGTTTCTTCTCGCAGATGTGGCGCCCTACCGTTGCAACGCCTGCGCCGGGCGCCGTGCCCAAGCCGCTGGACCTGGTGGTGTGCATGAAGCACCCGCCGATGCCGCCGCAGTTTCTGGCCGAAGGCTCGGATAAGGTCACCATCAACGGCCAACCCGCCGTGCGCAGTGGTGATCGCAGTACCTGCGATGCGACGGTGGTGTCGTCCGGGCTGATTTCCTCCAACGTGACCATCGGCGGCGGTTCGGTAGTGGTGCGTGAAATTCGCAGCGGCAAGACGCCCGGCGTCGGGCTGGCGGTTACAGCGCTGTTGATGCTCAAAGGGGGCAAGGGCAAGTTCTTCAGCAAGTTGCCGTGCATGTTGGTCAGCGGCGCCACTTCGATGGCCATCAGCAGCGCGATGGGGGCCGCGGCCAACGCCGCGATGGGTTCGTCGAACCCGGTGCATGCTGCGACGGGCGCGAAGGTATTGGGTGATGTCGAGGAGCTGGATTTCGTACTGCCGGGCATCCTGCCGATTGACTGGCAGCGCTTCTACAACAGTCGCGATGAGCGCCCGGGCAGCCTGTTTGGCGTCGGCTGGAGTGTGCCGTACGAGGTGTGCGTCGACATTCAGCCCCATCCCGAGGGCGGCGAAACGCTGGTGTATACCGATGAGCAGGGTCGGCCCATCGACATGGGCGCCATTCCCTTGGGCGGCGCAGTGTTCAGCGCCGGTGAAGGGCTTGCGGTGCGGCGACACCTCAATGGGCAGTTGCTGATCGAAAGCGACGACGGCATGTACCGCTTGTTCGAAGCTGCGCCAGCGAACCCGTCGCAACTGCGTCTGAGCCAATTGGGTGATCGTAACGACAACCGCATCTACCTCGACTATGACGAAACCGGGCACTTGGTGCGCCTGCGCGATACGTTCGATCTGGTTCAGGTTGAGCTGATCCGCGATCAGGGCTATCTGAGCCGCATCGAACGCCTGTACCCGGATCAACGTCGCGAAGTGCTGGTGAGCTACGGCTACGACGCAGCGGGCAATCTGGCGCAAGTGCGTGATGCAACCGATCAAGTGCAGCGGCGCTTTGCCTACGATGCCGGGCGCCGAATGGTGGAGCATCAATTGCCCACCGGATTGCGCTGTTTCTATGAGTGGGCACTGGTTGAAGGCCTGGAATGGCGCGTGGTTCGGCATTGGACCGATGAGGGCGATGCTTACCAGTTCGACTATGACCTGCAGGCCGGACTCACGCGGATCACCGATGGTTTGCAGCGCGTGAGTACGCGGTACTGGAACACTCAACATCAGATCATTCAATACAGCGATAACCTTGGCCAGACCTGGCTGTTTGAGTGGAATGACGAACGTCAGTTGCTCAGCGCGACTGATCCGCTGGGTGGGCGCTATGAGTACAGCTACGATGAGAGCGG
>NZ_CVTT01000040.1:0-188673 GCF_900006605.1 Pseudomonas sp. 58 R 3 | reverse complement strand
GGGCCGGGGTGCCTTCACGGGGCTTCTGCTCACGGGCCGGGCGTTCGCCACGGCCGTTGGTGGGCGCTTTTTCCTTGCCGCCTTTGTCTTTGCCCTTGTCGCGACGGCCACCGCCACCACCGCCGCCGTTCGGGCCATCGCCCTTCGGACCACGTGGGTTGCGTGGGTTACGCACGTCCGGACGCTCGCGCGCTTCAGGCTTTTCGGCCTCCACGGCGCTGGAGTCGAAGCCCATCAGGTCGCCGTCGGCGATTTTCTGCTTGGTCATGCGCTCGATGCTTTTCAGCAGTTTTTCTTCGTCCGGAGCGACCAGGGAAATGGCCTCGCCCGAACGACCGGCACGGCCGGTACGGCCGATACGGTGCACGTAATCTTCATCGACGTTCGGCAGCTCGAAGTTGACCACGTGTGGCAATTGGTCGATATCCAGGCCGCGTGCGGCGATATCGGTGGCGACCAGGATGCGTACGGTGCCGGCCTTGAAGTCGGCCAGGGCTTTGGTGCGCGCGTTCTGGCTCTTGTTGCCGTGGATGGCGACGGCGGTGAGGCCGTGCTTGTCCAGGTATTCGGCCAGACGGTTGGCGCCGTGCTTGGTGCGGGTAAACACCAGTACCTGTTCCCACGCGCCGTGGGTGATCAGGTGCGCGAGCAGCGAGCGCTTGTGGCTGGCGGCCAGACGGAACACGCGTTGCTCGATACGCTCGACCGTGGTGTTCGGCGGCGTGACTTCGATGCGTTCCGGGTTGTGCAGCAGCTTGCCGGCCAGGGCGGTGATGTCCTGGGAGAACGTTGCCGAGAACAGCAGGTTCTGACGTTTGGCCGGCAGGCGGGCGAGGACCTTTTTCACGTCATGGACAAAGCCCATGTCGAGCATGCGGTCGGCTTCGTCCAGCACGAGGATTTCCACGTGGGACAAGTCGACGCTGCCTTGGCCGCACAGGTCGAGCAAACGACCCGGGCAGGCGACCAGCACGTCAACACCACGGGACATGGCCTGAACCTGTGGGTTCATGCCGACGCCGCCGAAGATGCAGGCGCTGACGAACTTCAAGTCGCGGGCGTACAGCTTGAAGCTGTCGTGCACCTGGGCGGCGAGTTCGCGGGTTGGGGTCAGGACCAGTACGCGCGGTTGGCGCGGGCCGTGACGCTGGGATTTGTCCGGGTGACCGTTGGGGAACAACCGCTCCAGAATCGGGAGGGCGAAACCACCGGTTTTACCAGTACCTGTCTGCGCCGCAACCATCAGGTCGCGACCTTGCAACACGGCGGGAATGGCCCGCTGTTGCACCGGAGTAGGCTCGGTATAGCCCGCTGCCTCGATGGCGCGGACTAAAGCCTCGGAGAGACCGAGGGAAGCAAAGGACATGAGTAATCCTGTTTTAGTTAGGGCTTGGCCCAAAGGGATAATCTTGCCGGGCGTGAATGGCGCTTAGGGGAGCGCAACCCCGTCCGGTCCTGCTGCGTCTGGCGGGCACTCCACCGGCTCGCGCGGGCTGAAAGCTGCGCAGTAGCTGGGTTAGGTGCCTTTTTCAAGACCTCAGCGGCCGGGCGTGAGCCTGGCGGAAAGGCCGGAGTATAACAGAGCAATCACGGCGCGCCGCTTTCCTGCTGCTCAACGGTGTGTTCGAAGGCCGTTATTGCTTGGATTCCCCCATATTTGGCGCTTAAGGCCGCGTACGCAGGTTCTTGCTTGAAGCGCTTGAGCTCGGCGGCAAAGCGTTGCACCAGCAGGTCCATGCCGGCGCCCCGGCGCACAGCCAAAAATTGCGATTGGCGGCTGACCACCAGCGGCGCCTGGCTGACCTTGCCTTCCAGGCCCATGGCCTTGATCACATGCTGGCCGACGCGACGGTCGGTAATCACCAGGTCAATGCGGCCCAGCGACAGTTTGCCGAAGTTGGCCTCATGGCTGGGCGCCGGCTCGCGGTCGAACAGGGTGGATTCGCTGAAGGCCTCGCCATACAGATAGCCCGGCGACGTGCCGACCGTCAGCCCGCGCAGGTCATTGAGGGTCTGGGCCGGATGAGGGCGGTCGTTGGCATAGAACAGCACGAACTCGACAGCCGACAACGGTTCGCTGGGGTAAAGCAGCAAGGCGTCGCGCTCATGGCTGTGGAAAATATCCAGCGCGCCATCGGCGTGGCCTTGATCCAGCATGGCCAGGCAACGTTTCCAGGGCAGGAATTGCCACTCTACATCCACCCCCAGGCGTTGGAACACGATCATCGTGGTTTCGTAATCCAGGCCGCGCATGCTGCCGTTGTCTTCGTAGACATAAGGCGCCCAAGGCTCGGTGACAATGCGCAATTTCTCGCCGTAAGCGGTGAAGCTCAGGCAAGTAAAAAGCACAGTGGTCAACAGCTTGAGGATGACGGGCATACCCTGAGGTTACGATGCTCCTGCGCTAAAGAGAAGCTCTGGCACACGCATTCGCGGGCAAGTTGATGTGGCGCATTAAAAGCAAAAGGCCCTCGTATAAACGAGGGCCTCGGCATTACCAAGCCAGCCTTAGCGTGGCAGCTTGAGGTTGTTCCAGATCGCCAGGCTGGGTTCGGTCTGGTTCAGGGTGTAGAAGTGCAGCCCGGGTGCGCCACCTTGCAGCAATTGTTCACACATCTGCGTGATGACCTGCTCGCCGAACGCCTGGATGCTCTTGACGTCATCGCCATAAGCTTCCAGTTGCTTGCGCACCCAGCGTGGGATTTCAGCACCGCAGGCGTCGGAGAAACGCGCCAGCTTGCTGTAGTTGGTGATCGGCATGATGCCCGGCACGATAGGGATGTTCACACCCATGGCCCGTACACGCTCGACGAAGTAGAAGTAGCTGTCGGCGTTGAAGAAGTACTGAGTGATCGCGCTGTCGGCGCCGGCATTGGCCTTGCGCACGAAATTCTGCAGATCGTCTTCGAAATTACGCGCCTGTGGGTGCATCTCCGGGTAAGCCGCCACTTCGATATGGAAGTGATCGCCGCTTTCTTCACGGATGAAGCTCACCAGGTCATTGGCGTAGCGCAGCTCACCACTGGCCATGCCCATGCCGGATGGCAGGTCGCCACGCAGGGCGACGATGCGCTTGATGCCGGCTTGTTTGTATTGAGTCAGCAGGCTGCGCAGGTCGGCCTTGCTGTCGCCCACGCACGACAAGTGCGGAGCGGCGGGAACTTTGACTTCACTTTCGAGCTGCAGCACGGTGTTGATCGTGCGGTCACGGGTCGAGCCGCCGGCGCCGTAGGTGCAGGAGAAGAAGTCGGGGTTGTAGCTGGCCAACTGCTTGGCAGTCGCCATCAGTTTTTCATGCCCAGCATCGGTCTTGGTCGGGAAAAACTCGAAGCTGTAGCGACGGTCTTGGGACATGGTTAACACCCTTGGAAACTCATAAAACCGCAAGTCATGCACCGATTTAATGTGGGAGCGAGCAAGCCCGCTCCCACAAAAGCCCGCTCTCACAGAGAGAGCAGGCAGCAGGCATATCAGTAACGGTAAGCGTGCGGCTTGAACGGACCTTCGACGGTCACGCCGATGTAGTCGGCCTGGGTCTTGGTCAGTTGAGTCACCACGCCGCCGAAGCCGCGGACCATTTCCAGGGCCACTTCTTCGTCGAGTTTCTTCGGCAGTACTTCCACGGTCAGACGCTCGGCTTTCTGGGCTGGCGACAAGTCGGCGTACTTCTGGCCGAACAGGAAGATCTGTGCCAGGACCTGGTTGGCGAACGAGCCATCCATGATGCGGCTTGGGTGGCCGGTGGCGTTGCCCAGGTTAACCAGGCGGCCTTCAGCCAGCAGGATCAGGTAGTCGTCGTTCTGCGGGTCGAAATCGCCAGCGCCGGTACGGTGAACCTTGTGTACCTGCGGCTTCACTTCTTCCCATGCCCAGTTCTTGCGCATGAAAGCGGTGTCGATTTCATTGTCGAAGTGACCGATGTTGCAGACCACGGCGCGCTTCTTCAGGGCTTTGAGCATGTTTGCGTCGCAAACATTCACGTTACCGGTGGTGGTCACGATCAGGTCGATCTTGCCCAGCAGGGCTTTGTCGATGCTCGCTTCGGTGCCGTCGTTCTGGCCGTTGATGAACGGCGAAACCACTTCGAAGCCGTCCATGCAGGCTTGCATGGCGCAGATCGGGTCAACTTCGGAGACTTTAACGATCATGCCTTCCTGACGCAGGGACTGGGACGAACCCTTGCCCACGTCACCGTAGCCGATCACCAGGGCTTGCTTGCCCGACAGCAGGTGGTCGGTGCCGCGCTTGATGGCATCGTTGAGGCTGTGACGGCAGCCGTACTTGTTGTCGTTCTTGCTCTTGGTCACCGAGTCGTTGACGTTGATGGCCGGGATTTTCAGCTCGCCCTTGGCCAGCATGTCCAGCAGGCGGTGTACGCCGGTGGTGGTTTCTTCGGTCACGCCGTGAACACGGTCAAGGATCTGCGGGTACTTCTTGTGCAGCAGCTCGGTCAGGTCGCCGCCGTCGTCGAGGATCATGTTGGCGTCCCATGGCTTGCCATCTTTGAGGATGGTTTGCTCCAGGCACCACTCGTACTCTTCTTCGGTTTCGCCTTTCCAGGCGTAAACCGCGATGCCGGCAGCCGCGATAGCAGCAGCGGCCTGGTCTTGAGTCGAGAAAATGTTGCAGGACGACCAGCGTACTTCGGCACCCAGGGCAACCAGGGTTTCGATCAGCACGGCAGTCTGAATGGTCATGTGGATGCAGCCGAGGATCTTCGCGCCTTTGAGCGGCTGCTCAGCGGCGTACTTGCGGCGCAGACCCATCAGGGCTGGCATTTCGGATTCGGCGATAAAGGTTTCGCGACGGCCCCAGGCAGCGAGGGACATGTCGGCGACTTTGTAGTCGGTAAAACCTGCAGGCGTGATTACAGCGCTCATGAAGAGCCTCCATTCGTAGTGTGCGAATGGGCGCCGTTGTGCGTTTAGTATCCAGCTGGCTAACCAGGCCGGACAACGCCCCATCCGAGCCTGACAGGTTGAACCTGCTGCAGCGCCCCTCGGACAGGTGGCGGGAGAACGGTATCAATCGAAGATGACCGTTTTGAAGCGGTGGCGATTATAGCCGTGTGCGCGGCACTTCCCAAGCCTTTCTGTCGGCCGCATGCAGATCGTGCATGGGCGTGATAGGCAATGGCGCATAGAGCTTGGGCGCGGGCTCTGCCATGATGTTGCCCATCATTTCGCAAGACGCTTTGGAGTGACCATGAACTTCCACACCCGCAAATGGGTAAAACCCGAAGACCTCAACCCCAACGGCACCCTGTTCGGCGGCAGCCTGCTGCGCTGGATCGACGAAGAAGCGGCGATCTACGCGATTGTTCAATTGGGCAATCAGCGCGTGGTGACCAAGTACATCTCCGAAATCAACTTCGTCAGCGCCTCGCGTCAGGGCGACATCATCGAATTGGGCATCACCGCCACCGAGTTCGGCCGCACCTCCATCACCCTGACCTGTGAAGTGCGCAACAAGATCACCCGCAAGAGCATCCTCACGGTGGAGAAAATGGTCTTCGTCAACCTGGGCGAAGACGGTTTGCCGGCACCGCACGGGCGTACTGAAATCAAGTATGTGAAAGACCAGTTTCAGGATGAGTAACTGCACGGCCTGCGTCGGCGGGCATTGAACGCTCGCGAATGAAGACGGGTCGTACCTGAACCGCATCCCCTTGTTCAGGTAAACCATGGCCACGCAAACAGACGGCAAAACCCCCAACCTGTCGCAGGAAGAGCAACAGGACGTCGACGACAACCAACCGCCCCGCGCGGCGGTTCTGCACGAAATAATCCGCACCCAGGGCGACCAGGAACTGGAGCGCAATGTTGCTGCGTTGTGGTGGTCGGCATTGGCGGCGGGCCTGACCATGGGCCTGTCGCTGATGGGCATGGGGTTGCTCAACTCGCGCCTGCCGGATGGCGAAGGTTTCAAGGTGATCGCCAGCTTTGGTTATTGCGCGGGCTTTCTTGCGGTCATCCTCGCGCGCCAGCAATTGTTCACCGAAAACACCCTGACCGCCGTGCTGCCGGTAATGAGCAAGCCGACGCTGGCCAATGCCGGCCGCCTGTTGCGGTTATGGACGGTGGTGCTGGTGGGCAACCTGTGCGGCACCTTGCTGGTGGCCTACGTGATGCTGCACCTGCCGATCTTCGACACCAAGACCGACATGGCCTTCCTCGAAATCGGCCGCAAGGTCATGGAAAACGACCCCGGTCAGATGTTCGCCAAAGGCATTATTTCCGGCTGGATGATCGCCACCATGGTGTGGATGATCCCGTCCATGGAAAGCGCGAAGATGTTCATCATTATCCTGATCACCTACCTCATGGCGCTGGGGGACTTCACCCACATCGTCGTCGGCTCGGCGGAAGTGTCGTACCTGGTGTTTGCCGGCGAGCTGCCGTGGAAGGACTTCTGGCTGGTGTTCGCCGGGCCGACCCTGGCGGGCAATATCATCGGCGGCAGTTTTATTTTTGCGCTGATCAGCCATGCGCAGATTCGCAGTGAGAGCAGCTTGCCGGGCAAGGCTGCTGCGGACCCCAGACATCCGCAGCAGATCAAAAAGGATCAGTGAACCTCGGGCGTGGCCTGGGGCTCACCCTTGGTCACGTGCTTGACCAGCTTGCCGATGCTCAAACCCTGCAACAGGATCGACGACAGCACCACGATGTAGGTGATGCTCAGCAGCAAGTCGCGTTCCGGGCCAAGCGGCAGGGCCAGCGCCAGTGCGACCGAGACGCCGCCGCGCAAACCACCCCAGGTGAGAATGCGGATAGTGCCGCGTGGCACCGTGCGCCAGCGGCGCAGCAACAGGATCGCCGGGGCCACGGTCAGCAGGCGTGAGGCCAGGATCGCCACGGCCAGCAAGCTGGCGGCCAGTACGTGCAACCAGTTGAACGGCAACAGCAGCAGCTCCATGCCGATCAGGGCAAACAGCAGGGCGTTGAGCATGTCATCGAGCAACTCCCAGAAACCGTCGAGGTAGCGGCGGGTCATGTCGTTCATCGCGAGCTTGCGCCCCAGGTTGCCGATAATCAGCCCGGCCACCACCATCGCAATCGGCGCCGAGACGTGCAGTTCGGTCGCCATTGCCGAACCGCCGATCACCAGCGCCAGGGTCAGCATCACTTCGATCTGGTGCTGCTCGATGCTCTTGATCATCAGGTACACCAGGTAGCCGATCAGCCCGCCGAACACCACGCCACCGATCGCTTCATGGGCGAACAGCATGGCCGTGGCGCCGACGGTGGGTGTTTCGCCCAGCTGTGCGATGCCCAGCAGTACGGTAAACACCACCACCGCCGTGCCGTCGTTGAACAGCGATTCGCCGACGATGGTGGTTTTCAGTGGTTTGGAGGCGTTGGCGGTTCGCAGCACGCCCAACACTGCAATCGGGTCGGTGGGTGAGATCAGCGCGCCGAACAGCAGGCAGTAGAGGAAGCTGACGTGCCAGCCGAACAGGGCAAAGATGTAATACGCCAGGCTGCCGATGACCACGGTGGCGATCAATACGCCGAAGGTCGCCAGCAGCCCGATGGGCCAGCGATAGCTGCGCAGGTCGTTGAGGTTGACGTGCAAGGCGCCGGCGAACAGCAGGAACGACAGCATCCAGTTCATCAGCAAGTCGCCGAAGTCGATCTGGCCGATCAACTGCTGGATACGCTCTTCCAATCCTGGATAGCCGATAAGGCTCAAGCCTTGCAGAATCAGGGAAAACAGCAGGGCCGTGACCATCACGCCGATGGTGGGCGGCAGGCCGATAAATCGGTAGTTCACATAGGTGAGCAGCGTGGTAAGGCAAATAAAGGCGGCGACAAGTTCAAGCATCCGAGGTCCTTGGAAGTGAGGGAAGGTCGTTATTGCTGGGATGGACCGCAACAGCAACAGGATGTTTCAAGGCACCGGCTAAAAGCGCGATAGAACCTTTCGGCGCGCTTCGGTTCATAGCCGGTGAGTGCGATTTTGCAGTGATAGTGCTAAAACTCTAATTTCTATTTAAAACAAAAAAAGGAATCCTTCATGACGGCCGCTTTCTGGTGTGTGTTGATCGCAATATTCCTGCCTTACCTGTGCACGGGGGTGGCCAAGTTCAGCGGCGGCAAGTTCGGCCCGCGGCATAACCACGACCCGCGCGCTTTCCTGGACACCGTCGAAGGCCTTGCCAAGCGCGCCCACAACGCCCAACTCAACAGCTTTGAAGTGACGCCTGCGTTTGCCGCGGCAGTGATCATCGCGCACCTGGCCGGTACGGCGTCGCTGGTGACCATCAATGTGCTGGCGGTGCTGTTTATCACCAGTCGGCTGCTGTACATCATTTGCTACCTGGCCGACTGGGCGTTGCTGCGTTCGCTGGTGTGGGCGGTAGGGATGGCGTTGATTGCGAGTTTCTTCTTTGTGTCGATCTAGAGGTATTACGCACATTCAATAGGGTAGCGGGCTTGTTGTGGCGAGCGGGCTTGCCCCGCGTTGGGCTGCGAAGCAGCCCTAAAACAGGCACTGAGCTCTTTCTGAAAGAACTCGTTGCTCTTATTGGGGCCGCTGCGCAGCCCAACGCGGGGCAAGCCCGCTCGCCACATATGCCTCCACGCAAGCCAGCTCCCACATGTGATCTTCTGCGTTATTCAAGAACCGGCTGGCGCATCCGGCACGTGGGGCAACGCCGCGCCCTTGGGCCACAGCATCCAGATCTGCCCCTGCTGCTTCATATTCCCCGCCAACTCACCCGCCGCGTCACCGGTGCCCCAGAACAAGTCTGCACGCACTTCGCCAGTGATCGCTCCGCCCGTGTCTTGGGCTGCCACGGGTCGGGCAATCGGTGAGCCGTCAGGCTTAGTGGTCGACAGCCACAACAGGCTGCCCAGCGGAATCACCTTGCGATCCACCGCCACGCTGTAACCCGCCGTCAGCGGCACATTCAGTGAACCACGCGGGCCTTCGTTGCTGTCCGGGCGGGCGCTGAAGAACACGTAGCTGGGGTTGCTCGCCAACAATTGCGGAATACGCTGCGGGTTGGCCTTGGCCCAGGCGCTGATGGCGCCCATGGTCACGTCCTCTTTTTTCAGCTCGCCTTGTTCCACCAGCCAGCGGCCGATCGGGCGGTACGGGTAGCCATTCTGGTCACCATAACCGACGCGCAGTTGGCGCCCACCGGCCATTTGAATACGCCCCGAGCCCTGGATCTGCAGGAACTGCAGGTCCATGGGGTTGGTCAGCCAGGCAATGGGTTTGGCGGTGGAGCCCTGGCCGTTGATGGTGCTGGCATCGTCATACGGCTTGAGCACGCGGCCCTCGAGGCGGCCGCGCAGGCGCTTGCCCTTGAGTTCCGGGTAGATGCTTTCCAGGTTGACGATGATCAAGTCATCCGGCACGCCGTACACCGGCACATGGGCGGTGGCGGTTTCGGTCAGGCTGCCGGGGTAGACCGGCTCGTAGTAGCCGGTGATCAGGCCATTGGGTGTGTTGTCGGCCGAGCGCAGACCGAACACATCCAGGCGCTCCTTGAGAAAACCGCGCACGGCCACGGCATCGCCCGGTACGGTGGCGGCGGCAGCACAGGTCGCGCCCCATACCGGATCAGCCTTGAGGCGCTGACAGGCACTGCGCCAGGATTCAAACCCGGCCAGCAGGTCGCTGTCGGACACCGCCGGCAGCGCTTCCCACGGTGCACTGACATAAGTGGCAACGGCATGGGGCTTGGGCGCTTCATCTTTTTTGCCGGCGTCTTTGCCGCCATCACAACCGGCCAGCAGCGCAACCATCGGCAGAGCCCACACCATTCGGCGACTCCAGCGTTTCAAGGTGACATTCATACACGTAATTCCTGAAGCGGTTGCCTGCGCCGCAGCGCATTTGGGCAACCCTTATTATTAATAGGGCTATTGGTCTTTGCGGGCGGGGCGAGGATACTGGCCGCCGTTTCCCGTGACCCTGAAGCCATCATGACTTTTAAAAAACTGACCGTGGTATTGCTGGCCTGCCTGACTTTGTCCGCCTGCGGCGGTGTCGACCCGAATTCGCCGCTGGGCCAACGCAAGGCCATCTTCAAGCAGATGCTCAAGACCGGCGAAGACTTGGGCGGCATGCTGCGTGGGCGTATCCCGTTCGACGGCGCGAAGTTCGCCGAAGGCGCGGTCAAGCTCGATGCGTTGTCCCACGAACCGTGGAAGCATTTCCCGAGCGTGCGTGAGGAAGATCACACCAGCGCCAAGGACACGGTGTGGCAACAGCAGGCACGTTTCCAGGAGCTGGCCCGAAACCTTGAAGCGGCCACCGGTGAATTGGTGATCGCAAGCCAGGTGCAGCCCTACAAGGCCAGCAACCTGGGGCCTGCGGTGCAGAAAGTCGAAGATGCCTGCACGGCTTGCCATAAACAGTTTCGCGACCACTGACCGGTTTTACTTGTCGAGCTCGTCGACAGCTTCCTGCAGTTCTTTGCGTGACTGAGCCAGCTTGTCTTTGCGTTTGTTGATTTTCTCGGCATCGCCTTTTTTCATCGCCTTGTCGAGGTCGGCCTGACGGCGGCTGACCTCGTGCTTGGCGTCGAGCACCTTGTTTTCGCGTTCTTTGCGCAGGGACGCATCGGTGCAGTGGGTGGTGACTTCGCTGAGGGCTTTTTCCAGGCCGGCCTGTTGCTCGCTGTTGCCATGGGCCTTGGCTTGTTCGATTTGTGCGCTGATGGCCTGGCGCTTGGCGGCGCAGCCGGTGAGTTCCGGCACTTCTTCGGCGGCCAGCAGCGGCATGCTCGCCCAGGTTACGGTGGTCAACAAGGCAAGTGGGGCTAGAAATTTCATGTGGGGCTCCAAGGTCGCAGTTGGATGGCAGGGTGAATTCTGCCGGGTTAAAAGTGGCTGGGCTGGGCTTAAAACCCGTCAATCCCTGCCACGCGTAATGTTTCAGCTAACGCTTGTACGTGTGGGTCGCGAAAAAAAGCGCTCAGTTGCGCCGCGCGGCCCGGGCCAATGCCATCGGTGGCCAGCCAGGCTTGCGTGTCTTTGGCGGCCAGGGCCTGCCAGCCGCCCTCCAGATCGTTGCGCGCCGAAGGCGGTACGCCCAGGGCTTTGAGCCATTGTGCAAAGGGCCGTTGCCGCGCGCTTTGCAGGCTGTCGAGCACTCGGGCCCGGCGGCGATCACCGAAGCCGTCAATGTTAGCAAGCTCTGCCGCATCCAGGGTTAACCAATCGAGAATGCCTGCGATTAGACCGGCCTGAATCAATGCGTTCCAGGTTTCCCGGCCCATATAGGGCAGGGCCAGGCCCTGATTGCTGCTCAGCCAGGTCAGGCGCGCGAGCAATTGCTCCTCGCAACCGGGGTCCAGTTGCCAGCAACTCAACGCGTGGAAGTTGCGCGCATCCGGCACCTGCACCGCCACCCTGGTCTCGTTGCGCAGGATCACCTGCTCCAACCGCGGAATCACTTGGCCGGCAAGGCTGATGGAAACTTGATCGCCGGGGCGGATGTCCAGCGCATGCCAGTGCTTCAAGGAGCCGACGCTGACACGACGGATTTGCCGGTCGTCCAGCCGCACCGACTCCAGTTCCAGAATGGGCGTGATACGCCCCGTGCGGCCGATCTTGAACTGTACCTTGCGCACCAGCGCCAAAGCCCTGGTTACCGGGTACTTCCACGCGACCGCCCAATACGGCGCGCCGACCTGCCAGCGCTTGGCGGGTGCGTGCAGGGCCTGGTGCAACACCACGCCATCGCTGGCAAAGGGCAGCGGATGGTTGTACCAGTAACTGCGCCAATGCGCGGCTTCAGTGAGGTTTTGCACGGGGTGGCTGTAGCGACGGCTGTCGGTGAAGCCCCAGCGCGCGAGGGTGGCCAGCCGCGTGCTGAAGTCTGCCGGGCCTTCGGGCCAGGCCCAGACGAATAGCCCGATCCTGGAAGCCTCGGCCTCACTTAACTGTCGGCGATTCATCAGCCCGGCCACTTTGCTGCGCGCACTGAGCCCGCCGTGTTCGGACTGCACATGATCGTCAAGGCGCCAATAGAGTTCGCCTTGCAGCACCAGGTCGATGGGTTCGGGCAGTTGCTGGACAATGCCCTGGATCTTGCGCGCAGCGGCTGTCCAATCCTGACCGAGCAGGCCGTCGCCACGGCTGATGAGTCGGCTCAGGCGGCCTTTGCGATACACCAGCGTCACCGCAACGCCGTCGACCTTGGGCTGCACCCAGACGTCCTGGCGTGTCTTGAGCCACTCACCGACGGCCTCTTCATCCACCAGCTTTTCCAGGCCGGTATGAGCGATCGGATGGGGCTGTGTACCACGCGCACCTGCCAGCGGGTTGTCCGCCGTCGACTGTGTTGGCGCAAAACACGCCTGCCACTGCGCCAGGCGTTGTCGGGCCTGGTCGTACAGTTCGTCGCTGACCGGAGACTGACCGAGCCGGTGGTAACTGTCATCCCACAGCTTGATCTGTTCGGCCAGGGTGCCGACCTGTGAGCGTGCCTCTTCGGGGCATTCCTCGGCCCAGGCCAGAAATGACAGGGCGCTGAGTACAAGGGCAATCAGTAAACGCATCATGAGCATCCTTGCTCGGAAAGGACGCCCAGCCTAAGTGATCCCGGCGGGCACAAAAAAGCCCCGGCAGGGCGGGGCTTTTTACCGGGTGTTTCCAGCTACCTGAACAGGCCGCCCAATGCTTTCACCGCTTGGTACTTTTCCATCGTGGCGTCCTGTGTTTGCTGCTTGGCATCGACCTTGGCCTGGGGCTCCGCGAGTTTGTTACAGCCTTTGTTGAGCTGCGCCTGTGCCGGTTTAGGGGCCTGGATGCTCAGCAGGTCAACATGCAAAGGTCATTGCGCAGGCCATAAAAAGCCCCGCCGGGCGAACCTGGCGGGGCTTTTGGTGCAACGCGTGCTTACAGGCCGGCGGCTGTGCGCAAGTCGTTGGCGCGGTCGGTTTTTTCCCAGGTGAAAGTGGTGAAGGTGTCGTCGCCGACAGTCTTCTGTGCAGGGGTGCGACCGAAGTGGCCGTAGGCTGCGGTGTCCTGGTACATCGGGTGCAGCAGGTCGAGCATGGTGGTGATGGCGTACGGGCGCAGGTCGAAGATCTCACGCACCAGCTTGACGATTTTGTCATCGCTGATCTTGCCGGTGCCGAAGGTGTTCAGCGAGATCGACGTAGGCTGGGCCACACCGATCGCGTAGGAAACCTGAATCTCGCAACGCTCGGCCAGGCCGGCCGCGACGATGTTCTTGGCCACGTAACGACCGGCGTAGGCCGCCGAACGGTCAACCTTGGAGGGGTCTTTACCCGAGAACGCGCCACCGCCGTGACGGGCCATGCCGCCGTAGCTGTCGACGATGATCTTGCGGCCGGTCAGGCCACAGTCGCCCACCGGGCCGCCGATGATGAACTGGCCGGTCGGGTTGATGTGGAACTGGGTGTCTTTGGTCAGCAGTTCGGCAGGCAGCACGTGCTTGACGATCAGCTCCATCACGCCTTCGCGCAGGTCGGCGTAGGACACGTCCGGGTTGTGCTGGGTCGACAGTACAACGGCGTCGATACCCACCACTTTGCCGCCTTCGTAACGGCAGGTGACCTGGGACTTGGCGTCCGGGCGCAGCCACGGCAGCACGCCGGATTTACGTGCTTCGGCCTGGCGCTGCACAAGCTGGTGCGAGAAGGTGATCGGTGCTGGCATCAGCACGTCGGTTTCGTTGCTGGCGTAGCCGAACATCAGGCCCTGGTCGCCGGCGCCCTGATCTTCAGGCTTGGCGCGGTCCACACCCTGGTTGATGTCGGGGGACTGCTTGCCGATGATGTTCATCACGCCGCAGGTCGCGCCGTCGAAGCCGACGTCGGAGCTGTTGTAGCCAATGTCGGTGATCACGTCACGAACGATCTGCTCCAGGTCGACCCAGGCCGTGGTGGTGACTTCACCGGCGATGATTGCCACGCCCGTTTTCACCAGAGTCTCGCACGCCACACGGGCGAACTTGTCTTCAGCAATGATGGCGTCCAGCACCGCGTCAGAAATCTGGTCGGCGATTTTGTCCGGATGCCCTTCAGACACGGACTCGGAGGTGAAAAGGGAGTATTCGCTCATCTCGATGTTTTCCTGATATTTACCGATGGTGAGTGTCGCCAGTCGGTCGCTGAAAGTGGCGGACCTGGATCTGGAAACCATTACGTAAACCTACATAGAGGCTTTCCCCGGGAACGAGTCCCGCAGCGGTGGCCCAACGGGCCAGATCGTCCTGTTCAAAACCCAACCAGAGATCACCGCAGGCCTCCTTGGCCCAATTCTGGTTGTGGCTGCATAAATCTGTGACCAGCAGGCTGCCGCCCGGTTGCAGCAAATTCGCCATCTGCTTGAGGGCTTCGGCGGGGGCGGCAAAGTGGTGCAAGACCATGTTCAGCACCACGCAGTCGGCCCGCAGGCTGGTGTCATTCAACGCGTCGGCCAGCTGCAGGCTGACGTTGCCCAGCGCTTCGCGTTCGCACAGCTGGCGCGCCAGCTCAAGCATTGCCGGGCTGTTGTCCAGCGCCGTCACCTGCTTGAAGCGGCGTGCCAGTTCCGGCAAGAAGCCACCGTCGCCGGGGCCGACTTCCAGCGCCGTCGCCTCATCACTGAAGCTCAGCTTGTCCAACAGCGCCAGTACGCTTTCGCGGTATTGGGGCAAACCGGCGATCAGG
Source organism: Pseudomonas sp. 58 R 3 (assembly GCF_900006605.1). Classification (NCBI taxonomy): domain Bacteria; kingdom Pseudomonadati; phylum Pseudomonadota; class Gammaproteobacteria; order Pseudomonadales; family Pseudomonadaceae; genus Pseudomonas; species Pseudomonas sp. 58 R 3. Next base: position 174,035 of record NZ_CVTT01000040.1, on the reverse strand, counting down.
TCCTGTTGGGCGCGAAACTTCTCGGCTACCCGTGAGAAAAAGTCCTGGCTGGCGGCGGCGCGTTGCCCGTGGACCTGGCTGATGCGCGACTGCACGTCGCTGGGCAAGCCCAAACTGTCTACCTCGTCGAGCAGGGCGGCGTGCAACTTGCCGCCGAGCAACTCGGTGTGGGGCAGGGCGCGACGATAAAAAATCGCATTGCCTTCTCGGCGTGTGGCGACCAGCTCGGCCTGGGCCAGCACCTTAAGGTGGTGGCTCATGCCGGATTGGCCGATGGCAAAGATCTGCGCCAGTTCCAGCACGCCAAAAGAGTCGTTGGCCAGTGCGCGCAGCACGTTCAGGCGCAACGGATCACCGGCGGCCTTGCATAAGGCAGCCAGCTCATCGCTGTCGTCGGGACGCAAGGAAGGCACGGGTAGGTTCATAAGGCCAGCAGTCTAGTGACGGGTGGAAATCCTCGCAAGGCCAATATCAAAAAGTTTTGATATTGGTCGATAATCGGTCGTTATAAGCCGCCGCTATAACCTTCAGGCGAAGCGGTGGGCCGTTTCTGCAAGCCAATGCCGGGCAAACCGCAGGAAAAACACCTTCAAGTGACTATCTGTCATTGCCCGCAGGCGGTGGCTGAGGGAAAATGCCGGTCCTTTTTTCCGTTTCTTCTATTCAAACCCCAGGAGATCAGCGATGCCCAGCCGTCGTGAGCGTGCCAACGCCATTCGTGCCCTCAGCATGGATGCCGTGCAAAAAGCCAACAGCGGCCATCCCGGTGCCCCGATGGGCATGGCGGATATCGCCGAGGTACTTTGGCGTGACTACCTGAAACACAACCCGAGCAACCCGTCGTTCGCCGACCGTGACCGCTTCGTGCTGTCCAACGGCCACGGTTCGATGCTGATCTACTCGCTGCTGCACCTGACCGGCTACGACGTCACCATCGATGACCTCAAGAGCTTCCGCCAGCTGCACAGCCGCACGCCGGGCCACCCGGAATTCGGTTACACCCCGGGCGTCGAAACCACCACCGGTCCGCTGGGTCAAGGCCTGGCCAACGCCGTGGGCTTCGCTCTGGCTGAAAAAGTATTGGGCGCGCAGTTCAACCGCCCTGGCCACGACATCGTCGACCACCACACCTATGTGTTCCTGGGTGATGGCTGCATGATGGAAGGCATTTCCCACGAAGTCGCGTCCCTGGCCGGCACTCTGGGCCTGGGCAAGCTGATTGCTTTCTACGATGACAACGGCATCTCCATCGACGGCGAAGTCGAAGGCTGGTTCACCGACGACACGCCAAAGCGTTTCGAAGCCTACAACTGGCAAGTGATCCGCAACGTTGACGGCCACGATCCGGAAGAGATCAAGACCGCCATCGACACCGCCCGCAAGAGCGAGCAGCCGACCCTGATCTGCTGCAAGACCATCATCGGTTTCGGCTCGCCGAACAAGCAAGGTAAAGAAGACTGCCACGGCGCCCCATTGGGTGACGCGGAAATCGCCCTGGCTCGCGAAGCGCTGAAGTGGAACCACGGCCCGTTCGAAATCCCGGCGGACATCTACGCCGAGTGGAGCGCCAAGGAAAAAGGCCTGGCCGCCGAAGCCGAGTGGGACCAGCGTTTTGCTGCCTACTCCGCCGAATTCCCGGAATTGGCCAACGAGCTGGTACGCCGCCTGGCCGGTGACCTGCCTGCCGACTTCTCGGAAAAAGCCTCGGCCTACATCGCCGAAGTCGCGGCCAAGGGCGAGACCATCGCCAGCCGTAAAGCCAGCCAGAACACCCTGAACGCCTTTGGCCCATTGCTGCCTGAGATCCTCGGCGGTTCGGCTGACCTGGCCGGTTCCAACCTGACCCTGTGGAAAGGTTGCAAAGGTGTTTCGGCCGAAGACGCCAGCGGCAACTACATGTACTACGGTGTGCGCGAGTTCGGCATGAGCGCCATCATGAACGGCGTGTCCCTGCACGGTGGCCTGGTGCCTTACGGCGCGACCTTCCTGATGTTCATGGAATACGCGCGTAACGCCGTACGTATGGCCGCGCTGATGAAGAAGCGCGTGATCCACGTGTACACCCACGACTCCATCGGCCTGGGCGAAGACGGCCCGACGCACCAGCCGGTCGAGCAACTGACCAGCCTGCGTACCACGCCGAACCTCGATTGCTGGCGCCCGGCCGACGCGGTGGAATCCGCGGTGGCCTGGAAGCACGCGATCGAGCGCAAGGACGGCCCTTCGGCGCTGATCTTCTCGCGTCAGAACCTGCAACACCAGGTGCGTACCGACGCGCAGATCGCCAACATCAGCCGTGGCGGTTATGTGCTCAAGGACTGCATCGGCGAGCCGGAGCTGATCCTGATCTCCACCGGTTCCGAAGTCGGCCTGACGGTTCAAGCCTACGACAAGCTGACTGCCCAGGGCCGCAACGTGCGCGTGGTGTCCATGCCGTGCACCAGCCTGTTCGAAGCCCAGGACGCGGACTACAAGCAATCGGTTCTGCCGTTGCAGGTCAGCGCGCGTATCGCCATCGAAGCGGCGCACGCCGACTACTGGTACAAGTACGTGGGCCTGGAAGGCCGCGTGATCGGCATGACCACCTACGGTGAGTCGGCGCCGGCGCCAGCCTTGTTCGAAGAGTTCGGTTTCACCCTGGAAAACATCCTGGGTCAGGCTGAAGAGCTGCTGGAAGACTAAGGCTGTAGATTGAGGTGGCTGTGCCGGCCTCTTCGCGAGCAAGCCCGCTCCCACATTTGACCGGGTTCACACAGTTGCAATTGTGAACCCATTCAAGTGTGGGAGCGGGCTTGCTCGCGAAAGCGGTCTAACCGCCACCCCATTACCCAAGGTAATCGAGAACCCCATGCCTCAACCGCGTCCCTACAAAGTTGCACTCAACGGCTACGGCCGCATTGGTCGTTGCGTCTTGCGTGCGCTGTTCGAGCGAGGGGCGGCGGCCGGGTTTGAAATTGTGGCGATCAACGATTTGGCCGACATGGCCAGCATCGAATACCTGACACGCTTTGACTCCACCCACGGCCGCTTCCCCGGCGAAGTGAGGGTTGAGGGCGATTGTCTGCATATTAACGGCGCCTGCGTGAAGGTCTTGCGCAGTGCCACCCCCGAAGGCATCGACTGGAAAGCACTGGGCGTTGACCTGGTGCTGGAATGTTCCGGTGTCTATCACACCCGTGCCGACGGCCAGCGTTTTCTCGACGCCGGCGCGCCGCGTGTGCTGTTTTCCCAGCCGATGGCCAGCGAGGCGGATGTCGACGCCACCGTCGTCTACGGCATCAACCAGGATTGCCTGACCGGCAATGAGCTGCTGGTGTCCAACGCCTCCTGCACCACCAACTGCAGCGTGCCGCTGTTGCGCCTGCTGGATCAGGCGATTGGCCTGGATTACGTGTCTATCACCACCATTCACTCGGCGATGAACGACCAACCGGTGATCGACGCCTATCATCATGAAGACCTGCGCCGCACGCGCTCGGCGTTCCAGTCAGTGATTCCGGTGTCTACCGGCCTGGCCCGTGGCATCGAGCGACTGTTGCCGGAACTTGCCGGGCGAATCCAGGCCAAAGCCGTACGGGTGCCGACGGTGAACGTGTCCTGTCTGGACATCACCATGCAAACCGTCAGCGACACTGACGCGACGGAGGTCAACCGGATCCTGCGCGACGCCGCCACCAGCGGCCCGCTCAAGGGCCTGCTGGCCTACACCGAGTTGCCGCACGCCAGTTGTGATTTCAACCATGACCCGCATTCGGCGATTGTCGATGCCAGCCAGACCCGCGTTTCCGGCCCCAGGCTGGTGAACATCCTGGCGTGGTTCGACAACGAATGGGGCTTTGCCAACCGCATGTTGGATGTTGCAGGGCACTATCTGCACATCGCCACTAAACAACCTCAACAGTAATTCAGGAACTGCGACCCATGACCGTGTTGAAGATGACCGACCTCGATCTGCAAGGTAAGCGCGTACTGATTCGCGAAGACCTCAACGTCCCAGTCAAGGACGGTGTTGTCACCAGCGATGCGCGAATCCTGGCCTCGCTGCCGACCATCAAGCTGGCCCTGGAAAAAGGCGCGGCCGTGATGGTCTGCTCCCACCTGGGTCGCCCGACCGAAGGTGAGTTCAGCGCCGAAAACAGCCTCAAGCCTGTAGCCGACTACCTGAGCAAGGCCCTGGGCCGTGACGTGCCGCTGGTAGCCGACTACCTGGGCGGCGTTGACCTCAAGCCTGGCGACATCGTGCTGTTCGAAAACGTGCGCTTTAATAAAGGCGAGAAAAAGAACAGCGACGAGCTGGCCCAGCAATACGCGGCCCTGTGCGACGTGTTCGTGATGGACGCTTTCGGCACCGCGCACCGCGCCGAAGGCTCGACTCACGGCGTGGCCAAGTTTGCCAAAGTCGCCGCTGCTGGCCCGTTGCTGGCCGCTGAACTGGATGCGCTGGGCAAGGCCCTGGGCGCACCGGCCCAACCGATGGCGGCCATTGTTGCCGGCTCCAAAGTGTCCACCAAGCTGGACGTGCTCAACAGCCTCAGCACCATCTGCAATCAGCTGATTGTCGGCGGCGGCATCGCCAACACCTTCCTCGCCGCAGCCGGGCACCCGGTGGGCAAATCGCTGTATGAGCCGGACCTGCTCGACACCGCCCGCGCCATCGCCGCCAAAGTCAGCGTGCCGCTGCCGGTGGACGTGGTGGTTGCCAAGGAATTCGCCGAAAGCGCCGAAGCCACCGTCAAGCTGATTGCTGACGTGGCGGCTGACGACATGATCCTGGATATCGGCCCACAAACGGCGGCTAACTTCGCGCAACTGCTGAAAGCCTCCCAGACCATTCTGTGGAACGGCCCGGTCGGTGTGTTTGAGTTCGACCAGTTCGGCAACGGCACCAAAGTGCTGGCCAAGGCGATTGCCGACAGCTCGGCATTCTCCATCGCCGGCGGCGGTGACACCCTGGCCGCCATCGATAAATATGGCGTTGCTGACCAGATCTCCTACATTTCTACCGGTGGTGGCGCATTCCTCGAATTCGTCGAAGGCAAAGTGCTGCCGGCCGTTGAAGTGCTGGAAACCCGAGCCAAAGGTTAAGGCTCGTGATCCGGAAAAGGAGCATTCCCATGATCAAGTCGTTGGCACTGGTGATCGCAGCGGGCCTGTTGGCCGGCTGCGGCAGCACGCCAAGCGCTGCGCCCGAGGCGCAAGCGCCTGGGGCGGCGCCGAAAAAAAGCTGCTACCAGGCCGACTGGCAAGCCGAAACCATGCCGGTGATCAACAAGCGCATCGGCAATGAACGGCTGGAACAATACGACGCCGCGCCCAACGGTCAGGAACAGGGTTGCCCATGACGGGTCTGATCAACTAACCGACAGCAGTGGCGGCCCTTGGGGCCGTCGTTCGAGGAGTGGCAATGAAAGGCGTTTTCGCCCTGGCAGCCCTGGCCTTGTTGGCCGGTTGCAGCAGCATGAACATGTTCAACAAGGCGGCTGAGCCGGCAGACAAGTGGACCACCTGGACCTGCGACAGCAAGGCCGAGGTCAACTGGCGCTTTGCCAACCCGGCCCGTTCTGAAGTGGATGTACGCCTCGGCGGTGCGGACCAGGTTTATCGCCTCAAGCAAGAGGTCGCCGCCTCGGGCGTGCTGTACAGCGACGGCCAACTGGCGTTTCACACAAAAGGTGAGGAAGGCCTGGTTTACTGGGTCGCCACCGATGATTTGATTGGGCGCGGCTGTAAGGCTCAGTAAGAACACGATCTCGAAATACATGAGATCAAAATGTGGGAGCTGGGTTGCTCGCGAAAGCGGTGGTTCAGCTGACGAATTCGGTGACTGGTACACCGCATTCGCGAGCAAGCCCGCTCCCACAGTAGAGCCGGTTCCAAATCGAAATGAATGCGAACCGGACACTGCAATAACGATTCAGCAGCTCAAGCTTAACCCCTTGATCTGCAATAACTTGAATAGCAGCCGCCGCTACGGCAGGCTTGCACGATTAACGACCCTCGACCGGGAGAGACAACACAATGGCACTTATCAGCATGCGTCAAATGCTGGACCACGCAGCCGAGTTCGGCTACGGCGTCCCAGCCTTTAACGTCAACAACCTTGAGCAGATGCGCGCCATCATGGAAGCCGCTGACAAGACCGACTCCCCCGTGATCGTCCAGGCTTCGGCCGGTGCGCGCAAATACGCCGGCGCCCCGTTCCTGCGTCACCTGATCCTCGCCGCGATCGAAGAATTCCCGCACATCCCGGTGTGCATGCACCAGGACCACGGCACCAGCCCTGACGTGTGCCAGCGCTCCATCCAACTGGGCTTCAGCTCGGTAATGATGGACGGCTCCCTGGGCGAAGACGGCAAGACCCCGACCGACTACGAGTACAACGTACGCGTCACCCAACAAACCGTGGCCATGGCTCACGCCTGTGGTGTGTCGGTTGAAGGCGAGCTGGGCTGCCTGGGTTCCCTGGAAACCGGTATGGCCGGTGAAGAAGACGGCATCGGCGCCGAAGGCGTGCTGGATCACAGCCAGATGCTGACTGACCCGGAAGAAGCCGCTGACTTCGTGAAAAAGACCCAAGTGGACGCCCTGGCCATCGCCATCGGCACCAGCCACGGCGCCTACAAGTTCACCAAGCCACCTACCGGCGACGTGCTGGCCATCGACCGCATCAAGGAAATCCACAAGCGCATCCCTAACACCCACCTGGTGATGCACGGCTCTTCCTCGGTACCGCAAGAGTGGCTGGCGATCATCAACCAGTACGGCGGCGACATCAAAGAAACCTACGGCGTGCCGGTTGAAGAAATCGTCGAAGGCATCAAGTATGGCGTGCGTAAGGTCAACATCGACACCGACCTGCGTTTGGCGTCCACCGGCGCAATGCGTCGCCTGATGGCCACCAACCCGAGCGAATTTGACCCACGTAAGTTCTTCGGCGCCACCGTAACGGCCATGCGTGATGTGTGTATCGCGCGTTACGAAGCCTTTGGCACTGCCGGTAATGCTTCGAAGATCAAACCGATCTCGTTGGAAGCCATGTACCAGCGTTACCTGAAAGGTGAGTTGAACGCCAAGGTGAACTGAGCCTTAAGCGTTTAAAAAGAAGCCCGCAGCGATGCGGGCTTTTTTGTGGCCGCGCGTTGCAGACGGAAGGTGGTTGAAATGTCCGCTATAGTGGACATAATTATGATTAATACTTAAAAAGTCCTATATGGGTGACATTTTGCTTATCACCAATCCTCCCTCATTTGGCGAACGGCTGAGGCAGCTGCGGCGGGCGAAGCAATACAGTCAGCAACAGCTCGCGGAAAAAGCCAGGTGCAGTCGCAAGACGATCATCGATCTTGAGGCAGGGGAAAACGTGGCTATGTATACCGTATTCAGGGTCATTACCGCGTTGGGAATGGCGCTGGAGGTGGTTGATCGGCGCATCGACCTCAAATCCCTTGCCGAACTGGTGGAGTACGATGAGTAGGGTCAAGCTGCTCAACATAACCACGCCCCAGGGCTTGGCAGGCGTGCTGTCCAAAGGCTCACAGTTTTCGTTCGCCTATGCCTCGGCGCAGGCTTCGTCTGAAGTGTCATTGGTAATGCCCTATGACCCGACGCCTGCGGTCAGCAACGTCCTGCATCCGATTTTTGATATGAATGTGCCGGAGGGTTTCCTGGCTGATCAGATTAAACGTCGCATGGCCAAGCATATGCAGGTGGACGACATGCGTTTGCTGTCGATCATTGGTGGCAATCAGATCGGTCGGTTGAGTTACGAGAACCCCGTTGAAGCGTCTGCACCGGTGAAAGCGCAAGTGGGGTTGCAGGAAATCCTTTCTGCGGATGCCTCACAAGGCGTATTCGATTTCCTGGTCGAGACCTACTTTGAGTCAGGTATTTCCGGGGTGCAGCCGAAGGTGCTGGTACCCGATCTGGATAAGCTGACAGGCAGTCGCAAAACCATGCTCAGTTCTGACTTAATCGTGAAGTCCGGCGCTGATGAATATGCACACTTGGCTCAGAACGAATTCCTCTGTTTGGAAGCTGCTCGCCTTGCCGGCATGCAAACTCCGCGTTTCTGGCTGTCGGAACGGGGTGATCTGTTTGTCATGGAGCGCTTTGATCTGACGGAGTCTGGCAGGTTGGGGTTCGAGGATATGGCAGTGCTGTTGGGACTGAACAAAGATCCTCACGACAACTACAAATATTCCCAAAGTTACGAAACGCTTGCTGCAGTGATAAATGAGGTGTGCCGGCAGGGTGATGTGCTGCGTGAACTCGAACGTTTTTATTCATCTGTGTGCTTGTCGGTCATGGTGCGCAATGGCGATGCTCATCTGAAAAATTTCGGTGTGCTCTACACCCATCCCGGTGCGCTGGAAACCGTGCAGTTAGCCCCTGTGTTCGATGTCACAACGACTACTGTGTATGAAAATTACAACCCCAAGTCTGGTCAGTCACTGGTCGACCGTACCTTGGCGATCAAGATGAACAAGGCAAAGGCCTACCCGGATCGCCAGCAACTGGTCGAGTTCGGTCGCAAGCACTGTGGTGTTGCAAACCCAGGCGCGATTATTGAGCAAATTAGCGATGCCATGTCTGAGGCGCTAAGCGCACATAAAGTACACATAGACGTTGAGCTGTTTTCAACGATGCAGAAGGAGTGGGACGCCGGCCGCGCAATGGCGCTGCATGATTCGGTGGTATCGGGGATGAGACGAAAGCCAGTGGAAAAACGGGCGCCATAAGTGCCTGCAAAGAAGCCCGCAGCGATGCGGGCTTTTTTGTGGCCGGGATTTGATCAGGCAGCGGTATCGAAACCTCGGTGCTCAATGACGCGGAACACGTCGCTCACGTCCTGCACCAGAATACGTGCGGTATTGGCCACGTTATTCAGGTCGCGCTCGGCGAAGTCCGGGAGGCTGGAGCAGGCCATCAGGTTGAGGTGTTCGAGGGCGGCGTTGAGGCGTTCGCGCAGGCAGGCGTGGAGGTCGGGCAGTGGGGCGGCGCTGTCGATCAAGAGCACGGGTGAGTCGGTGGCGGACTCGGTGCAGGGGTAGAAGCGGCGGGGTGGTAATGGGTCGGTCATGGTAAATCCTTAACTCAAGAAAAGAATGACCACCGTTTGCTGCGAAACAAATTGGGTGGCAGCTGTACGCGGGTTCGCAGACCGAGGAGTTAAGACCCGGCAGACCCGAAGGTCTCCCACGCACAGCCGCCATAACAAGGACGGCCGTCGGCGGAGCGCCGGGGCCGTTTGTGACGGGTGCGGTATTAACTCGGTAGGGCTGCGAAACCCTATCGCTGTTCTCAGCGACCGGCGAACTATAAGCGGCGATCTGTTTGCCCGCAACGGTCGTGTAGGACCAACCTGGACCTTTGAATCGATGCAGATCCAATGTGGGAGCCGGGCTTGCCCGCGATGGCGGTGTGTCAGGCACTGCTGATGGTGGCTGATGCACCGCCATCGCGGGCAAGCCCGGCTCCCACAGGGTTCGGTGGTGTGTTTAAGAGGTTGGATTAATCTGAGAATAGTCTTTGTATCTGTCGGAGTTTGCCTACGAATATCATCGGCTCAAAAGTGCTTTGCAATCGGAAGTCTCCTGAACCAGTCAGTAGAATTCCCTGTGTCTTTATAGTTTTTCTGTTTTATTGGTGCGCCATTAAAAGTGCGCTTTTATCAGTCTCTGATCATTTAAGGTTGATCGTTAAATGTATTCAATGATGGAGAATTGATAATGAAGTTGGTTAAAGTCGCTGGCGCTATCATCGCGTTACTCGCAGCAGGATCTTTTGCCCACGCCGAGGGCCGAATATTCACCGCATCTGTTAACGAAAAGGGGCAAGTCACTGCACAGTCGCCCAAGTGGCTGAAAGAGGTAGCGTTGATCGCGCAGCCTGAGGGATGTCAGTTCCAACGAACATATCTTCTATGGTCATGCCAAGTTGGGCAGTATTCCGGCCATCAACTACATTAATGTATTGACGCTTAAAGTCGGCGATAACAAACCCGCCGGTGACTCCTCGATGGGCTTTATGCTGATGTTCGTTGAATAAACCTTCTAAGAAGCCCCGCCATTAACGGGGCGTCTCTCACGCACTATTGGTGATCAATATCCAATTTGGCAAACGTCACTCGCGCGCCTTCTTTGCTGTCGCCGCTGTTGTCCTGCACATAAACCCCTGCCTTGAAGTACAGCGGCTTCGCACCCCACGCGGCGCCTATGCGCTCGTTCCATTGGCCGTCTGCGGCAGATACGCTGAGCAAGCCGGCCTTATTGAGGTTGATCACATAGGTGAAGCTCTTCTCCAATGGCACGTTACTGGCGACGGTAATCACACGGCCCTCGCCATCATCCGGGCGCATGCGCACCTTGGCGACGATGTTGCCGGTCTGGGTTTTTTCCTTGAACTGGTACTCCAGCTTGATCAGCGGTTTCTGGCTGTCATACGCGTGGATCTGGCCGATGACCACTTTGCCGCTGGAGGGCACCTGGTTGACGGTCACGGTGGCGCGCAGGAAGTTGTTGGCCTCGTTGTAAGTCCAGTTGCGCAGGCGCCCATCGGCGTAGGTTTCGCGCAACTCGCTACGTGGGTAGATGGCGTTTTCGGTACGGGTGCCGGTCACGGGTGTCCAGAATTGCACGTTGCTGCCTTCGGCCTGGAAGTACTGGTCTTTGAAGCCGCTCAGCAGCTTGGGGGTGTCGATGGTCGTGGGCGGGGAGCCGACCGGAATGCTCAGGTTCCAGGTGGAAAGGTCGATCATGGTGTTGGCCTTTTACAGAGAATGAAGGCTTTAGCCCGAGGGCTGCGCAGGTTCTTTATAAGCGGTAGTAACCAAATTGTTAATTAAGCGCTGGCAAATTATTGGCGTCAGCTAAATGCCAAAAAGCCATGTTTCCCACAGGCCGTGGGCTGTAGGGCTTGACCGTTAGTCGGCTTCCTGAGCTTTGGCGCAATGATGGCACCCACGTCACTTCTGCTTTTTTTAAAGCGGGGCTAGAGTGAGCCCTCTGTGTTTGTCCGGTTTTTGTAGCAGAAGTGACCGGTGCAGCCCCTCAAGGAAGAGACGTAGCATGGATTGCGCTCCACACCCCGGCGATGGCAGTTCGGTTCTTCTGGTAGTTGATGACTACCCCGAGAACCTCATCAGCATGCGTGCGCTTTTGCAGCGTGAAGACTGGCACGTGATCACGGCCGCCTCCGGGCTGGAAGCCCTGGAATTGCTGCTCGCCCACGAGGTCGACCTGGTGTTGCTGGATGTGCGCATGCCCGGTATGGACGGCTTTGAAGTCGCACGCCTGATGCGCGGCAGCCAGCGTACGCGCATGACGCCGATTATCTTTCTGACGGCCCACGCCCAATCGTCCGACGCCGTGCAGGAAGGCTACGCCAGCGGCGCGATCGACTATCTGTTCAAACCTTTCGACCCCCATATCCTCAAGCCCAAGGTTCAGGCCCTGCTGGAACACCAACGCAACCGCCGGGCCTTGCAGCGGCTGAGCCATGACCTGGAGCTGGCGCGTGCCTTTAACGCCTCGGTGCTCGACAACGCCGCCGAAGGCCTGCTGGTGGTGGGCGAGGGCAGTGTGATCGAGTACGCCAACCCGGCCATTTCACGCTTGCTGAACGCCACCATGGCCGAGTTGCAGGGCGAGAGCTTCTTGAGCTTCCTGCAAAAGCCCCATGTGCCCGCGTGGTTGAGTTTCCCGATGTACGAGGCGTACCGGCGGGGCGAAACGTGGCGCCAGCATGACGCAATCTTGCGCACCGGGCGTGGTCAGCAGGTGCCCGTGGCGTTGTCCTGTGCACCGCTGCCCGCCGAGCAGAAGGCCATGGTGGTGACCGTGCTGGACATGTCCGAGGTACGCCATCTGCATCAGCAGTTGGAGTTCCAGGCGGTGACCGACCCGTTGACGGGGCTGTTGAACCGGCGTGGCTTTCACCAGGCGGTGGAGAACCTCTTGTCGCGCAGCGAGCGTAACGAACAATCGCTGGTGTTGCTGTACCTGGACCTGGACGGTTTCAAGCGGGTCAATGACTCGTTGGGCCACGACGCGGGCGACCGTGTGCTGCGCTGGGTCTCGGAGCAGATGCAGGCGTGTCTGCGCTCCTACGACATTCTTGGGCGCATGGGCGGGGATGAGTTCACCGCGTTGCTGGAGTTGGAGTTTCCGGAGCAGGCCGCCAAGATTGCGGAAAAACTGATCGAAAGAGTGTCTGTGTGCCAGCAAGTGGACGGTTTGGAGGTGATGCTCGGCGTCAGCATCGGCATCGCCACGTTCCCGGACTGCGGCTCCGACCTGAGTGGTCTGTTGCGTGCGGCGGATATCGCCATGTACGAAGCCAAGCGCGCGGGGCGTCAGCAATATCGCTATTACGATCAGGAAATGAACGGCCGTGCCCGTTCGCGGCTGATGCTGGAAGACAGCGTGCGCACCGCGATCCAAAACAAGGATTTCACCCTGGTGTACCAACCCCAGGTCTCGCTGGAAGACGGGCGCTTGCGTGGTGTCGAGGCGCTGTTGCGCTGGCAGCACCCCAGCGTCGGCGATGTGCCGCCGGGCTTGTTTTTGCCGCTGCTTGAAGAGGCGCGGCTGATCAGCCAGTTGAGCGCCTGGATCTACCAGCAAGTCGCTGCCCAGCGCCAGGCCTGGCAAGCCACGTTCGATCAAGCGCTGGTGCTGAGCGTGAGCTTGAGTGCCAGCCAGTTCAACATGCCCAACCTCGCCAGCCAACTGCAGCAGGTCCTTGAGCGACATGGGTTGCAGGGGCGCCAGCTGGAGGTGGAAATCAGCGAAGACAGCCTGATGAGTAACCTCGACGAGACCCATAAGCAGCTCAAGTTACTGCGCCAGATCGGCGTGCGCATTGCCCTGGATGATTTCGGCCTGGGCCAATGCTCCCTGGCCCACCTGCGGGACCTGGCGTTCGACACGCTCAAGCTCGACCCGCAACTGGTGGCGCGCCTGCCGGGCTCGGTGCGGGATGCGGCGATGGCGCGCAGTATCATCCAGTTATGCGCTCATTTTGATGTGTTGGTGATCGCCGAGGGTGTGGAAACCCTCGAACAATCACAGTGGCTCAAGGCCAATGGCTGCGCGTTTATCCAGGGGCCGTGGGCGGCGCAGCCGTTGGTGGCCGAGGAAATGGCCACGTGGTCCCCCCCTCGTCTGCTGTGAATTCGCTACACTGGCGGCCATTCGAACCCTGTTGCAGAGCCCCATGACCGCGCTGAAATACCTCCAGGCCTACCCCGCAGCGCTTCAAGAGCAAGTGCGCCAGTTGATCGCCAAGGACCAATTGGGCGCCTACCTGGAGCAACGCTACCCCGAGCGCCACGGCGTGCAGAGCGACAAGGCGCTATACAGCTATGCCCTGGCGTTGAAGCAGGAACACCTGCGCAACGCGCCGGCCATCGACAAAGTGCTGTTCGACAACCGCCTGGACCTCACCCACCGCGCTCTGGGCCTGCACACCACGATTTCACGGGTGCAGGGCGGCAACCTCAAAGCCAAGAAAGAGATCCGCATTGCCGCGCTGTTCAAGGAAGCCGCGCCGGAGTTTCTGCGCATGATCGTGGTACACGAGCTGGCGCACTTCAAGGAATCGGACCACAACAAGGCGTTCTATAAACTCTGTGAGTACATGATGCCGGGCTACCATCAGGTGGAATTCGACCTGCGGGTGTACCTCACGTATCGCGACTTGCAGGGCAAGCCCTAACTTCACAAGGCGTTCGAGCATGGATGTGAGCAAGACCAAAAGCAGTTTCTACCGCCGCCTGTATGTGGCTTACCTGATCGACAGCGGCCAGGCCAGCAGCGTGCCGGCACTGACCGACGCCACCGGCATGCCACGGCGCACGGCGCAGGACACGATTGCGGCGTTGGCTGATCTGGATATTGTGTGTGAATTCGAGCAGGAGGACGGTGCGCGTAATCATGCCGGGTGTTATCGGATTCGCAGCTGGGGCGCGATTGATCGGCGCTGGATCGAGGCGAACCTTGGGGTGGTCAAGCAGGTGTTGGGTTATCCCTGAGGCTTGTGGTGAATTGTCTGACGCCTTCGCGAGCAAGCCCGCTCCCACATTCGACCGCATTTCAAAGTATGTACGCGGTTAAATGTGGGAGCGGGCTTGCTCGCGAAGAGGCCCTCAGCTACGCCGCATACCAATATGGGGAATGTCATCCTCCAGGTATTCCTCACCCGCCACCGCAAACCCATACCGCCCGTAATACCCTTGCAGATGAGCCTGGGCTGACAGATAAATCGGCGTCTGCGGCCAGATGTCTTCAATGCGCTTGAGCGCTTCTTCCATCATCTGGTGCCCCAGCCCGGTACCGCGTGCCACCGGTGCCACGATCACTCGGCCAATTACCACGTCACCGCCCTGTGATTCCGGGTCCAGCAGGCGCAGGTAAGCCACCAGCACGTCATCTTGCCAGGCCATCAAGTGGTGGGTATCGCCCGAAAGATCCTGCCCGTCGAGGTCTTGATACACGCATTTTTGCTCGACGACGAACACCTCATTGCGCAGACGCATAATGGCGTACAGCTGCTCTTTGCCGAGGTCTTCGTGATGTTTGCAGACCCATTCAACCGTCATGGCGTTTTCCCTTATTAATGTTTGTTGCCGATAGTAAGCGCCACCGGCCGCCCTGTCTAAAGCGAGCATTTTTGTGAATGGCGTCAATTTGCCATCATTCAGTTCGATCGCTGCTGGCTTCTTTGTGTAATCTGCAATACGGGCTCATTGATGAGCTACTGTTATCAGGCCACTGCCTGCCTGCCCGCCAAGGACCTTGAGCATGCCGCGATTTTCTCGTGCCGTTGCTTTGATTGGAGTGTTGCTGCTGGCCCAGCCCGCGGTGGCGCAGCGCTTGCGCCTGGTAGCGGATGTATGGCCACCGTTTACCGATTCCACCTTGATTAACGGCGGCCTGGCCACTGACATTGTCAGTACCGCGCTGGCCCGCGCAGGGTATGCCAGTGATTTTGAGCAGGTGCCCTGGGCGCGGGCGTTGATGGGCGTGGGCGATGGCCGTTATGACGTGTTGATCAACGCCTGGTACGACGATGCCCGCACCAGGCTGGGCCAGTTTTCCGGCGAATACCTGATGAATCGCGTGCGGTTTATCAAGCGCCGCGACGACCCCATCGACTATCAGAACCTGGAGCAACTGCACGACGATCCCATCGCCGTGGTGCGCGGCTACGCCTACTCGGCGGCGTTCGAGCAGGATGCGCAGTTGCAGAAAGTGCCGGTGCATAACTTCGCCATGGCGGTGCGTATGCTGGCGGCCAGACGCGTCAGGCTGACGCTGGAAGATGAGTTTGTAGCCCGCTATTACCTGGCGCGGGAGTCACCCCGGGTGCGCAATGCGGTGGAGTTTTTACCCAAGCCGCTGAGCGAGAACAGCCTGCACATTCTGGTGAGCCTGAAGAACCCCGAGCATGAGCAGATCGTGGCCAGCTTTGATCGGGAGATTGCCAGGATGAAGGCAGATGGTAGTTATGCAAGGTTGATGAAGGAGCATGGGATGTAGTGTTTTGGCGGTCTACGCCGCGCTGGTGTCTTTGATCAGGTGCGCCGCCAGTGTGCGCAACGGCCCTAACTGGCGGCAAATCAACGCCAGTTGCGTCTGCACCAAGCGCTGCCCCTCATCAATCTCATCGGGCATCTGCTCCAGGTCCGCCGCCAATGCTTCTTCGGCATCACTCTGAATCGCGATCGGCTGCTTGTTGGCCAGCCCCGTGGCGATTTCGTCGATACTCGCCGCCAGGCTGTTACCGGCGCCGTTGATCAGATGTTCACGCACGTCGGCCGGTAATTGAGTCTCCCGATGCGCACCCAGCCCGGAAAGGTAGCTGAGCAAGGTGTGCGACAGCACCAGAAAGCGGAAACCCACATCGGCCTCCTTACGGAAATGCCCAGGTTCCATGAGCATATTCGCCAGCGTGGTGGACAACGCCGCATCGGCGTTGTGCGCATTGCGCCGCGCCAGCCGGTAGGCCAGGTCGTCGCGCTTGCCGGCGGCGTATTGCTGCATGATCTGGCGCAGGTAAATGCTGTTGCAGGTCAGGGTGTTGGCCAGCACCTTGTTCAGACGCCGGCCTTGCCAGTCCGGCAGGAACAGGAACACCGCCAGGCCTGCAATCAAACTGCCCAGCAAGGTATCGAACAGGCGTGGCAGGAACAGCCCGTAACCGTCGCCCACCTGGTTGAAGCAGAACAGCACCATCAGGGTGATCGCCGCCGTGGCCAGGGTGTAGCGGGTGGTACGGTTGATAAAGAACACCAGGCCTGCGGCGATGGCGAACATCGACTGCACCAGCGGGCTTGGGAACAGGTCGAACAGCGCCCAGGCCACGGTCAGGCCGATGGCGGTGCCGATGATCCGCTGGCCCAGCTTGCGCCGCGTGGCGCCGTAGTTGGGCTGGCACACAAACAGGGTGGTGAGGATGATCCAGTAACCCTGGGAGGGGTGGATGAGGTGCACCATCCAATAGCCGATACTCAGTGCCAGCGGCAGGCGCAGGGCGTGACGGAACAGCAGTGACGTCGGCGTCAGTTGCGTGCGCAGGCGCGTCCACATTTCCTTGAGGTTGCGCGGGGCACGGTCCAGCAGGCTGCTGTCGGTGGCGTCGGCCAGGGAGTCGGGGTTGCTGGCATCGCCGAGCAGGCGGTCGAGGGTGGACAGGTTGGCCGCCAACGCCCGCAACGAGCGCAACAGGCCGCGCCAGGCCGGGTTGCTCTGGATGCGCAAGTGCTCCAGGGAGGCGTTCAGGTCGCCCAGGGCTTCAGCGAAGCTGTCGTCATAAATGAACGGCTGGCGCAGCTGGATTGATTCGGCCAGGGCTTGGCAGGCCTTGCCTTGCTGGCGCAACAGGCGCTGGCAGCGGAACAGCACGTCGCTGTGGAAGAAGGCTTCGGCCAGGGCGTTGTAAGGGTAGTGGGACGAGCTGGCGCGTTCGTGGATATCCTGGGCCAGAAAGTACAGCTTCAGGTAGCGGCTGACTTTCGAGCCTGGGCGGCCATTGCCCACGCGGTGCAGGATGATTTCTTTCGCGGCATTCAGCGCCGCCACCACCCGGCCGTTTTGCTGGGCCAGTTCCAGGCGGCGGGCTTGCACATCCAGTTGGCGGATCGGCTCGAACAGCGACGATTTGAGCTTGAGGTAACGCCCCAGCTCGCGAAACAACCGCGCCAGGCTTTGCTGCACCGGCTGATTGGAAAACAGCACCTGCCACAGTACCGACAGCACGCCATACCACGCCGCACCGGCCACCAGCAGCAACGGCTCATGCCAGAAGTCGGTGACGGCGCCACCGCGCTGGTCCACGCCGATCATGGTGTACACCGACAGAATCAACGTCGCTGAAGCAATCGCGCCATAACGTTCGCCCAACGCGCCGAGCATGGTCAGGCAGAAGCTGGCCAGGGCCAGGGCGATGGCGAAGATCCAGGGATAGGGAAACAGCAGCTCAACCGACAGCGCGGCGACGCTGAAACACACCAGCGTCACCGCCAGTGCATTCAGGCGGCCTTGCCAGCTGTCATCAGTCTCGGCCAGGGCGCTGGCGATAATCCCCAGGAACAGCGGGATCAGCAGGGTCATTTCGTTCTGATACCAGCACAGCGCCATGCTGCCGGTGAGGGCGATGAATACCCGAACGCTGTAACTGAATTTATCCAGCGCCCACAGGCGCCGCATGGACTGCTTGAACGAGGTCGATGACATGAAGTCTGGAGTCTTCCGGGACGATGCCGCTAAATTGAGCCAGTAATGACGCCACGGCAAGCGTGGCGATCACATGTAACAGCGAAATTTATTCCAGAGCCTGCATTCTAAATGTGGAATGCAATCAATGTGGGAGCGGGCTTGCTCGCGAATGCGCAGTGTCAGTCAGCACATCTGATACTGATACACCGCCTTCGCGAGCAAGCCCGCTCCCACATTTTTTTCCGCGTTGTGTCAGGCGTATTGCGCGGCCGCATAGCCGGAAGCCCAGGCCCACTGAAAGTTGAACCCGCCCAGGTGACCGGTCACATCCAACACTTCACCAATAAAGTACAGCCCTGGGCTTTTCAGCGATTCCATGGTCTTGGACGACACTTCCCGCGTGTCCACGCCACCCAGCGTCACCTCGGCCGTGCGATAGCCTTCGGTGCCCGCGGGCACCAACTGCCAGCTCGACAGCTTTTGCGCAATGTCGGCCACTTCGGCGTGGGTGTATTGCTTCATCGGCTTGGACACAAACCAGCTCTGCGCCAACAGGTTGGCCATCTTCTTGGTGAAGATCTCACCCAGCAGGGTTTTCAGCTCGCTGTTGGGGTGCTCGACCTGTTGCTGTTGCAACCAGCTGTGCGCGTCGTGGTCGGGCAGCAGGTTGATTTCCACCGTGTCGCCGGTTTCCCAGTAGGACGAAATCTGCAGAATCGCCGGGCCACTGAGGCCACGGTGGGTAAACAGGATGTTCTCGCGAAAGCTCTGGTCGTTGCAGCTCACCAGGCAATCCACGGATGTACCGGACAGCTCGCCGCACAACTCCTTGAGCTGGTCGGTGATGGTAAACGGCACCAAACCTGCGCGGGTCGGCAGCAGTTCGTGGCCAAATTGCTTGGCCACCTGGTAACCAAAACCGGTGGCGCCCAGGGTCGGAATCGACAGGCCGCCCGTGGCGATCACCAGGGATTCGCAGTGCAGTTCGCCCAAGGTGGTTTGCAACTGATAGCCGCCGTCGACTTTGGCGATTTCCTCGATGGAGGTGTCCAGGTGCAGGCTCACGCCGGTCTGGATGCATTCATCGAGCAGCATGCCGAGGATGTCGCTGGACTTGTTGTCGCAGAACAGCTGGCCGAGTTTTTTCTCGTGGTACGGCACGCCGTGCTTGGCCACCAGCCCGATGAAATCCCACTGGGTGTAGCGGGCCAGGGCGGATTTGCAGAAGTGCGCGTTGTGCGAGAGGAAGTTGGCCGGCTCGGTGTACATGTTGGTGAAATTGCAGCGGCCGCCGCCGGACATCAGGATCTTTTTGCCGGCCTTGTTGGCGTGGTCGATCAGCATCACCTTGCGCCCACGCCCGGCGGCGGTCAGTGCGCACATCAAGCCTGCGGCGCCGGCGCCAATGATCACAACTTCGGTCGAGCGCAAAACGGTGTCCTCATGTTCATCAGATCGTTCCCACGCTCTGCGTGGGAATGCCGCCATGGACGCTCTGCGTCCGCTTTGTGACGCAGAGCGTCACGGGATGCATTCCCACGCGGAGCGTGGGAACGATCAGGTCAGAGGATGCGCACGCGCAACGAGCGGCCTTTGATCTTGCCGTCATTCAAACGCTGCAACGCCTGCTTGGCGATCCCGCGCTCAACAGCCACGAACGCCTGGAAATCAAAGATCGCGATCTTGCCGACCTGAGCACCCGGAATCCCGGCGTCACCGGTCAGTGCGCCGAGGATGTCGCCTGGGCGAACCTTGTCTTTACGGCCGGCGGCGATGCACAGCGTGCTCATCTGCGGCAGCAACGGGCCGCCGCTTTGCGGCTTGAGGTTGTCCAGTTGGTCCCAGTTCAGCGGCGACTTTTGCAGTTGCTCGATGGCCTGGGCGCGGTGCGCTTCGGACGGTGCCACCAGGCTGATCGCAATGCCCGTCTCACCGGCGCGACCGGTACGGCCCACGCGGTGGATATGGATTTCCGAGTCGCGGGCCAGTTCGACGTTGATCACCATGTCCAGCGAATCAATGTCCAGGCCACGGGCGGCGACGTCGGTCGCCACCAGCACCGAGGTGCTGCGGTTGGCGAACATCGCCAGTACCTGGTCACGGTCGCGCTGTTCCAGGTCGCCATGCAGGCCGACGGCGGAGATGCCTTTGGCGGTCAGGTGATCCACGGTTTCCTGCACTTGCTGCTTGGTAAAGCAGAACGCCACGCAAGACGCCGGGCGGAAGTGCGCCAGCACCTTGGTCACCGCGTCCATGCGCTCTTCCGGCGAGATCTCGTAGAAACGCTGCTCGATCTGGTCGTCGGAATGGAAGGCTTCGGCTTTCACTTGCTGCGGCGCGCGCATGAACTTGGAGGCCAGCTGCTTGATGCTCACCGGGTAGGTGGCCGAGAACAGCAGGGTCTGGCGGCGTGGCGGGGTCTTGCTGATGATGTCTTCGATGGCGTCGTAGAAGCCCATATCGAGCATGCGGTCGGCTTCATCGAGGATCAGCGTGTTCAGGCCGTCCAGCACCAGCGAACCTTTGCGCAGGTGCTGCTGGATACGGCCTGGCGTGCCGACGATGACGTGGGCGCCATGTTCCAGCGAGGCGATTTGCGGGCCGAGGGACACGCCGCCGCACAGGGTCAGTACCTTGATGTTGTCTTCGGCACGCGCCAGGCGACGGATTTCCTTGGCGACCTGGTCGGCCAGCTCACGGGTCGGGCACATCACCAGCGCCTGGCAGCCGAAGTAGCGCGGGTTGATCGGGTTCAACAGGCCGATGCCGAAGGCGGCGGTCTTGCCGCTGCCGGTCTTGGCTTGGGCGATGAGGTCCAGCCCCTTGAGGATCACCGGCAAGCTTTGCGCCTGGATCTGCGTCATCTCGACGTAACCCAGCGAGTCGAGGTTAGCCAGCATGGCGGCGGACAGGGGCAAAGTATTAAAAGCGGTGGCGATGGTAGTCACGGGACTGGCTCTGCAAAACAAAATGTCGCGCAGTGTACCAGCCCTGTGGGATTTTCCCTGCAAGTTCTAGACGAGAAGCCTGTTAATGCTCAAGGTCGTGCTCGCGGCTGACCACCCGTTTGCCGTCTTTTGGCGACAGTTGCAGGAAGATCGCCGCCGCCAGCATGGCCATGATGCCGACGGTAAGGAAGGTCAGTTGGAACGCGCCCAACACGCTTTCCACGCCGTCGTTGCCCGCTTCGGCAGTGAAGCCGCCGAGCAAGGCACCGGCACAGGCTACGCCCAGGCTCAAGGACAATTGCGCCACCACCGAGAGCAAACTGTTGCCGCTGCTGGCCTGGGCGTCGTCGAGGTCGATCAGGGTGACGGTGTTCATCGCGGTAAATTGCAGCGAGTTGATCGCCCCCAGCACCGCCAGCATGCACAGCAGCAGCGGGTAGGGCGTGTGTTCGCTGACCAGGCCCATGCTGGCCAGCATGATGCCCAGCGCGAGGGTGTTGCCGGTGAGCACAATGCGATAGCCCAGGCGCTCGATCAGTGGCCGCGCGATGGACTTGGCAAACATCGCCGCCGCCGCCAGGGGCAGCATGCTCATCCCGGCTTCGGAGGGCGAATAACCCAGTGCCACCTGCAGCAGCAACGGCACCAGAAACGGCAGTGCGCCGCTGCCCAACCGGGCGAACAGGTTGCCGAGGATACCCACGGCAAAGGTGCGGGTTTTGAACAGTACCGGCGAGAACAGTGGGTTGTCGATATGCCCGGCACGCAGCCAGTACGCGGCCAGGCAGGCGAGCCCGCCGAACAGCAGCAACATCACCCGCAGGTGCGGCAGGTGCAATTCGCCCAGGCCTTCCATGGCGATGGTGATCAGCACCATCGCCGCGCCAAACAGCACAAACCCCACACTGTCAAAGCGCGTGCGTTCGCTGCCGCGCAAGTCGGGGATGAGTTTCCACACGGCGTAGCAACCGACCATGCCCACCGGCAGGTTGATCAGGAAGATCCAGTGCCAGGTCAGGTATTGCACCATCCAGCCGCCCATGGTCGGGCCGAGCAACGGGCCGAGCAGGCCGGGAATGGTGATGAAACCCATGATGCGCACCAGTTCGGAGCGCGGATAAGCGCGCAGGACCACCAGCCGCCCGACCGGCAGCATCAGCGCACCGCCCAAGCCCTGGATAACCCGCGCGCCGACCAGCATGGTCAAGCTGCTCGACAAGGCGCACAGCAAGGAGCCGATGCTGAACAGCATGATCGCGCCGAAGAAGATTTTTTTGGTACCGAAGCGGTCGGCCACCCAGCCCGAAGCCGGGATCAGCAAGGCGACGGTGAGCATGTAGGCGATCACCACCCCTTGCATGCGCAGCGGGTTTTCCGCCAAGTCCCGCGCCATGGCCGGCAGGGCAGTGTTGAGAATCGTCCCGTCCAGCGACTGCATGAAGAAGGCAATCGCTACCACCCAGGGTAGCCAGCGGGCGGTCTTGGCATCGAGAGGGGCGCGATTCGGCATATGAACCCTTTTTATTAGCAGGCTATGTGTTGGCGATTATGCGCCATCCGTCGCCCCTTTTCCCACTGGCGGTTCGTCTAATTCCGACAGTGTTGCGTGCTCTCCCACCAGGAAATCCAACAGCGCACGGTGCACCGCCATGGCCGCTTCGCGCGACTCCAGGTCGAGCAGATGGCCGGTGTGTTCGGCGACCGCAAAGCTGCTGCGGCCGACATAGTGCTTGAACAACTGGGCCTCGGCCGCCGGCGTGTATTCATCCAGGGCGCCGTTGAGGAAGTGCACCGGGGTTTCGATCCGGGTCAGCGTCGGCAGGTAATTGCCATCGCCCAAGGCCAGCACCTGATGGATATGGAAACGCGCCTGGCGGTATTCGGTGGTGGCCATGTTCGACAGATGCCGATGGTTGTTGCGCTTGAGGCGCGGCGACAGGTATTTGCCGACGGTCTCGTTGAGCAAGTGGCCGACGGCGGATTTGTCATCGGCCTCGATCAGCACGCGCACGCGCTCCACGTAGTCGAGCATGGCCTGGTTGAGGTTGGGCGCCAGGGCCATCACCACCGAGCTTTCGATGGACGGCGGGTTGTGGGCCAGGGTCAGCAGTGTGGAGATGCCGCCCCACGAGGCCGACACCAGATGGTTGACCTCGAAGCGCTCCACCAGAGCGCGCAGGATTTGCACTTCGTCGTCCTTGGTCACAAGGTCGAGGTCGGTGTTGTGCTCGCGCGAATAGCCGGAGAAGGGCAGGTCGAACAGCAGCACATTAAAATGCTCCGCCAGGCATTTGCTGGTTCGCGCGAAAGAGCGGGTGGTAGACAGCGCGCCGTTGACCATCAACACGGTCTTTTTTCCCGAATCGTTTCCTAGCTGCTCAACATGAACGTTGTAGTGCTTGAACAGCTTCTCTATGACAAAACTTCCATGATTCATGTCAACGCTCCAGCTTGCCCTTCCCGGGCAAGGTCGTGCTCTCGTGGGATAGGTGGCGGGTTGCCACTAACCGTTATAACGAGGTTTTTTGCGGGCGACAACAGGCCGCACGGGGAGAAGTGTCAGATGGGATTTTGCGGTAGGAAGGGATGAAACCGGGTGCCTGAAAACGACGCAAAACTTTGTGGGAGCGGGCTTGCTCGCGAAAGCGGTGTGTCAGTCAATTCATCCGGAGACTGACACGACGCCTTCGCGAGCAAGCCCGCTCCCACAGGGGGAATTGTATTTACAGCGTGAGAGTAAGGCGCTTGACCAGCGCGCCAGGCAATAGATTGGACGAGGTATTGCGCTGGCTGTACGTACTCGCCGACAGCAGCAGTTCCCGTTCCGAGGTCAGCGCCTCAAGCTGCGAACCGAGCAGGCTGTAGACACTGTCATCAAACCGCATGGTGCTCACCGGCGCCTTGATTTCACCGTCTTCGACCCAGAACGTGGCGAAGCGCGTCATGCCGGTCAGGCGTGCCGCCGGCAAGTCCGAGTAGTTCAAGTACCACAGGTTGCTGATGTACAAGCCAGTGCCCAATTGCTTGAGGATATCGGCCTGGCCCAGGTCGCCGGCGGCCATCTGCAAGGCGCTGGGCGACTCGTCGCTGCCGGCACCGTTGGTGCTCAGGCCATATTCGGCAGCGCTGCGCGAGTTGATCAGTTGGCCCTGGGCTTTACCGGCGTTGATCAGCGTGACATCGCTGCGCGGGTAGCCTTCGGTGGAAAATGCCTGGCTCAGGGAACCGCTGATCTGCTCATCGACCCTCACCAGTGGGCTCAGCGACTGCTCACCCGTGTAGAGCTTTTGCAAGCAACTGCCTTTGCTGGCGATGGCCTGGGCGGAAAACCCGCCCCAGGTGACGATGCTGAAGATTTCTTCCAGCGCCGCCGGGGCAAGGTAGGCGCGGTACTGGCCGGGAGGCAGCTTATGCAGCGGGCGGCCGAGGAACTCAAGCTGCTCGCGCGCCCGCTGGAAACGCTCAATGAACGCGGCGCTGTCCCAGGTGTGCCCGGCGTAGCTGGCCTTTACCGCTTCGCCATTGGCGTGGAACAGGCTGAAATCGAAGTTGAAACTATTGGCCTGGTGCCAACCGAACGCGCCGTCGGAGCTGGCAAAGCCACGGCTGATCGGGCCGGCAGCATAGAAGCCCACCAGGTCCACACCGTCGGCGGCCTGGCTGATATCTGCCAGCACCTGAGCCAGCTCCGGCAACGGTCGCAGTTGTTCGTTGTGGTTTTGCCAGGCGTTGTGGTTCAGCAGCAGGTACGGATCCTGCGGCAACAATGGCAGGGTTTCGCGCAGTTGTTGCAGGCCATCGGCGAGGCGCTGGCGATCCAGCTCCGGCTCGCCCGCCAGGGTGATGCCGAGGTCGGCGTGGCGGCCATCGTTGATCAGCTTGAGGTTGAGGCTGGCCTGTTGCACCTGGCCGGCTTGGCGCACCTTGGCGTGGTTGAAACGCACAAACTCCGACGACTCGTCAGCGTAGCCCAGGTGAAACTGTTCCTTGTCGGTGATGGCCTGTTTGAGCCAGTTCACCAGTGCCTTGAAGTTGTTCATCAGGCATCTCCCCCGAACACGTCGATATCACTGAACACACAGGCCGGTGAGGCGTGGCCCACGCGGATCACCTGGTTGGGTTCGCCTTTGCCGCAGTTGGGCGTGCCTAACACCTGGAAGGTGCTGGCGTCGCCGACGGCGCTGAGGTTGCGCCAGAACTGCGCGGAGATGGCACGGTAGTTGGGGTTTTTGACCACACCCTTGAGTTCGCCGTTTTCGATCAACTGGCCCCACTCGCAGCCGAACTGGAATTTATTGCGCGCGTCATCAATGGACCAGGAACGGTTGGTACTCATCAGAATGCCGTGCTCGATGCCGCTGACCAGTTCGGCCTGGGTCTTGTCGCCTGCCTCGATATTGAGGTTGGCCATGCGGTCGATGGGCGGCCGATTCCAGCCGCACGCGCGGCTGTTGGCCACGCCTGGCAGGTTCGCGCGAAATTGCGACAGCGCGCCACCCAAGGGCTTGAGCAACAGGCCATCGCGGATCAGAAATTGTTTGCTGGCGGCCGTGCCGTCGTCGTCATGCCCATAGCTGGCGAGCTGTTCGGGGATGTTCGGGTCGAAGGTCACGTTGAGCAAGGGCGAGCCATATTGCAGGTGGCCGAAGTCGCTGGCTTTCACAAAACTGGTGCCGGCGTAGTTACGCTCATCGCCCAGAATGCGGTCCAGTTCCAGCGGATGGCCGATGGACTCGTGGATCTGCAGGATCATCTGGTCGGGCATCAGCAGCAGGTCGCGTGGGCCGTGGGGCGTGTTCGGCGCGAGCAGCAATTGCAGGGCTTCGTCGGCGACCGTACGGGCGGCGCCGGCCAGGCCGAAGCGGCGAATCACGTTCGCACTGCCTTGCTGGCCGAAGTTGGTGCCGCCCAGGGTGCGGGTCTGGCTGTCGTTGCCGTCGAACGCGGTGACGCTCAGGCCCGGAAAGACGAAACGCTGGGCCTGGCGCAGCTCGGCACCGGCACTGTTGAGGTAGATCTGCTCAACGTGCGTGGTGCCCAGGCTGACTTCCCAACTCACCAGACGCTCATCCTTGGGCACGCTGGCGGATTCATCGCCGAGCAGTTGGTAGCAGTCGCTCAGGGATGGGAAGGGCTGGTCGAGGTCGGGCGACAGGTAGTCGGCCACGTCGCTGGAAACCTGCTGTTGGTGCAGGTCGAGCAGGGCGTGGGGCGAAATCTGCCGGGCTTGCTGCTCGGCGCGCTCAAGGGCGGCTTGCAGGCCGGCGAGGGAAATATCGTTGGTTGCGGCGTAGGCTTCCACGCCATTGAGGCGCACCGTGAGCATCGCGCCCTCGTCATGGCTCAGGTGTGGCGGTTCGGCGACGTTCTTGCGGACCGACAGGTACTGGCCGGATTCGCGCACATAACGCAGCGAGAAAAATTCGGCACGGGTGCGCAGGGCACTGAAGTGTTGTTTGAGGGTGGGGTGGGCGTCGAACATCGGGACCTCCTTGAGGGCAGCGCAGTCCCAGAGGCTAGCATAGGTGATCGTTCCCACGCTCTGCGTGGGAATGCCGCCTTGGACGCTCTGCGTCCGCTTTTGAAGGTCGTGACGCAGAGCGTCACAGGATGCATTCCCACGCAGAGCGTGGGAACGATCAACGGGTTACTGCGCGGTAGGGCCGACTTCACGCATCGGCTTGCCACGCACCGGCGCATCGCCTGCCACGTAGTAATCCGCCGTGCTGCGCGGCAGCGGCTGGCGGCCACGGATCTTGTCGGCGATTTTCTCGGCGATCATGATCGTCGGCGCGTTGAGGTTGCCGGTGGTGATGATCGGCATGATCGACGCATCCACAACACGCAAGCCCTGCATGCCATGCACGCGGCCTTCGGCGTCCACTACGGCCATCTCGTCGGTGCCCATTTTGCACGAGCAGGACGGGTGGAACGCAGTTTCGGCGTGCTCGCGGATGAACTTGTCCAGCTGCTCATCGGTTTGCACGTCAATACCTGGGCTGATTTCACGGCCACGGTATTGGTCGAGTGCCGGCTGCTGCATGATTTCGCGGGTCAGGCGGATGCCATCGCGGAATTCCTGCCAGTCCTGTTCGGTGGCCATGTAGTTGAAGAGGATGCTCGGGTAGTCCCGAGGGTTCTTCGACTTCAATTGCACGCGGCCACGGCTTGGCGAACGCATGGAGCCCATGTGCGCCTGGAAACCGTGCTCTTTCACACCGTTGCTGCCGTTGTAGTTAATCGCGACCGGCAGGAAGTGGTACTGGATGTTCGGCCAATCGAAGTCTTCACGGGTGCGGATAAAACCGCCCGCTTCGAACTGGTTGCTGGCGCCGATGCCGGTGCCGTTGAACAGCCATTCGGCACCGATAGCCGGTTGGTTGTACCAGAGCAGCGACGGGTACAGCGACACTGGCTGGGTGCAGGCGTATTGCAGGTACAGCTCAAGGTGGTCCTGCAGGTTTTCGCCGACGCCGGGCAGGTCGTGGACCACCGGGATGTCGAGGCTTTCCAGCAGTTTGGCCGGGCCCACACCGGAGCGTTGCAGCAGTTGCGGCGAAGCGATGGCGCCGCTGCACACCAGTACTTCTTTACGCGCACGGGCTTCAACGCGCTCTTCAGCGGCGCCGATCAGGTAACGCACGCCTACGGCACGCTTGCCTTCAAACAACACTTTGTCGGTGAGGGCGTGGGTGACGATGGTCAGGGTCGAACGCTTCTTGGCCGTGTCCAGGTAACCGCGTGCGGTGCTGGCGCGACGGCCTTTAGGCGTGACGGTACGGTCCATCGGGCCGAAGCCTTCTTGCTGGTAGCCGTTCAAGTCGTCGGTACGCGGGTAACCGGCCTGTACGCCGGCTTCAACCATGGCGTGGAACAGCGGGTTGTTGCCGGCTTTCGGCGTGGTCACGCTGACCGGGCCGTCGCCGCCGTGGTAGTCGTTGGGGCCGATGTCGCGGGTTTCGGCTTTACGGAAATAGGGCAGGCAGTCGAGGTAGGTCCAGTTTTCCAGACCGGGCAGTTTTGCCCAGTTGTCGTAGTCCAGGGCGTTGCCACGGATGTAGCACATGCCGTTGATCAGCGAAGAACCGCCCAGGCCTTTGCCGCGACCGCATTCCATCCGACGGCCGTCCATGTGTGGCTCCGGGTCGGTTTCGTAGGCCCAGTTGTAGCGACGGCCTTGCAGCGGGAACGCCAGCGCGGCCGGCATTTGGGTACGGAAGTCAAAACGGTAGTCCGGGCCGCCGGCTTCCAGCAGCAGGACGGTGACGCCTTCGTCTTCGGTCAGACGGGTCGCCAGGGTGTTACCGGCGGAGCCGGCACCCACAATGATGTAATCGTATTCTTGGGACATTGGATGCACCCTCTTTTGAGATGGTCAGGTCGGGCCTCATCGCAGGCAAGCCGGCTCCCACATTTGATTGGGTTCATACAGCACAAAATGTGGGAGCCGGGCTTGCCCGCGATGGCGGCCTCGCGGGCAATACAACGCTCGGATTTAGAACACCGAGGCGTAGTCGCCCAGCTCAACCTGTACCGATTTGATGCGGGTGAAGTTGTTCAGCGAGCTGATGCCGTTCTCACGGCCCACACCGGATTGCTTGTAGCCACCGACCGGCATCTTGGCGTCGGACTCGCCCCAGGCGTTGATCCAGCAGATACCCGCTTCCAGCTGATGAATCACGCGGTGGGCGCGGTTCAGGTCCTTGGTCACCAGACCTGCGGCCAGGCCGAAATCGGTGTCGTTGGCGCGGCGGATCACTTCTTCTTCGGTCTCGTAAGTGAGGATGCTCATCACTGGGCCGAAGATTTCTTCACGGACGATGGTCATCTCGTCAGTGCAGTCAGTGAACACAGTCGGAGCCACATAAGCGCCTTTGGCGAATTCGCCGTCGGTCAGACGGTCGCCGCCGCACAGTACGCGGGCGCCTTCTTCCTTACCTTTGGCGATGTAGCCGAGCACGCTTTCCATGTGGGCGAAGCTGACCAGCGGGCCGAAGTTGGTGTTTTCGTCTTGTGGGTTGCCGACGCGAATGCGCGCAACACGCTCAACGATCTTGGCTTCGAACGCCGCTTGCAGGTGCTTGGGCACGAACACGCGAGTGCCGTTGGTGCAGACCTGACCGGAGCTGTAGAAGTTGGCCATCATGGCGATGTCGGCGGCGCGATCCAGGTCGGCGTCTTCGAACACGATCAGCGGGGACTTGCCGCCCAGTTCCATGGTCACTTCTTTGAGCGAAGAGCTCGAAGCGCTGGCCATAACCTTCTTGCCGGTGTCGGTGCCGCCGGTGAACGAGACTTTCTCGATGCGCGGGTGCTCGGTCAGCCAGGTGCCGACTTCACGGCCGCTGCCGGTCAATACGTTGAACACGCCAGCCGGTACGCCGGCTTCGGTGTAGATCTCGGCCAGTTTCAGGGTGGTCAGCGAAGTGACTTCGCTTGGCTTGAAGATCATTGCGTTACCCGCCGCCAGGGCCGGTGCGGATTTCCACAGGGCGATCTGGATCGGGTAGTTCCACGCGCCGATACCGGCCACCACGCCCAGCGGCTCGCGGCGGGTGTAGACGAACGAAGTGTCGCGCAACGGGATCTGCTCGCCTTCGATGGCTGGCACCAGGCCTGCGTAGTATTCCAGCACGTCGGCGCCGGTGACGATGTCGACGTATTGGGTTTCGGAGAAGGCTTTACCGGTGTCCAGGGTTTCCAGGGCGGCCAGCTCATCGTTGCGCTCGCGCAGGATGTCGACGGCACGACGCAGGATGCGCGAACGCTCCATGGCGGTCATGGCAGCCCAGATTTTCTGGCCTTTTTCGGCGCTGACCACGGCACGTTCCACGTCTTCCTTGGTGGCGCGTTGCACTTGGGCGAGAACTTCACCGTTAGCCGGGTTGATGGCTTCGAAGGTGGCATCGCTGCCAGCGTCGCTGTAGCCGCCGTCAATGTAGAGTTTTTGCAGTTCGAAACGGGCCATAAAGTCCTCGCAAGTGCATAAGTGGTTGGCGTTACCCGCCGCCAGTGGGCCATGGGGTTGTGGCAACACTGGGCGGCAGACGTTCAGGGGTTGAGCGGTTATGTGTGCTCTAACTCACCTGCTTGGCCAATTGGAAATCCATGTATTCGTAAGCGATCCGTTGCGCCTGCTCCGTGTCGAAAGCGTCTCCCGACAGGGCGCCGCGCAACCACAAACCGTCGATCAGGGCCGCCAGGCCTCTGGCTGCTTTGCGTGCGTGCGGCAGCGGCAGCACTCGGCGGAACTGGCAGCACAGGTTGGAATACAGACGTTGATCGTTGATCCGCTGCAACCTGTGCAATGACGGGTGGTGCATGCTGGCGGCCCAGAAGGCCAGCCAGGTTTTCATTGCCGGTCCGTTGACCTGGCTGGCGTCAAAGTTGCCCTCGATGATCACCCGAAGGTGGGCACGGGGGCTGTCGTCTTTCAACGCTTGCCTGCGTTCGTGGACGTTCTCGATCAGCACATTCATCAAGTACCGCATCGTTGCGGCGATCAGGCCGTTCTTGTCCTGAAAGTAGTGACTGATGATGCCGTTCGAGACGCCGGCCAAACGGGCGATCAGCGCAATGCTGGCATCTCCCATTCCAACCTGATCGATGGCCGTCAAAGTGGCTTCGATCAACTGCTGGCGGCGTATGGGTTGCATACCGACCTTGGGCATGTAGCACCTCTCCTTAGGCCTGCCGTTGGGCGATAAACGCCCGTCGGCTTGATGGCCAGTCTATTTTGTTTTGATTGAACGTTCAATCAACAAAGAATAAGATCTGCGACAAATGGTCGCTGCCTACAGATTTTTCCTACCTGTGAGCGACGTCCTCTGACACCTGCAAAAACCCTTGAAACAGGCCGAATCAGGGCCTGGCCACTGCCTCGGCGCGGCTCAAGAATTTTCGGGGTGTCTTTATAACACCCGTCCGTCGACTGCCGAAAAATCGATGTCCCGGGATAACCGTTGCCTTGTGTTTCTCTCTCGCACTGCCCGGAGCATCTGCGCCATGAGTTCTGCCTCTCTTATAAAGACCCCGCCGGAAAAGGTCAGGGTCAACGGTTGGGTGTTCTACACCTCCACCGCGCTCATTCTGTTGTTGACCGCCATTCTGATCATCGCCCCGCAGGAGGCCGGGCGCATGCTCGGTATAGCCCAGGCGTGGCTGTCGAAAAGCTTCGGCTGGTACTACATGGTGGTCATCGCTGCCTACCTGGTGTTTGTGGTCGGCCTGGCGTTTTCGTCCTACGGTAAATTGAAACTGGGCAGCAAGGACGATACCCCGGACTTCAGCTACGGCGCCTGGGCCGGCATGCTGTTCTCGTCCGGCATCGGCATCTCGCTGCTGTATTTCGGGGCTTCCGAGCCGTTGGATCACTACTTCAACCCGCCCGAAGGCGCCGCCGCCAGCAATGGCGCAGCCCGCCAGGCGTTGCAGTTGACGTTCCTGCACTGGGGCCTGCACGGCTGGGCGATTTATGCGCTGGTCGGCCTGGCCGTGGCGTACTTCGCGTACCGTCATAACCAGCCGCTGGCCTTGCGTTCGGCCCTGTACCCGCTGGTGGGCGAGCGTTGGGTCAAAGGCGCAGCCGGCCACGCGGTGGACGGTTTCGGTATGTTCGTGACCCTGCTGGGCCTGGTGACGAACCTGGGGATTGGTTCGATGCAGGTGTCGTCGGGCCTTGAAAACCTGTTCGGCATGCAACACAGCAACACCAACCTGCTGATCGTGATCATCGTGATGAGCACCGTGGCGACCATCGCCGCCGTGTCGGGTGTGGAAAACGGCATTCGCCGCCTGTCCAACCTCAACATCGTGTTGTTCAGCGGCTTGCTGATCTTTGCGCTGTTGTTTGGCCCGACCCTGCACCTGCTCAATGGCCTGGTGCAGAACACCGGTGACTACCTCAACGGCATCATCCTGAAAACATTCGACCTGTATGTGTACGAAGGCGATGCCGACAAGACCGAGCGCTGGATGGGCCTGTGGACCCTGTTCTACTGGGCCTGGTGGATTTCCTGGGCGCCATTTGTCGGCATGTTCATCGCGCGTATTTCCCGTGGTCGTACGGTGCGTGAGCTGGTGGCCGGCGTGCTGCTGATCCCGCTGGGCTTCACCCTGGCGTGGTTGTCGATCTTCGGTAACTCGGCGCTGGACCTGGTGTTGAACCACGGTGCGGTGGAGTTGGGCAAGACGGCGCTGGAACAACCGTCGATGGCCATCTACCAACTGCTTGAGCATTACCCGGCGTCGAAAATCGTGATCGGTGTGTCGATCTTCGTGGGCTTTGTGCTGTTCCTGACCCCGGCGGATTCCGGCGCGGTGATGATGGCCAACCTGTCCTGCAAGGGCGGCAATGTGGATGAAGATGCGCCGCACTGGTTGCGGATCTTCTGGTCGGCGGTGATCACTCTGGTGACCATCGGCCTGCTGTTCGCGGGTAACTTCGAAGCCATGCAAACCATGGTGGTGCTGGCGGGGCTGCCGTTCTCGGTGGTGCTGATTCTGTTTATGTTCGGTTTGCACAAGGCGATGCGCCAGGATGTGGCCATCGAACAGGAGCAGGCGCAATTGGCCGAACGTGGTCGTCGTGGTTTCAGCGAGCGTTTGACCGCCCTGGACCTGCAACCGAGCCAGGGCACTGTGCAGCGCTTTATGGACAAGCACGTTACGCCGGCGTTGGAAGAGGCGGCGGCAACCTTGCGTGAGCAAGGGCTGGAGGTGCAGACGCTGCTGGGTAAATCCAAGCGCTGCATCGGTGTGCGTATCGAGATGGAAGAGGGCAACCCGTTTGTCTATGAAGTGAGCCTGGATGCTTACTCCTCGGCACCGAGCGACCTGCCCGAAGAAGAGCGCACCCGCTACTACCGGGCCGAGGTCTACCTGCACAACGGACCTCAGGAATATGACCTGATGGGCTTCGCCCAGGAGCAGATCACCCGGGACGTGCTCGATCAGTTTGAAAGCCATCGGCAGCTCCTTGGCCGTGTCTATAGCTGATGGTTGAGCTTGAATGATCGTTCCCACGCTTCGCGTGGGAATGCCTCCTGTGACGCTCCGCGTCACGATTTCAAGAGCGGACGCAGAGCGTCCAGGGCGGCATTCCCACGCGGAGCGTGGGAACGATCAGGCGACTAACCCAGGTTCTTGCCCAGCAGGGCATGGTACAGCTCGCTATCCCCCAGAATCCCCACCACCTGGTTGTTGTTATGCAACACCAGCTTGTTCCCCGTGTGATACCGGATCTGCAACGCATCGCGCATGCCGATATTGGAATCCACCAGCGTCGGTACCCGGCCCAAACCTTCCACCGGTTGCCCCGGCGCCCAGTTCTGCAGGTTCAACGGCGTGCCGTTCTGGCGTGCGCCCTTGATCACATTGCCTTCGGCCAGGTCCAGCCACGAATCGCCGCCCGGGTCCAGGCTGATGGAGCCGTTGACGTGGGTGCAGTTCTCTACGGTGCGCATCAGGCTGCGGCCGCACAGCACGTTCAGCGGGTTGGTATGGGCGACGAAGGTACGCACATAGTCGTCCGCCGGGTTCAGCACGATCTCTTCCGGCACGCTGTACTGGATGATCTTGCCGTCTTTCATGATCGCGATGCGGCTGCCGAGTTTGAGCGCCTCATCGAGGTCGTGGCTCACGAACACGATGGTCTTGCTCAGCTTGCGTTGCAGCTCCAGCAATTCATCTTGCAGGCCTTGGCGGATCAGCGGGTCGAGGGCCGAGAAGGGTTCGTCCATCAGCAGGATATCGGCGTCCATCGCCAGGGCGCGGGCCAGGCCGACGCGCTGCTGCATGCCGCCGGACAGCTCGTCGGGCTTCTTGTTACGCCATTGGGCCAGGCCCACCAGTTCGAGTTTTTCATCCACCAGCGCACGCCGTTCTTTCTCCGGGCGGCCCTGCATCTCCAAGCCAAAGCTGATGTTCTCGCGCACCGTCAGCCACGGCATCAACGCGAACTTCTGGAACACCATGGCGATGCGCTTGGTGCGCATCATTTTCAGCTCGGCCGGTGTGCACGAAGCGATGTCGATCTGACGGCCTTCATGCTCCACAAACAGTTGGCCACGGCTTACGGTGTTGAGGCCGTTGATGCAGCGCAGTAGGCTTGATTTGCCGGAGCCGGACAGGCCCATCAGCACGCAGATCTCGCCTTTTTCAATGTCCAGGCTGGCTTTTTCAACGCCGACGATCTGCCCGGTCTTTTTCAGGATCTCGTTACGGCTCATGCCCTGGTCCAGCAGCTTGAGCGCTTCGCGTGGGTCTTTGGAGAAGATCACGTCGACATTGTCGAATCGGATAATGCTCATGCATCACCCCCTACTTTGGCGTCGGGTTGTTTGCAGATGCGGTCGAGCATGATGGCCAGCAATACGATTGCCAGGCCGGCTTCAAAGCCCAGGGCGATGTCGGCGGTGTTGAGTGCGTTGACCACCGGCTTGCCGAGGCCGTCGGCGCCCACCAGGGCCGCGATCACCACCATCGACAACGACAGCATGATGCATTGGGTAATGCCGGCGGCAATGCTCGGCATGGCGTGGGGCAGTTCAATGCGTGAGAGCAACTGACGGCGCGAGCAGCCAAAGGCCTTGCCCGCGTCCATCAACTCTTGCGGTACATCGCGGATACCCAGGTAGGTCAGGCGGATAGGCGCGGCAATCGCGAACACCACCGTGGAGATCAAGCCAGGCACCACACCCAGCCCGAAGAGGGTCAGGGTTGGGATGAGGTAGACGAAGGTCGGCACGGTCTGCATCAGATCGAGCACCGGCCGCATCATGGTGTAGAACAGCGGTTTGTGCGCGGCAACAATGCCCAGCGGCACACCGATGACCACGCAGACCAGGGTGGCGAACAACACCTGGGCGAGGGTTTCCATGGTTTCCTGCCAGTACCCCAGGTTGAGGATCAGCAGGAAGGAGGCGATGACAAAAACGGTCAGGCCCCATTTGCGTTGAATAAAGTGAGCCAGCAGCGCAATCAGACCGATCAATGCCAGCGGATTGAACCAGGTCAGCGCGAACGTCACGCCGTGGATCATCGTTTCCAGGGTCGATGCGATTGCGTCGAAATAGTTGGCACCATGTTTGGTCAACCATTCGACGAAGGCAGCGATGTACTGGCCTAGTGGGATTTTCTGTTCAGTCAGCATGGTAGTGAATGTCCACATGCGAAGGGGAAAACATCCCAGGCCAGCGCACCGGCCTGGGGTCAGCGATGTTGCCGGGTTAATTATTTGGCGAGGTAAGCTTTAACGGCGTCCAGCCCTGGTTTGCCATCAATGGTGGTGACACCGGCAAGCCAGGTGTCGAGTACTTGTGGGTTGGATTTGAGCCAGGCTTTGGCGGCTACATCCGGTTTTTGTTTGTCGTCCAGGACTTTACCCATCAGGGTGCTTTCCATGTTCAGGGTGAACGACAGGTTTTTCAGCAACTGACCGACGTTGCTGCATTCCTGGGTGTAGCCCTTGCGAACGTTGGTGTAGATGGTGGCCTGGCCATAGTTGGGGCCGAACGAATCGTCACCGCCGGTCAGGTACTTCATCTTGAAGCGGGTGTTCATCGGGTGTGGTTCCCAACCGAGGAACACGATGGCCTGGTCGCGTTTGGTGGCGCGTTCCACTTGCGAGAGCATCCCGGCTTCGCTGGACTCCACCACTTTGAAACCGGCGGTTTTCAAGCCGAAGGCGTCTTTGTCGATCAGGGTCTGGATGGTGCGGTTGCCGTCGTTACCCGGCTCGATGCCGTAGATTTTGCCGCCCAGCTCATCCTTGAATTTGGCGATATCGGCGAAGTCTTTCAGGCCCTTGTTATACAGCGCCTCGGGTACGGCCAGGGTGTATTTGGCGTTCTCCAGGTTGGCGCGCACGGTTTCCACGGTGCCGGCATCACGGTACTGCTTGATGTCGTTTTCCATGGTCGGCATCCAGTTGCCGAGGAAGATGTCCATGTTCTTGCCGTCGGCCAGCGACTTGTAGGTCACCGGCACTGAAAT
This sequence comes from Pseudomonas sp. 58 R 3, assembly GCF_900006605.1. Classification (NCBI taxonomy): domain Bacteria; kingdom Pseudomonadati; phylum Pseudomonadota; class Gammaproteobacteria; order Pseudomonadales; family Pseudomonadaceae; genus Pseudomonas; species Pseudomonas sp. 58 R 3. The sequence goes on along the minus strand of NZ_CVTT01000040.1, from coordinate 138,376 downwards.
CATCGTGGTACGTGGCTTGTAGCCCAAGCCTCTGAGGATTTCACTGGTGGTTGCGGTGGTGACGGTGATGTCGGTCCAGCCGACATCGGAGAAATTGACGGTCTGACATTGTGCCGGTTCTGCAGCGTGCGCCAGGGCTGGCAGACTCAACATGGCGGCCAACAACAACGAGGGTGAACCTTTCATCTGGGTAGACTCCTGTGTCTTTTTTCTGACGGCTTGTGCCGCGCTTTATAAGTGTTGCGGTTGGGGCGTGCTTCAAGCTGACGGCACGATGCCTTGCAAACGAGTCGAGACTGATCATGTACCAGTGAAAATCTGACGCCTACAGGGGGCGTCGTATCCAGTACAGGGATGGTCGTATCCAGTGTCGGTGACGTCGCTTACAGATTTTTTCAACGGCAAAACTGCATTTTTTGCCGCTCTGCACCGCTAAAAACGGCCAAAACGCCCGTTCGCGCGAGGGCGGCGCTGCTGAGCATGGTCACGTCGGTGTGAGACGCCGTGAGGGGCAACAAAAGCTTGATGATGCCGCTATTCGGGCGAGTTCAGCGTAGCAGGTCGCCCGTGCCCATCGAGGAGTTTCACGGCAATGGCTATCAGCGTTTTCGACCTGTTCAAGATCGGCATCGGGCCTTCGAGTTCTCACACCGTCGGCCCCATGCGCGCCGCGGCGTTGTTCGTTCAGCACTTGCGTGAACGTGGAATGTTGGAACAAGTACGTCGCGTCGAAGTTCAGCTCTACGGCTCGTTGTCGGCCACCGGCATCGGCCACGGCAGCGACACCGCTACCATCATGGGCTTGATGGGCGAATGGCCGGACGCAATTGACCCGTCGCAGATCGGCCTGCGTATTCACACCCTGCGCGAGACCGACACCTTGTTGCTCGACGGGCGTTTGCCGGTGCCCTTTATCTGGGCGCGCGACATGCGCCTGCTCGATGAAAACCTGCCCTTCCACCCCAACGCCATGACCCTGGTGGTGTTTGGTGATGACGGCGAGCTGCACCGCGACACCTACTATTCAGTCGGCGGCGGTTTTGTGGTGGATGAGGCCCAGGCGCAGAGCGGCGTGGCGGACATGGACCGCACCGAGTTGCCCTATGATTTCTCCAGCGCGGTGGAGCTGTTGCAGCTGTGCAAGACCCACAACCTGCGCGTTGCCGAATTGATGCTGGCCAACGAAAAAACCTGGCGCAGCGAAGAAGAAATCCGCAGCGGCCTGATGAAGCTCTGGCGCGCCATGCAGGACTGCGTGGAGCAGGGCCTCAAGCACGAAGGCATCCTGCCCGGCGGCCTGAATGTGCGACGTCGCGCGGCCAAGCTGCACCGCAGTTTGCAGGAGCTGGGCAAACCGAATGTGATCGGCTCAACCTTGAGCGCCATGGAATGGGTCAACCTGTTCGCCCTGGCGGTCAATGAAGAAAACGCCGCCGGTGGGCGCATGGTCACCGCCCCCACCAATGGCGCGGCGGGGATTATTCCGGCGGTGCTGCACTACTTTATGAAGTTCAGCGAAGAGGTCACCGAAGCCAACGTGGTCGACTACTTGCTGGGCGCTGCGGCGGTGGGGATTCTGTGCAAGAAAAACGCCTCGATCTCCGGCGCCGAAGTCGGCTGCCAGGGCGAAGTCGGTTCTGCTTGCGCCATGGCGGCTGCCGGACTGGCCGAGATCCTCGGCGCCACGCCGGAGCAACTGTGCAACGCCGCTGAAATCGGCCTGGAACATAACCTCGGCCTGACCTGCGACCCGGTGGGCGGGCTGGTGCAAGTGCCGTGCATTGAGCGCAACGCGATTGCGGCGGTGAAGGCGATCAACGCGGCGCAGATGGCGCTGCGCGGTGATGGCCAGCACTTTATTTCCCTGGACCGGGTGATCCGCACCATGCGCGATACCGGCGCGGATATGCATGACAAGTACAAAGAGACATCGCGAGGGGGCTTGGCGGTCAGCGCAGTAGAGTGTTGAGACCGAGTTGCCTGATTTCGCGAGCAAGCCCGCTCCCACATTTTGATTTGTGAACACGGTCAAGTGTGGGAGCGGGCTTGCTCGCGAAAGCGCTAGTCCGAGCAACACTGCTCAAAAAGTGAACATCCAAATCCAAACGCGCCACCTTTTAGCGCGTCGCAAATAGATAAGTAGCTTGCGAACGATCCCGCGCCTTCCCACCCGTCACCCGTGCGTGCGGTGACAGACCTTTCCCACACCCGCAAAGCGCCTTCCCACAAGTGCTACCGATCTGCTCACACCCCTCGAGCAGGGCCGGTCTGACGTCCATTTCCGGCCATATCCCGCACTCCCTGCGTGGGCTTATATAGACGCGTCATCAGGTCGTTTTTAGGATTTATTGGACGGCCATTCAATTTTAGGCATGGCATTTGCTCTATCCATTCAAAGCCTCTCTCCTTGCTGGAGACGAACGCAATAACAAGAGCCTCGCCTGAGGCCATCACCCGCTTTGTGTGAGGAGATACCGCGATGACGTCGTTCAACTCCGGGGCCCAACCCCAGAACCGTGCGCCTCAATCCATCGGCTTTTTGCTGCTGGACAATTTCACGCTGATTTCCCTGGCTTCGGCAGTGGAACCGCTGCGCATGGCCAACCAGCTGTCCGGCCGCGAGCTGTATCGCTGGACAACCCTGAGTGTCGACGGCAACCAGGTCTGGGCCAGCGACGGTCTGCAAATCACCCCCGATGCCTCCATGCACAAAGCTGCGGCCCTGGACACTGTGATTGTGTGCGGCGGCGTGGGCATCCAGCGCACCGTGACCCGTGAACATGTGTCGTGGCTGCAAAGCCAGGCGCGCCAATCGCGCCGCCTTGGCGCGGTCTGCACCGGCAGTTGGGCCTTGGCCTGCGCCGGGTTGCTCGACGGCTTTGATTGCAGCGTGCACTGGGAATGCCTGGCCTCGATGCAGGAAGCCTTCCCGCGCGTGGCCATGAGCACGCGCCTGTTCACCCTCGACCGTAACCGCTTCACCAGCTCGGGCGGCACCGCGCCGCTGGACATGATGCTGCACCTGATCAGCCGCGACCACGGCCGTGAATTGTCGGCCGCCATCTCCGAGATGTTTGTGTACGAACGCATCCGCAATGAACAGGATCACCAGCGTGTGCCGCTCAAGCACATGCTCGGCACCAACCAGCCGAAGCTGCAGGAAATCGTTGCGCTGATGGAAGCCAACCTGGAAGAGCCAATCGACCTGGATGAGCTGGCGGTGTATGTCGCCGTGTCGCGCCGCCAACTGGAGCGGCTGTTCCAGAAATACCTGCACTGCTCACCGTCGCGCTACTACCTCAAGTTGCGCCTGATCCGTGCACGGCAGTTGCTCAAGCAAACGCCGATGTCGATCATCGAAGTGGCGTCGGTGTGCGGGTTTGTGTCCACGCCGCACTTCTCCAAGTGCTACCGCGAATACTTCGGCATTCCGCCACGGGATGAGCGCGTAGGTTCCAACACCACCCAGCAAGTGGCGATGATGCCGATTCCGCAGGCGCTGGTGCTGTCACCGTTGTCGGGGCCGATGTCGGCGTTGAGCCAGGCGCGTAATGAGTCGACGTTTGCGAGTGTAAGGCTCTAGACCGAGTCGCCTTCATCGCAGGCAAGCCAGCTCCCACAGGGGAATGCATTCCAAATGTGGGAGCTGGCTTGCCTGCGATAGCGATCTATCAGGCACCAGAGCTTTGCTTGAACTGCACCAAAGCCGGCAACAACTGCTTGTCGATCGCCTGGCGCACCGCCGGCAAGATCGTCGCGCTGCCGGTGTACATCTGCTCCACCATGCCCTTGAGCGCCTTGGCCCGCGCAGCGCTCAAACCGCGTACCGCACATTCGCAAGCCTGTTCGGCGCTGGCGCCGCTGGATACCTCGAAACCCAGCGAGCGCAGTTGGCTCAGCAGGTCATCCTGGTCTATCAAGTCCGCGTGCATCATGACGTTTATCCTGGTGTAGGGAGCGGGATTGAATGGGATTCTGGTAGGCCCTCGGCCGGTCGGCAAGGGCAGAATCGGCGAATGGCTCAGATGGCTATGAACAGGTCGTTTTCGGGTCATTTACCGATAGCAACAATAGGCACACTGGAGGCCAGGCACGCACCTTGACGGTTTGGTCACCCTCGGGATGTCACGCTCACACCAAGCACTCTGCCCCGATCCAGTCACGGCTGGCCCGGGGCTTTTTTTGGCTGGGGTTTGTGGTGGATATGCCGGCCTCTTCGCGAGCAAGCCCGCTCCCACACTTAACCTGGTTTTACCTTTGAAATGGGGTCAAATGTGGGAGCTGGCTTGCCTGCGATGGCCGCACCTCGGTCTACCTCTGCAACACCAATATCCGGGACAACAACTCATCCCGATCAATGTAACAACCCTGAAAATGCCGCGCCCCCGAAGCCGGGTCAAACGCATTACGCGCATGCAAGGTGCGGCGGTTATCAAAGCACCACAACTCCCCCGGATTCAGGCGTTTGACCAGCCGGAAACGATCCTCGCGCGTCATCGCGATAAAGCGCCGATACGCCCGGTACAACAACGGCATCTGCTCCACGCTGGCCTCAAACGGCCCACGCAAAAAGTTGGCCATGCGAATCTCTGCCACATCACCCAAGGCGTCCAGCGCAATAATCGGTGCCAGGCGGCGGTAGTCGCTGTGCCGGTCTTTATTGCGAAACTCCACCGGAATTTCACACAGTGCGCGAAACGCCTCGGGGTCTTCGCTGCGCAGCGCCTGGGCGATGGCAAAACCATCGACAAAAATGCTCTCGCCACCGTCGGCGTCGTTCACCAGGCAATGCAAAAATTGCAGCCCGGGTTGCAGCTCCCGTGTCGGCAAATCACTGTGCAGCGGCAGGTTGAAAGCGGTGTAGGCGTTACTGTCGGCATCGGCCTTGGATTGCACGTTGAACAGTACGCCGAAGTTGCTCTCGCGAATAAATGAAATGCGCTTGGCGACCAGTGCAAGCGAGCCCGGCTCGGTGGGTACGCCACGGATTTGCGTAAGGCCGCCGTCGCGCAAGGCCAGCAGCCATTGCAGCAGGGCTTTGGGGTCTTCCATCACCGTCGCATAGTCGAAGACAGGCAGCGCGAAGGTGCTGTGCCACAGGTGCGACTGGGGTTTGGCTGCGCGGCGTTCGGCGCGTGATTGATCGTCATAGGCGTGGGCGCGCAACCAGCCTGGGTCGTACTGGCTGCGATGGCCGCCGTACCATTCCACGCACAGAAAACCTTGATCGATGTGCGCGCTGACTGCGCGCAGATGCTCGTCCACATCGACAATTTCCAGTACCTGCTCACGGGTCACGCTGTACACGCATTCGCTGCAAGGGCAGTTGTCCCGCAGCCACTGATGATGGAACGGGCTGACCCGCCCATCGGCCCACTGCACGCGAATCTGATCGTCCAGCACCTGCGCCCCGGCAAGGTCGCAGATCTTCGGGTAAGTACGGAAATCGGCAACAGCGGCGGCGGTTTGCATGGCGGTTCCTTATGGTTTTTTGGGTGGTAATCCAATCACTCGGCCCAGCAAGGCAGGGCGGGGCAGGTCGGCCTGTTCGGCGCTGATGCCCGCGAGCTTTTCCAGGGTGGCCTCGGTAAACGGCGTCGAATGCGGCCCGGCCAGATCGACGTGCAGCAGCATCTGTTCGTTGCCGGCCAATTCCTTCGCATCGCCCACAAGGTGCAGGCTGTGATAGAGGTGCAGGCGCTTTGCGTCGTGGGCGATCAGTTGGGTGTGCACCTCTACTTCTGCGCCGAGTTTCACTTCGTGCAGGTAGTTGAGGTGCAGTTCCAGGGTGAACAGCGAGTGGCCGCTGGCTTCGCGGTTTTCGCTGTCCAGCCCGAGGGTGTCCATCAGCGCGTCGGTGGCGTAGCTGAAGATCAGCAGGTAGAACGCATCACGCAGGTGGCCGTTGTAATCGACCCAGTCGGGCTGGATTTTGGTGGTGTAGGTGGTCAGTGCGGGCATGGCGTGGATTCCGAAAATGTGCACGGTCAGAAATGTGGGAGCGAGCAAGCCCGCTCCCACATTGGTTATTCAGCGAAAGTCATACCGTGTTTTTCTTTAGTGGTCTTCACTGCTTCAAGCACCGCCAGCAAGCAATCATCACGATAGCGCTCCAGCGCCGAAATGCTGTGTTTACCCAGCTGATCGCTGGTGCCGTCGACCACATCATCAATCAACTTGTCGGTCAGCTCCGGCGCAGGCAAATACGTCCACGGCAACTGCAGTGCCGGGCCGAACTGGGCCATGAAGTGGCGCATTCCGGCATCGCCGCCGGCCAGGGTGTAGGTCAGGAATGTGCCCATGAACGACCAGCGCAAACCGGCACCAAAACGAATCGCGTCATCGATCTCGCCCGTGGTTGCCACGCCATCATTGACCAGGTGCAACGCCTCACGCCACAGCGCTTCAAGCAAACGGTCGGCAATAAACCCTGGCACTTCCTTGCGCACATGCAGCGGGCGCATGCCGAGGGATTCATACACCTTGATCGCCGCTTGAATCGCCTCCGGCGCGGTGTTCTTGCCGCCCACCACTTCCACCAGCGGCAACAGGTAAACCGGGTTGAACGGGTGCCCGACCACGCAGCGTTCCGGGTGCGTCGAGCCCTCGTAGAACTCACTCGGCAACAGGCCCGAAGTGCTGGAGCCAATCAGTGCGTTCGGCTTGGCGGCGGCGCTGATTTTGCTGTGCAATTCCAGCTTCAGCTCCAGGCGTTCCGGGGCGCTTTCCTGGATGAAGTCGGCGTCTTTTACGCATTCTTCAATGGTGGTGACAAAGCGCAGGCGATCCTGGGAGGCACCCGGCGCCAGGCCTTGTTTCTCCAAGGCGCCCCAGGCGTTGGCGACACGTTTGCGCAGCGCTGCTTCAGCGCCGGGCGCCGGGTCCCAGGCGACCACATCCAGGCCGTGGGCCAGGGCACGGGACACCCAGCCGCTGCCGATAACGCCGCTGCTGAGGGCGGCGAAGGTTTTGATTTCGGTGATAAAGCTCATGTCGACAATCCCTGAATAATGTGAAGAACCCTGTGGGAGCGGGCTTGCTCGCGAATGCGGTGTGTCAGTTGATGCATTCGGTGACTGATTCACCGCATTCGCGAGCAAGCCCGCTCCCACATTTTTGATCCGGTTTCGGCAGGGGATTAGCCGCGCTTGGTCAGGCCCATCTTGATTCGGCCTTCCGCCGGGGTCATGACCCGCGCACCCAGGCGGCTGAGGATTTCACTGGCGCGCTCCACCAGTTGGCCGTTAGTGGCGAGTACGCCCTTGTCCAGCCACAGGTTGTCTTCCAGGCCGACCCGCACGTTGCCGCCCAGCAGCACCGCTTGCGCCGCCATCGGCATTTGCATGCGGCCGATGCCGAAACCGGCCCACACGGCGTCGGCAGGCAGGTTGTCGACCATGGCCTTCATGGTGGTGGTGTCGGCCGGCGCGCCCCATGGGATGCCCAGGCACAGTTGGAACAGCGGGTTGTCGAGCAAGCCTTCCTTGATCATCTGCTTGGCGAACCACAGGTGGCCGGTGTCGAAAATTTCCAGCTCGGCCTTAACGCCCAGCTCTTGAATACGCTTGGCACCCGCCCGCAGCTGCGCCGGGGTAGAGACGTAAATAGTGTCGCCATCGCCAAAGTTGAGCGTGCCGCAGTCCAGGGTGCAGATCTCTGGCAGCAGCTCTTCAACATGGGCCAGGCGCGTCAGCGGGCCGACCAGGTCGGTGTTGGGGCCGAACTCCATCGGGTTCTCGCCGCCGCCGATCTCCAGGTCGCCGCCCATGCCGGCGGTGAGGTTGACGATGATGTCGATGTCGGCCTCGCGAATGCGCTCCATCACTTCGCGGTACAGCGCCACGTCGCGGCTGAACTTGCCGGTTTGCGGGTCACGCACATGGCAGTGCACCACGGTGGCGCCGGCCTTGGCGGCTTCCACGGCGGCGGCGGCGATTTGTTTGGGAGTGACCGGCACATGCGGGCTGCGGCTGGTCGTGTCGCCAGCACCGGTGAGTGCGCAGGTGATGATGACGTCGTGGTTCATGAGGCGGTTCCTTACAGGCGGGCGTAGTGATGCCGTTCGCAGCCAACAGCGGCTGCGATACGGTGATGCGAATCAGGTTATTTGCTGGTCAGTTGCAGGTTGGCTGCGGCCGGTTTGCCGTCGAAGGTGGTCACGCCTTCAAGCCAGCGCTGCTGGTCTTGCGGGTGATCCTTGAGCCATTGCTTCGCCGATTCGAGAGCGTCCTTGTGATCCAGCAACGGCTGCATCATTCGGCTCTCGTCGGCGGCGGTGAAAGTCAGGTTGGTCAGCAGTTTGTGCACGTTGGGGCACTGCTCGGCGTAGGTCGGTGAAGTCACGCTCCACACCGTGGCCATGCCTTCGTTCGGGCCAAGGGCGTCATCGCTGCCGGTGAGGTAAGTCATGGCGACGTTGACGTTCATCGGGTGCGGCGCCCAGCCAAAGAACACCACGGCCTCTTTGCGGCGCACGGCGCGGTCGACGGCGGCGAGCATCCCGGCTTCGCTGGACTCCACCAACTGGAACTTGCCGAGGCCGAACTGGTTCTTGGCGATCATCGCCTTGATCTGGGTATTGGCGCCCGAGCCTGGCTCGATGCCGTAGATCTTGCCGCCCAGTTCTTTTTCAAACCTGGCAATGTCGGCGAAGGTTTTCAGGCCTTTGTCCGCCAGGTAAGTCGGCACGGCGAGGGTGGCGCGCGCATCTTCCAGGCTCGGTTTGTCGAGGACTTTGACTTGCTTGGCGTCGACAAACGGCGTGATGGTCTGGGTCATCAGCGGGTTCCAGTAGCCCAGGAACATGTCCAGGCGCTGGTCGCGGATACCGGCGAAGATGATTTGCTGGGAGGCGCTGGTTTGTTTGGTCTTGTAGCCGAGGCCGTCGAGCAATACTTGGGTCATGGCGCTGGTGGCGATTACGTCGGTCCAGTTCACCACACCCATGCGCACGTTCCGGCAAGATTCTGCGTCGGCCGCGAGTACGCTGGTGCTCAAGATGGCGCTGAGTGCAAGCACGCAGCGGCTGATCAGTCGGTTCATGGTGGATTCCTCGGCAGGTCGTTATTGTGGGGGCCGGCGTCTTTGTGCGCCGTGGGATCACGTTACGCAGCTTGAGGGGAGGCAAAGCGCACGGCGGCGACCAGCTCTTGCACTGCAGCGACCTGTGCTCTTGAATGGCCGGTTGAACTGGCGTATCACAGTGAGCACGCTGCCCGTCCTACGAGAGCGCCACCATGTCCCAGGATTTCTACTTTCTGCTGATGCCGGGTTTCTCGGCCATCGGCTTTATTTCCGCGCTGGAACCGCTGCGCGTGGCCAACCGCTTTCGCGGCGAGTTGTACCGCTGGCACGTGTTGAGTGCCGATGGCGGCGCGGTGCTGGCGAGCAATGGCATGTCGGTGAACGCCGACGCCGCGCTGGAGCCGCTGAAAAAAGGCGCGACGCTGATGGTGGTCGCCGGCTTCGAACCCTTGAAGTTCACCACGCCCGCACTGGAACACTGGCTGCGTCGCCTTGATCACGATGGCGTGACCCTCGGCGCCATCGACACCGGCGCCTGTGTGCTCGCAGAAGCCGGTTTGCTCGACGGTCACCGCCTGACCCTGCACTGGGAAGCCATCGACGCGTTCAAGGAGTCCTATCCACAGCTCACGGTAACCCAGGAGCTGTTCGAGATTGACCGCCGGCGCATCACCTGCGCCGGTGGCACCGCCTCCATCGACCTGATGCTCGACCTGATCGCCCAGGCCCACGGCCCGGACCTGGCCATCCAGGTGTCCGAGCAGTTCGTGCTCGGGCGCATCCGCCCGCGCAAAGACCACCAGCGCATGCAGATCGCCACGCGTTACGGCATCAACAACAAGAAGCTGGTGCAGGTGATCGGCGAGATGGAACAACACAGCGAGCCGCCGCTGAGCACGTTGGCGTTAGCCGAGGCCATCAAGGTCACGCGGCGCCAGCTGGAGCGCCTGTTCCGTCTGCACCTGAACGACACACCGAGCAACTTCTACCTCGGCCTGCGCCTGGAAAAAGCCCGGCAGCTATTGCGCCAAAGCGACATGAGTGTGCTGGAAGTGAGCATTGCGTGCGGGTTTGAGTCGCCGTCGTACTTCACCCGCAGCTACAGGGCGCGGTTTGCCAAGTGCCCGAGAGAGGACCGGCGACGGGAAGTGGTTTGACGAGCAATTATAGTCAATTATACTTGCGACTATAATTTATAGCTTTTCCAATAATTGAGTATAAAACCATGTCCAAGCACAGCGGCTTTGTGTTTCGCCGCCCGGCGCTGGCTCGCAGCATTGCTGATGGCTTGGTCGGCGCCGGAATTCAGGATTTCACCTCAGGCCTGTTCCTCGCAGCACCTCGACGCACCGGCAAAAGTACCTTTTTGCGCGAAGACCTGATCCCGGAGTGTCAACTGCGGGGTTGGCTGGCGGTTTACGTGGATCTCTGGGCTGACAAAGAGAAAGATCCGGCGGAGTTGATCGCCAGCGCCATTGGCGCGGCTCTGGTGCCCTATGAAAAGGGTATTCGCAAGCTGGCCAAGAACATTGGAATCGAGAAGCTAAGCTTCCTGCGTACCCTTTCCTGGGACTTCAGCACGCCACAATTGCCGGTGGGTGCGACGCTGACTCAAGCGTTGGAGTTGCTCCACAGCGCTGCCGAAAAGCCCGTCGTGCTGGTGATTGATGAAGCGCAGCACGCACTGACCACCGAGTCCGGCATCAACGCGATGTTCGCGTTGAAAGCTGCCCGAGATCAGCTCAACCAAGGCCGTGACGAGGAGGGCAGTGGCTTGCGCCTGGTGTTCACCGGCTCCAATCGCGACAAGCTCGCGCATTTGGTCCTCGGTAAAAGCCAGCCATTCTTCGGCTCCAGCATCACGCCCTTTCCCTTACTCGGCAAAGCGTTCACTCAGGCCTACACCCTGCACCTCAACGCGCATTTGGCCAGCACCAATCAGTTCAACGCTGCGGATATCGACGAAGCCTTCGAACTGGTCGGCCGTCGCCCGGAGATGCTGCGTACCATCATCGGCGAAGTGGCGCTGGAATTGGGCGAGGCGAGCAACCTGGGCCAACTGCTGCACAGCCGCGCCGAACTGTTGCGTGCCGGCGTGTGGACCGAATTTGAAAGCGCGTGGAACAACCTCACCGTTCCCCAGCGTGCTGTGTTGGCGGTGATGGTGGAGCGCTCGCAGAACAACGAGCCTTTTGCGCCGTTTACCGATAGCACACTCACGGCGGTCAGCAAGGCACTGGAGGACATGGGCAGCGACGTGGTGCCGGGCACCCAGACCATTCAGGCCTGTATCGATGCCTTGCGTGACAAAGAATTGGTGTGGAAGTCGAGTCGCGGCGGGTATGCCCTGGAAGACAAATCCTTTGGCGATTGGCTGCTGCACAGAAGCCGTACAGCGAATTCAAAGACACCATAAATCAACTGTGGGAGCTGGCTTGCCTGCGATAGCGGTAGATCAGGCAGTACAGCGTTATCTGACAAACCGCCATCGCAGGCAAGCCAGCTCCCACAGGGGATTTTTGGTGTGGCTTATTTCTTTACCAGCGCCGAACACGCCGCCTTGAAGGCCTCATGCTGATACTTGTTCAGCGTCGCCGGCAGCTCAAAATCGTGCTTCTTGTTCTGCGCATTGATGGTCTGCGGCGACAGCAGCGTCACTTCAACGCCGTCGAGCAACTGAAACACCCCTTCAATCTTGAACGTGGTCGGGCCACCGGCGAATTCGCCTTTCTTGCTGCGTTTTTTGATCGCGATGCGGGTAATGGCGTTTGCCTGCACAAAGGCCTTCACCTGGGCGGCGAAGGCTTTGACGTTGGCCGCCTCATCGTCGTCTTCAAGCGCGATTTTCTTGGTGGCCAGCGCCACGTGAGTCAGCGTCAGGCCATCCTGGGAAGCGAGGGCGATGATGGCTTCGCTGCCTTTGATTTCGATGCCGCAGATAGTCATGCAAGAGCCTTGTTTCAGAGAGAAAGTGACGGGATTGTCGCTTATTCCTGCCCAATCGACTCCAAAAACTCCGACCGCTCATCACTCATCCGCGCCAGGCAGTCATTCTGTTGAATCGCGTAGTCCTTGCTGCCATTCACCGCCGGGAAGGTGTCCACCGCACAATCGGCATCGCGAAGTTTTTCCCACTTCTGCTGGGCATCCTTCAGACGAGCGGTAATGTCGGCCAGTTGCGATTTGTTGCTGCCATAGGTTGAACCCATGCGTTCGAGCAAGCCCTGATAGTTATCCTTGAGCAATTGCTCGGCGGTGGTTTTGTTATAGGTGGCGCATTCCAGGGTTTGTTTGTCGTTTTCGATGCCATCGCAAGGCGTGTTGTCGGTGTCTTCGGCGGCGTGGACGCCGGTTGCGATGAGTGCCAAAGCCAGGAAAATCGATTTCATTGCGCCGTCTCATATCAGGTGATGAGCAAATTCTGGCTCAAGCGTGGGACAAAGAACAGCCACCCGTCAGCGATGTCATGTAGGCCTTTGTCGCTGATTGACGCTTTCGGCAATTCCCCTGTCGTTTTTGCACCCGGCTCTGTCGGCCCCTGAGCATATGCTGGCCCCAAAGCGCCGGCAGACGATTCGGCGCATGAATCGCCAATAAGGGGACGCCTGATGAGCCCAGCCGAGTTGCACGCCGACAGCATCGTTATCGACGGTCTGATTATTGCCAAGTGGAACCGCGACCTGTTCGAAGACATGCGCAAAGGTGGCCTTACCGCCGCCAACTGCACGGTGTCGGTGTGGGAAGGCTTCCAGGCCACGATCAACAACATCGTTGCCAGCCAGACCCTGATCCGTGAAAACAGCGACCTGGTGATCCCGGTGAAAACCACCGCCGACATTCGCCGCGCAAAAGAGCAGGGCAAGACCGGCATCATCTTCGGCTTCCAGAACGCCCATGCGTTTGAGGACCAACTGGGCTATGTCGAGATCTTCAAGCAGCTCGGCGTGGGTGTGGTGCAGATGTGCTACAACACCCAGAACCTGGTCGGCACCGGTTGCTACGAGCGTGATGGCGGCCTGTCGGGCTTTGGTCGTGAAATCGTCGGCGAGATGAACCGTGTCGGCATCATGTGCGACCTGTCCCACGTCGGTTCCAAGACCAGCGAAGAAGTCATCCTCGAATCGAAAAAGCCGGTGTGCTACTCCCACTGCCTGCCGTCGGGCCTTAAAGAGCACCCGCGCAACAAGTCCGATGAAGAACTCAAGTTCATCGCCGACCATGGCGGTTTTGTCGGCGTGACCATGTTCGCGCCGTTCCTGGCCAAGGGCATCGATTCGACCATCGACGACTACGCCGAAGCCATCGAATACACCATGAACATCGTCGGCGAAGACGCGATCGGCATCGGCACCGACTTCACCCAGGGCCATGGCCAGGATTTCTTCGAGATGCTGACCCATGACAAGGGTTACGCCCGCCGCCTGACCAGCTTCGGCAAGATCATCAACCCGCTGGGCATCCGCACCGTGGGCGAGTTTCCCAACCTCACCGAGACCCTGCTCAAACGCGGCCACAGCGAGCGTGTGGTGCGCAAGATCATGGGCGAGAACTGGGTCAACGTCTTGAAAGACGTCTGGGGCGAATAAGCCACCGCATTTCTCCCCGACCGTTCGCGTCGGGGCATACCTGAGAATTTTCTGGAGTTAAGTTTCCATGGCCAAAATCGCCCCGCAATTGCCTATCGAAGTCGACAGCGAAACCGGTGTCTGGACTTCCGACGCCCTGCCGATGCTGTATGTGCCACGGCATTTCTTCGTCAACAACCACATGGGCATCGAAGAAGTGCTGGGCGCCGACGCCTACGCCGAGATCCTCTACAAGGCCGGCTACAAATCTGCCTGGCACTGGTGCGAAAAAGAAGCTGAATGCCACGGCCTGGAAGGCGTTGCAGTGTTCGAGCATTACATGAAGCGCCTGTCGCAACGCGGCTGGGGCCTGTTCAAGATCCAGGACATCGACCTCGACAAAGGCACCGCCAGCGTCAAGCTCGAACACTCGGCGTTTGTCTACGTGTACGGCAAGGTCGGGCGCAAAGTGGACTACATGTTCACCGGCTGGTTTGCCGGTGCCATGGACCAGATTCTGCAGGCGCGCGGCAGCCAGATTCGCACCGTAGCCGAGCAAGTTTACGGAGGCTCCGAAGAGGGCCATGACGACGGCCTGTTCACCGTCAAGCCGTTGTAAGTCGAGGAACCGTGCCATGGCTTTCGAAGCAATGTTTGCGCCGATCCAGATCGGCAAACTGACCATCCGCAACCGCGTGCTCAGTACCGCCCACGCCGAGGTGTATGCCACCGACGGCGGCATGACCACTGACCGCTATGTGAAGTATTACGAAGAGAAAGCCAAGGGCGGTATCGGCCTGGCGATCTGTGGCGGCTCCTCGGTGGTGGCCATCGACAGCCCGCAGGAATGGTGGAGCTCGGTGAACCTGTCCACCGACCGCATCATCCCGCACTTCCAGAACCTGGCCGATGCCATGCACAAGCATGGCGCGAAGATCATGATCCAGATTACCCACATGGGCCGTCGCTCGCGCTGGGACGGCTTTAACTGGCCGACCCTGATGTCGCCGTCCGGCGTGCGTGAGCCGGTGCACCGTGCGACCTGCAAGACCATCGAGCCGGAAGAAATCTGGCGCGTAATCGGCAACTACGCCAGCGCCGCCAAGCGCGCCAAGGCCGGTGGCCTGGACGGTGTGGAACTGTCCGCGGTGCACCAGCACATGATCGACCAGTTCTGGAGCCCACGGGTCAACAAGCGTACCGACGAATGGGGCGGCACCTTCGAGGGCCGCATGAAGTTCGGCCTGGAAGTGCTCAAAGCCGTGCGCGCCGAGGTCGGTGACGACTTTTGCGTGGGCATGCGCCTGTGTGGCGACGAGTTCCACCCGGACGGCCTGTCCCACGAGGACATGAAGCAGATCGCCAAGTATTACGATGACACCGGCATGCTCGATTTTATCGGCGTGGTGGGCTCGGGTTGCGACACTCACAACACCCTGGCCAACGTGATCCCCAACATGAGCTACCCCCCGGAGCCGTTCCTGCACCTGGCGGCCGGTATCAAGGAAGTGGTCAAGGTTCCGGTGCTGCACGCGCAGAACATCAAGGACCCGAACCAGGCCACGCGCATTCTGGAAGGCGGCTATGTGGACATGGTCGGCATGACCCGTGCGCACATCGCCGACCCGCACCTGATCGCCAAGATCAAGATGGGCCAGATCGACCAGATCAAACAATGCGTCGGCGCCAACTACTGCATCGACCGCCAATACCAGGGCCTGGATGTGTTGTGCATCCAGAACGCCGCGACCTCCCGTGAATACATGGGCGTGCCGCACATCATCGAGAAATCCACCGGGGTCAAACGCAAAGTCGTGGTGGTGGGTGCCGGCCCGGCCGGCATGGAAGCGGCGCGGGTCGCGGCCGAACGTGGCCACGATGTGACCCTGTTCGAGAAGAAAGAGTTTATCGGCGGGCAAATCACCACGGCCTCCAAAGCCCCGCAGCGTGACCAGATCGCCGGCATCACGCGCTGGTTCCAGCTGGAGTTGGCGCGCTTGAAGGTCGACCTGCGCCTGGGCGTGGCGGCCGATGCCGAGACCATCCTCGACCTGCGCCCTGACATCGTGGTGCTGGCCGTTGGCGGGCATCCGTTTATCGAGCAGAACGAACACTGGGGCGCCGCTGAAGGGTTGGTGGTGAGCAGTTGGGACGTGCTCGACGGCAAAGTGGCGCCGGGCAAGAACGTGCTGGTGTACGACACCATCTGCGAGTTCACCGGCATGTCGGTGGCCGACTTCCTGGCCGACAAAGGCTGCCAGGTGGAAATCGTCACCGACGACATCAAGCCAGGCGTGGCGATTGGCGGTACGTCGTTCCCGACTTACTACCGCAGCATGTACCCCAAAGAAGTGATCATGACCGGCGACATGATGCTGGAAAAGGTCTATCGCGAGGGCGACAAGCTGGTGGCGGTGCTGGAGAACGAATACACCGGCGCCAAGGAAGAACGCGTGGTTGACCAGGTGGTGGTCGAGAACGGTGTGCGCCCGGACGAGGCCATCTACTACGGGCTCAAGGAAGGTTCGCGCAACAAGGGCCAGATCGACGTCGAAGCCTTGTTCGCGATCAAACCGCAGCCGTGCTTGAGCGAGGCGGGTGAGGGGTACTTGCTGTTCCGCATCGGTGACTGTGTGGCGCAGCGTAATACCCACGCCGCGATCTATGACGCCCTGCGCTTGTGCAAGGATTTCTGACGCACCTGATCGTTCCCACGCTCTGCGTGGGAATGCTGCCCTGGACGCTCCGCGTCCGCTCTTAAGGTCGTGACGCAGAGCGTCACAGGATGCATCCCCACGCAGAGCGTGGGGACGATCATTGTGGGAGCTTCACCATGTTGAACACCTTGCTTCCTATTCTTTTGTTTGCAGCCATCGGCCTCGCCGCCCTCGGCGCCCTGCGCCGGGTCAACATGTGGCGCCGTGGCCGCGCGTCCAAGGTCGACCTGCTCGGCGGCCTGCTGGCCATGCCCAAGCGCTATATGGTTGACCTGCACCACGTGGTGGCCCGCGACAAATACATCGCCAACACCCACGTCGCCACCGCCCTGGGCTTTGTGCTGTCGGCGCTGCTGGCTATTTTGGTGCACGGTTTTGGCCTGCATAACCGTATCCTCGGCTATGCCTTGCTGCTGGCCTCGGTGCTGATGTTCGTCGGCGCCACCTTCGTCTACC
This sequence comes from Pseudomonas sp. 58 R 3, assembly GCF_900006605.1. Taxonomy (NCBI): domain Bacteria; kingdom Pseudomonadati; phylum Pseudomonadota; class Gammaproteobacteria; order Pseudomonadales; family Pseudomonadaceae; genus Pseudomonas; species Pseudomonas sp. 58 R 3. The sequence continues at coordinate 121,614 of NZ_CVTT01000040.1, read as the reverse complement.
TGCGTCGGCGCAACCCACCCGCGCGCCTGTCGAAAGGCCCGTGGATGCGCCTGCCGAAAAGCCTCATGGCGTTCTCGGTCAGCTTCTTTGTGGTGACCTTGCCGGTGGCCGGAATTTTGCCTGCCGACTTTGGCGGCTGGCTGCTCGCCGCGCTCTTGAGCCTGGGCGTGCTGTGGGGCGTGAGCGAAATGTTCTTCGGCATGACCTGGGGCGGGCCGATGAAACACGCCTTTGTCGGTGCCCTGCACCTGGCCTGGCACCGTCGCGCCGAGCGTTTTGGTGGTGGCCGTTCTACAGGTTTGAAGCCGCTCGACCTCAGCGACAAAACCGCGCCATTGGGCGTGGAAAAACCCAAGGATTTCACCTGGAACCAACTGCTCGGTTTCGACGCCTGCGTGCAGTGCGGCAAGTGCGAAGCGGCGTGCCCGGCGTTCGCCGCCGGCCAGCCGCTGAACCCGAAAAAACTCATTCAGGACATGGTGGTCGGCCTGGCTGGTGGCACCGATGCCAAGTTCGCCGGCAGCCCTTACCCAGGCAAACCGGTGGGCGAACACAGCGGCAACCCGCACCAGCCGATCGTCAATGGCCTGGTCGACGCCGAAACCCTGTGGTCGTGCACCACCTGCCGCGCCTGCGTGGAAGAGTGCCCGATGATGATCGAGCACGTCGACGCCATCGTCGACATGCGCCGCCATCTCACCCTGGAAAAAGGCGCCACGCCGAACAAGGGCGCCGAAGTCCTGGAAAACCTGATTGCCACCGATAACCCCGGCGGTTTCGCACCGGGCGGTCGCCTCAACTGGGCAGCGGACCTGAACCTGCCATTGCTCAGCGAAAAAGCCAGCTGCGACGTATTGTTCTGGGTCGGTGACGGCGCGTTCGACATGCGTAACCAACGCACCTTGCGCGCCTTCGTCAAAGTGCTCAAAGCGGCCAAAGTCGACTTTGCCGTGCTGGGCCTGGAAGAACGCGACAGCGGTGATGTGGCGCGGCGCCTGGGCGATGAAGCCACTTTCCAACTGCTGGCCACGCGCAATATCCGCACACTGGAAAAGTACAGCTTCAAGCGCATCGTCACCTGCGACCCGCACAGCTTTCACGTGCTGAAAAACGAATACGGCGCCTTCAACGGTAATTATGTCGTGCAGCACCACAGCACCTTCATGGCCGAACTGATCGGCGAGGGCGCGCTGAACCTGGGCCAGCACAAGGGCAACAGCGTGACTTACCACGACCCTTGTTACCTGGGCCGCTACAACGGCGAATACGAGGCGCCGCGCCAAGTGCTGCGGGCGTTGGGTATCGAGGTCAAGGAGATGCAACGCTCGGGCTTCCGTTCGCGCTGCTGCGGCGGCGGTGGCGGCGCGCCGATCACCGATATTCCCGGCAAGCAGCGCATCCCGGATATGCGCATGGACGACATCCGCGAAACCGGCGCCGAGCTGGTGGCCGTGGGTTGTCCACAATGCACGGCGATGCTTGAGGGCGTGGTCGAGCCACGGCCACTGATCAAGGACATCGCTGAACTGGTGGCCGACGCGTTACTTGAAGACGCCACACAGGCCAAGGCACCCATCAAGCGTCAACCTGCGGAGGTGCACTGATGAGCGACATTATCCGCCGCGACCCACGGGCCGAATGGATCGCCCGTAACCGCCTGCACCCGTTGCACGCCGCCATGCAGCCGCTGCAACACAGCTGGATGGGGCCGAACGGCGTCATCCGCAAAAACGTGCATGGCGTGGGTTTTATCGGCCCCAACGGCATCAAGCGTATCGACCGCAGCGGCGCCCAGCAGGGCGGCGCGGCCAAGCGCACGGCGGCAGTGGAAGTGCAGTTGCCGTTGCACCAGGTAACAGCGCCGGCGTTCTATATCAACGTGGTACCGGACATGGTCGGCGGCCGCCTGAGCAGCCATGACCGCGACTTGCTCGGCCTGGCCCGGCAACTCGCCGGCAGCGACGGAGCAGTGCTGGCGGTGGTGTTTGGCGAGCACAAAGAAAGTGCTTTTGCCACGGCGGGTGTCGATCGCCTGCTGGTGTTGGATGGCCAGGAATTCGAGGGTTATTCACCGGAGCAACGCATCCAGGGCTTGCGGGCTGTGGATAACCAGTTCAACCCGCGCCATTGGTTGCTGCCCGACAGCCGCAGTGGCGGCGGCGAGTTGGGCCGGCGTTTTGCCGCGAGCCTCAAGGAACGCCCGGCCACACGCGTGTGGCAGATCAAGGGCGAGGAGTGCATCGGCCGCGCCGGTGCGGGCCAGGAGGATTTGGCCCGGCCACTGCCGCGCCTGATTCTGGCCGCGGTGGAATGCGCCGAGCCGGTCAGCGAAACCCGTCACGAAGCCTTGCCGGTGGAGTTATCCACAACTCTGGCGCGCAGCCTGCCGCGTATCGAGGATCTCGGCGCAGTGGCGGTGGACCCTGGGGCAATTCCGATGGCCGAGGCGGAGTTCATTTTCTCTGGCGGCAATGGCGTCAAGGATTGGGCATTATTCCACCAGACCGCAGCCGCCTTGGGCGCCACCGAAGGCGCGTCACGGGTGGCAGTGGACGATGGCTTTATGGCGCGTGATCGCCAGGTCGGCGCCAGCGGCACCTGGGTCACGGCACGGGTGTACGTGGCCGTGGGCATTTCCGGGGCGATCCAGCACCTGCAAGGCATCGGTGCCTGCGACAAGGTGGTAGCGATCAACCTCGACCCTGGCTGCGACATGATCAAGCGTGCCGACCTGTCGGTGATCGGCGAAAGCGCCGCGATTCTGCAAGCCTTGATCGAGGCGGTGCAGGTGTACCGCAACGGCGCCAAGCGCGATGCGGCTTAAGGACATGACCATGACCACGAATGTAATCAGCTTGGTGTCCATCGGCGCCCACCCGACTTCCGGCCGCCCACGCCGCGCCGAGCAGGATGCCCGCGCCGTCGAGCTGGGCCTGCAGTTGGCTGGGGATAGTTTGCAGGTGCTGCATGCCGGTGATGTTAACGAGCCGACGTTGCGCAGCTACCTGGGCATGGGCCTGCCGCAGTTGCATGTGCTCGAACAACCGGCGGGCAGCGACGCTTTGCCGGTGCTCAGTGATTATCTGCGTGAGGCCGGCGCTCACGTGGTGCTCACCGGCAGCCAGGCGGAAACCGGCGAAGGCTCGGGCATGTTGCCGTTCCTGTTGGCCGAGCAATTGGGCTGGCCGTTGATCGTCGGGCTGGCGCAAGTGGAGTCTATCGAGGGCGGCATTGCCTGTGTGCTGCAAGCCTTGCCGCGCGGGCAGCGGCGGCGCCTGAAGGTGCGCCTGCCGTTTCTGGCGACTGTGGATAACGCCGCGCCCAAGCCACGGCAAAGCGCCTATGGCCCTGCGCAACGCGGCGAGCTGGCGGCCCATGAGGTCGAGGTTGAACACGATGAGTTATTCACAGGTGCGGTGCTGCAACCGGCCAAGCCACGGCCCAAGCGCCTGAAGGTAATCAAGGCCAAGAGCGGCGCCGATCGGATGAAGGCGGCGACTGCCAAGGCCAGCGGCGGCGGTGGGCAGGTGCTCAAGGGGCTTACCCCTGAAGCGGGCGCGGAAGCGATTCTGAAGCTACTCATCGAAGAAGGCGTGGTGCGCTAAAGGATTACCCACAATCCCTGTTGATCCGCCTGTGGATAACCTGTTCGCGGTTGTCCACACCCCCGGCTGATCAAGCCCTGCAGCCCTCTGTACGAAAAACAACCAGGCTAACTGACGGTTTTTGCTTGGTTTTTTCCTGAATAAGTTTGAAGCCAGGCACAAACTTGCCCCCAAAGTCTGTTGGCGCTTCTGTGGATAAGATGTTCGCTCTCGGCTGGGAGCCTTATAGATAAAGGCTTTCAGTGGCTTGATCAAAATATGATCAATTTGCCTTGTTGGCTCGCTGAAACCCCTGAATGCCCCGATTTATGAAGGTTTGAGGTGGTTTTCCACAAGACTTGCGAAGTTGCCCCCAAAGTCTGTTGGTGCTTCTGTGGATAAGGTGTTCGCCTACTGCTGTAGGCCACGTATTCAGGGGCTTTCACGGGGTTGATCAATAAGTGATCAGGTGTGGCTAAAACCGCACGACTTGAATAAGTCACGGATTTTCTTCAGTTAATTTCGAGGGTTGAGCACACTTGCCCACAATTGCTGTGGGTGGCTTTGTGGATAAGTTGTTGGGCGAAGGCTGGAGGGTAGACTGGTAAAGGGCTGTGAGGGGGTTGATCGAAATTTGAACAGTGACCAAGTTACATGTGAGAGCTGGCTTGCCTGCGATTGCGGTGTATCAGTCAATTCATTCATTGCTGAACCACCGCATTCGCGAGCAAGCCCGCTCCCACCGTTTGATCGACGGTGTGTCAGTTACTCGTGCGCCGCCACACCCTTGAGATACGGCGCTGGCGCCGCGCCCAGGTTGTTCAGCAGACGCTCGCTGTACCAGTCGACAAAGTTCACCACACCAAACTCATAGGTCTTGGAGTACGGGCCCGGCTGGTACGCGGTGGAGTTGATCCCGCGCTGGTTCTCTTCCGCCAGGCGGCGGTCCTGGTCATTGGTGGCGTCCCAGACCTGGCGCATACGCTCCACGTCGTAGTCCACACCTTCCACAGCGTCCTTGTGCACGATCCACTTGGTGGTGACCATGGTTTCCTGGGCGCTGATCGGCCACACAGTGAACACAATGATGTGGTCGCCCATGCAGTGGTTCCACGAATGCGGCAGGTGCAGGATACGCATCGAGCCCAGGTCCGGGTTCTTGATGCGGCCCATGAGCTTGGCGCAGCCTTGTTTGCCATCCAGGGTCATCGACACGGTGCCTTTGAGCAGCGGCATGCGCACGATGCGATTACGCAGGCCGAAGCTGGCGTGGGCGTAAGGGATCTTTTCGGCGTCCCACGCGGCGGCGGAGGCGGCGACGTGATCTTTAAACGCCTGGTCGGCGCGCGGGTCGGTGACGTCGTCCCATTCCAGCAGGGTTTTCAGCAGTTCCGGGTGCGATGCGTTGCAGTGGTAGCACTCGCGGTTGTTTTCCAGCACCAGCTTCCAGTTGGCCTTTTCGAACAAGGTGGTTTGAATCGCCACCTTGGTGTTCTCCATGTCGTAGGGTTCCATGTAGTGGTTCAGCGTCGACAGGAAATCATCGATGGCCGGCGGGGTTTCGGCCAGGCTGATGAAGATGTAGCCCCCCGCCGTTTTTACGTTCACAGGCTTCAAGCCGTACTGCTTCATGTCGAAGTCGGCGCCCATCTCGGTGCCGGCGAACAGCAGGCGGCCGTCCAGCTCGTAGGTCCACTGGTGGTAGTGGCACACGAGCTTGGCGACCTTGCCCTTGTCGCTGGTGCACAGGCGTGAGCCCCGGTGGCGGCACACGTTATGGAAGGCATGCACCACGCCGTCGGCGCCACGGATCACGATGATCGGGTTCTTGCCGATTTGCAGGGTGATGTAGTTGCCCTTGGTGGGGATCTCGCAGGTCATGCCGGCGATCAACCACTCTTTCTGGAAGATCTCCTGCATGTCGATATCAAACAACCGCTCATCAGAGTAGAACGGCTGCGGCAGCGAAAAAGTGCGTTCGCGCTCTTGCAGCATTTGCGCGGTGGCCTTGCGTGCGGGTTCCAGCGGATCGCCCAAGCTTAAGGTTGCGGTGACGTCCATCGTGTGTGTCCTCATGGCCATTCTGTGTGGCCGGCGAAAGTGGCTGATCAGGTTTTGCAGCAAGGCGTAAAGAAAGCGTCGTTGTTGGAAGCGAGTGTGGGGCCGCCGATGCACCGAACCTTGTCCATTAGCGACATGGCCCACTCTGATCCCGACGCGCAAGCCCCGTGGTATGGGGGCTGGTCGCGATAAGTATGTGAATGTCGCAGATAGGTAAATGGGCGGTTGCGGCGTTACGCAGAATCGCCACCATAAAGCCGAGCATCGGCAGTGGAGAGCAAGCATGTCCAACAATTTCCTGAACCCGGTAACCACCCAGACCTGGGCCAATGGTCGGCACATCGTCCGTTGCGTCAAAGTCATCCAGGAAACCTGGGACGTGCGCACCTTTTGCTTCATGGCCGACCAGCCGATTTTGTTCTTTTTCAAGCCAGGGCAGTTCGTCACCCTGGAGCTGGAGATCGAAGGCCAGCCGATCATGCGCTCGTACACCATCTCCAGTTCGCCGTCGGTGCCCTACAGCTTCTCGGTGACCATCAAGCGCGTGCCGGGCGGGCGGGTTTCCAACTGGCTGCACGACACCCTGCATGAAGGCCAGGAGCTGGCGGTGCACGGGCCGGTCGGGCTGTTCAATGCCATCGACTTCCCAAGCCCTAAAGTGCTGTACCTCAGCGGCGGCGTCGGCATCACGCCGGTGATGTCCATGGCGCGCTGGTTTTACGACACCAACGCGAATGTCGACATGACGTTTGTCCACAGCGCCCGCTCGCCCAAAGACATCATTTACCACCGCGAGCTGGAGCACATGGCGTCGCGGATCGATAACTTCAGCCTGCACCTGATCTGTGAAAAACACGGGTTGGGCGAGCCGTGGGCCGGGTATCGCGGTTACCTGAACCACAAGATGCTGGAATTGATGGTGCCGGACTTCCTGGAGCGCGAAGTGTTCTGCTGCGGCCCTACGCCGTACATGAGCGCGGTGAAACGCCTGCTGGAGGCCGCCGGCTTCGACATGACGCGTTACCACGAGGAATCCTTCGGCGCCACGCCGCCGGAAGCCCGCGCCGATGCGGTGGAGCAAGCCGAGCAAGCCGCGGACGCGCCAGAGATCGACCTGGCAGACCTGCATCAAGTGGAATTCATCGCCTCCGGCAAAAGCATTCGTGTGGCGCCGGGCGAAACCGTGCACGCGGCCGCGGCCAAGCTTGGCCTGCTGATTCCAAAAGCATGCGGCATGGGCATTTGTGGGACATGCAAGGTCATGAAGCTCGGCGGGGAGGTCGAGATGGACCACAACGGCGGGATCACCGAGGAAGACGAAGCCGAAGGCTACATCCTGTCGTGCTGCAGCGTGCCGAAGGGCGACGTGCGTATCGAGTTCTAAACGCTCGTTCCCACGCACCGCGTGGGAATGCAGCCCGTGACGCTCCGCGTCACAGAGTGCTCGGTATTCAAGCCATGCCCAAAGGGCGGGACGCGGAGCGTGTGGGAGCGAGCATTAGTGCCAGCGTTGAATATCGATGAGCCCTTCTTGTCCTGCGTAATTGCGCGCACTGGAATACCGCCAGTGTTCGGCTAAGTCCACATATCCTCGTTTCACCGGGTTGTGGTGAATGTAATCAAGCTTTTGGTGCATCACCCGCTCGCTGTACACCAACTCAGCGTGTGAGCCTTCCTGCCAAAGTTGATAAACCCGGTCTATCTTGTGCGCCCGTTTGCTGAACCGCAGGCGTTGTAATAAACGCTCTGCGCCTCGGCGCTGCAAATCGTCAATGATGGTACGGGCGGTAAAGGATTTGAATTGGTTCACGCATTTGCCAAGGTCGGGCGCCTGAGCGATGAAGTGCAAGTGGTTTTCGAGGATGACGTAGCCGAAGAGATTCAAGGCATGGTGGCTTTGTTGATATCGCCAACAGTCCAAAAGATGACCAACGATGTAGTCACGGGTGAACAGCGGCAGCCATTCCATGACGGTGCAGGTGAGGAAGTGCGGCTTTTCAGGTTCGGTGATGACGTAGCGGCTTCTGCCCATGGATTCGTCCTTGAATCGGGGTGCGGGGTGGACGCGGAGCGTCCGGGGAGGCATTCCCACGCAGAGCGTGGGAACGATCACCTGTGGGAGCGGGCAAGCCCGCTCCCACAGGTGTTAACGGTTACTGCGCGTAGACATGGACGACAAAATGCTGGCCTGATGCTGTCAATTCATAGGCTTTGTCGTAGATCCTCAGCGTCCTTGATGGCTCGCGGATGGTGTCGCCGACGTTGGCGATCCTCCGGAATTCATCCCAGTCGATGACGGTGGTGCTGGTAGCGCCGTCGATTCTGAGGTTACTGCCGTCGCATTGATATTCCATAGGTTTAGCCCTCTGCTGGATTTCCGTTTCCGGCCGATTATTCGGCAGGCAGTTGTTCCCGAAAGGTGGCCGCTGCAGCGGCGTTTTCCTTTCGGGTTCCAAGAGGCTAGTCGATGAAATTGGGCTGTGATGCTGTCAGAAACACCAAATAACAGACTCGGCAATGCGCCAGTATTCGAGAGGCTTACGCGTTCATCACTTCCCTGATGTCTGCGGCTAATTCTCTTACACGTTCTTCCTCTGTATCCCACGCGCACATGAACCGTGCGCCACCTTTGCCAATGAAGGTGTAGAAGCGCCAGCCCTTGGCCGTCAGCGCCGCGATAGCCGGTTCCGAGAGTTGCAGGAACACGCCGTTGGCCTGTACCGGGAACATCAGCTCCACGCCGGGAATGTCCGCCACCAGGCTGCTGAGCAATTGCGCGCAGTGGTTGGCGTGGCGGGCGTGTTTGAGCCAGGCGTCGTTTTCCAGCAGACCGACCCAGGGGGCGGAGAGAAAGCGCATTTTCGAGGCCAGCTGGCCGGCCTGTTTGCAGCGGTAATCAAAGTCTTCAGCCAGTTTGTGGTTGAAGAACAGTATGGCTTCGCCGACGGCCATGCCGTTTTTGGTGCCGCCGAAACACAGCACATCCACACCGGCTTTCCAGGTGAGGTCGGCCGGCGAGCAGCCCAGGAACGCGCAGGCGTTGGAAAAACGCGCGCCGTCCATGTGCAGGTTCAGGCCCAGCTCTTTGCAGGTGACGCTGATGGCGCGGATTTCTTCCGGGGTGTACACGCTGCCCACTTCCGTGGCTTGGGTGAGGGTGACCACGCGCGGTTTGGGGTAGTGGATGTCCTGGCGCTTGAGGGCGATCTCGCGGATCGATTCCGGGGTCAGCTTGCCGTTTTCGGTGCGGGCGGTGAGCAGCTTGGAGCCGTTGGAGAAAAACTCCGGCGCGCCGCATTCGTCGGTTTCGACGTGGGCGGTTTCCGAGCAAATCACGCTATGGTAGCTCTGGCACAGCGAAGACAGCGCCAGTGAGTTGGCTGCGGTGCCGTTGAAGGCGAAGAACACTTCGCAGTCGGTTTCGAACAAATTGCGGAAGCCGTCGGCGGCACGGTGGGTCCATTCATCATCGCCGTAGGCGCGTTGATGGCCCTGGTTGGCTTGTTCCATGGCGGCCCAGGCTTCCGGGCAGATGCCGGAATAGTTGTCGCTGGCGAATTGTTGGCTCTTGTCAGTCATGGCCCATTCCTGTGGTCGATGTTGGTGCGCACTGTAACCAAGATTGTCGCGGGTGCGCACGCACTGTAAATGCAAAGTCACTGGGGAATTATGCACGGTACACACACGTTGGCTGTCGGACGCGTCCGCGATGGCGCACAGGATCTGCTCAAGTGGCTGGCGTTGCTGAGCATGGTGCTGGACCACTTGCGCTATGTCGGTTTGAGCCTGGACGGCCTGTATGTGCCGGGGCGTCTGGCGTTCCCGTGGTTTTGCCTGGCGATTGCGGCCAATGTGCACCGGCTCGCCAATACGCCCGTCACCGGCCAATGGCGCTACCTGGGCTGGCTGTTGCTGTTCAGTGTGATCAGTGAAGTGCCCTACCGGCTGTTTATCGAGGATGCCGATACGTTGAACGTCTTGCCGACGTTGGCGCTGGGGTTGCTGGTTGCCCGAGGATGGCAGCAGAAGGCGCTGTTTGATCGAGGATTGGCGCTGATCGCCCTAGTCATCGCGGCCCTGTTGTCTGCCCAGCTGATGTTCGGGTTTTTCGGTGTGTTGCTGCCGTTGGCGATGCTGCTGGTGTTCACCCGGCCATGGTATTTCAGCCTGTTGCCGGGTTTGGTCTGCCTGGCCGCCAACCAATGGCAGATTCTGCTCAATAGCGGCACGCCTGTGGCGCTGATGGGGTTGGCCGCTTGCCTGATTGCGCCATTGGCGGGTTTGCTCTTGTTGCGACATGCCAAAAACGCCTCGCCACCGGCCATGCGTCGCTGGGCGTATTCGCTGTATCCGCTGCATTTTCTGTTGCTATTACTCGTCCGCCAGGCGCTCGCCTAACCCCTTGTGGGAGCGGGCTTGCTCGCGAAGGCGGTGGGTCAGCCAATACATGTGCAAGCTGACTCACCGCCTTCGCGAGCAAGCCCGCTCCCACATTTGTCCTGCGTTGTTCGTGCCATGTCGTAAACGCACCTTTGCGTGGCGTGCGTAGGCATTTGACCTCTCTGCGCCAGCCCTACCATCGCATCAAAGGGCCCTGCGAGGGCCTCAACAATACGAAAGGCTGGGAGAGACGCGATGTTCAGCAAAAAAGACCAGATCCAAGGGTATGACGACGCATTGCTGGCGGCGATGAATGCCGAGGAGCAGCGTCAGGAAGATCATATCGAGCTGATCGCGTCAGAGAACTACACCAGCAAACGCGTCATGGAAGCCCAGGGCAGTGGCCTGACCAACAAATACGCCGAAGGCTACCCCGGCAAGCGCTATTACGGCGGCTGCGAGCATGTGGACAAGGTTGAAGCCCTGGCCATCGACCGCGCCAAACAACTGTTCGGCGCCGATTACGCCAACGTGCAGCCGCACTCCGGCTCATCCGCCAACAGCGCGGTGTACCTGGCGCTGATCAATGCCGGTGACACCATCCTCGGCATGAGCCTGGCCCATGGCGGCCACCTGACCCACGGCGCCAAAGTGTCGTCCTCGGGCAAGCTGTACAACGCCGTGCAGTACGGCATCAACACCGACACCGGGTTGATCGACTACGACGAAGTTGAGCGCCTGGCCGTCGAGTGCCAACCGAAAATGATCGTCGCCGGCTTCTCGGCTTACTCCAAGACCCTGGATTTCCCGCGCTTTCGCCAGATCGCCGACAAAGTGGGGGCGCTGCTGTTCGTCGACATGGCCCACGTCGCCGGCCTGGTTGCCGCGGGCCTGTACCCGAACCCGCTGCCTTACGCCGATGTGGTCACCACCACCACCCACAAGACCCTGCGCGGCCCGCGTGGCGGCTTGATCCTGGCCAAGGCCAACGAAGCCATCGAGAAGAAACTCAACGCTGCGGTGTTCCCCGGCGCCCAGGGCGGCCCGCTGATGCACGTGATCGCCGGCAAGGCTGTGTGCTTCAAGGAAGCGCTGGAGCCAGGTTTCAAGGCTTATCAACAACAGGTGATCGACAACGCCCAGGCCATGGCAGACGTGTTCATCAAGCGCGGCTATGACGTGGTGTCCGGCGGCACCGATAACCATCTGTTCCTGGTCAGCCTGATCCGCCAGGGCCTCACCGGCAAAGAGGCGGACGCCGCCCTCGGTCGCGCTCACATCACCGTCAACAAGAACGCGGTGCCGAATGACCCGCAGTCGCCGTTCGTGACCTCGGGCCTGCGCATCGGCACCCCGGCGGTGACCACGCGGGGTTTCAAGGTGCCGCAATGCATCGAACTGGCCGGCTGGATCTGCGACATCCTCGACAACCTCGGCGACGCCGATGTCGAGGCCAACGTGGCCAAGCACGTGTCTGCCCTGTGCGCTGATTTCCCGGTTTATCGCTGAGCGCGGTTTTGGAGTAATGACTATGCAACGCTACTCGGGCTTCGGCCTCTTCAAGCACTCACTCAGCCACCACGAAAACTGGCAGAAGATGTGGCGCACGCCCACACCGAAAAAGGTCTACGACGTGGTTATCGTCGGCGGCGGCGGGCATGGTCTGGCGACGGCTTACTATTTGGCCAAAGAACACGGCATCACCAATGTGGCCGTGGTCGAGAAAGGCTGGCTGGGCGGCGGTAACACCGCGCGCAACACCACCATCGTGCGTTCCAACTACCTGTGGGACGAGTCGGCGCACCTGTACGAACACGCGATGAAACTGTGGGAAGGCTTGTCCCAGGACCTGAACTACAACGTGATGTTCTCCCAGCGCGGCGTCTACAACCTGTGCCACACCTTGCAGGACATCCGGGATTCGGAGCGCCGCGTGAGCGCCAACCGCCTCAACGGTGTGGACGGCGAACTGCTCAACGCCGAACAGGTGGCCGACGAGATTCCGTACCTCGACTGCTCAAAAAACACCCGCTACCCGGTACTCGGCGCCACCGTGCAACGGCGCGGCGGCGTGGCCCGTCACGATGCCGTGGCCTGGGGCTTCGCCCGTGCGGCTGACGCGCTCGGCGTGGATTTGATCCAGCAGACCGAAGTGATCGGCTTTCGCAAGGAAAACGGCGTGTGCATCGGCGTCGAAACCAACAAGGGTTTTATCGGCGCCAAGCGCGTCGGTGTGGTCACCGCCGGTAACTCCGGGCATATGGCCTCGCTGGCAGGCTTTCGCCTGCCGATCGAATCCCACCCGCTGCAAGCGCTGGTGTCCGAGCCGATCAAGCCGATTATCGACAGCGTGATCATGTCCAACGCCGTGCACGGTTACATCAGCCAGTCCGACAAGGGCGACCTGGTGATCGGCGCCGGTATCGACGGCTACAACGGCTATGGCCAGCGCGGCTCGTACCCGGTGATCGAACACACCATCCAGGCCATCGTCGAGATGTTCCCGGTGCTGTCGCGGGTGCGCATGAACCGCCAGTGGGGCGGCATCGTCGACACCACGCCGGACGCCTGCCCGATCATCTCCAAGACGCCGGTGCCGAACATGTTCTTCAACTGCGGCTGGGGTACTGGTGGTTTTAAAGCGACTCCAGGCTCAGGCAACGTGTTTGCCGCCAGCCTCGCCAAGGGTGAAATGCACCCATTGGCAGCACCTTTTTCCATCGACCGTTTCCACAACGGTGCGTTGATCGACGAACACGGCGCTGCGGCCGTCGCCCACTAACAGGAGAAATTCCCTATGTTGCATATCTTCTGTCCTCACTGTGGCGAACTGCGCTCCGAAGAGGAATTCCACGCATCCGGCCAAGCGCACATCCCGCGCCCGCTGGACCCGAATGCCTGCACCGATGAAGAGTGGGGCGACTACATGTTCTTCCGTGACAACCCTCGCGGGCTGCACCACGAACTGTGGATTCACGCCGCCGGTTGCCGTCAGTACTTCAACGCCACCCGCGACACCCTGACCTACGAAATTCTTGAAACCTACAAGATTGGCAGCAAGCCGCAATTCACCGCCAAGGCTTCTGGAGAGAAGGTATGAGCCAGATCAATCGCCTGTCCAACGGTGGTCGCATCGACCGCAACAAAGCCCTGACGTTTACCTTCAACGGCCAGAGCTACAAAGGCTTTGAGGGCGACACCCTGGCCGCAGCATTGCTGGCCAATGGCGTCGACATCATCGGCCGCAGCTTCAAGTATTCGCGCCCGCGCGGCATCTTTGCCGCCGGTGCCGAAGAGCCGAACGCAGTGCTGCAGATCGGCGCCACCGAAGCCACCCAGATCCCCAACGTGCGTGCCACGCAACAGGCGCTGTACCAGGGTTTGGTCGCCACCAGCACCAACGGCTGGCCGAACGTCAACAATGACGTGATGGGCATTCTCGGCAAGGTCGGCGGCAAGCTGATGCCGCCGGGCTTCTACTACAAAACCTTCATGTACCCGCAATCGTTCTGGATGACCTACGAAAAGTACATTCGTAAGGCTGCGGGCCTGGGCCGCTCGCCAACCGAGAACGACCCGGACACCTACGACAACTTCAACCGTCACTGCGACGTGCTGATTGTCGGTGCCGGCCCTGCCGGCCTGGCCGCCGCACTGGCCGCTGCGCGCAGCGGTGCCCGCGTGATCATTGCTGACGAACAGGAAGAATTCGGCGGCTCCTTGCTGGACTCGCGTGAAAGCCTCGACGGCAAGCCGGCGGCCGAGTGGGTTGCCAGCGTAATCGCGGAACTCAAGGCCCTGCCGGACGTGGTGTTGCTACCGCGAGCCACCGTCAACGGCTACCACGACCACAATTTCCTGACCATCCACGAACGCCTCACCGACCACCTCGGTGACCGTGCGCCCATCGGCCAGGTGCGCCAGCGCATCCACCGTGTGCGCGCCAAGCGCGTGGTGCTGGCGACCGGTGCGTGCGAGCGTCCGCTGGTGTACGGCAACAACGACGTGCCGGGCAATATGCTCGCCGGTGCGGTCTCTACCTACGTGCGCCGCTACGGCGTGGCACCTGGCAAAAAACTGGTGCTGTCGACCAACAACGACCACGCCTACCGCGTGGCGCTGGACTGGCTCGATGCGGGCCTGCAAGTGGTCGCCGTGGCTGATGTGCGTCACAACCCACGTGGCGCGCTGGTGGAAGAAGCCCGCGCCAAAGGCATTCGTATCCTCACCGGCAGCGCCGTGATCGAAGCCCGTGGCAGCAAACATGTGACCGCTGCGCGTGTGGCGGCGATTGACGTCAAAGCGCACAAAGTCACCAGCCCAGGCGAATGGCTGGACTGCGACCTAGTGGCCAGCTCCGGCGGCTACAGCCCAGTGGTTCACTTGGCCTCGCACCTGGGCGGCAAGCCGACCTGGCGCGAAGACATCCTCGGTTTCGTGCCGGGTGAAGCCCCGCAAAAACGCGTGTGTGTCGGTGGCATCAATGGCGTCTACGGCCTCGGCGATTCCCTGGCCGATGGTTTTGAAGGCGGCGTGCGCGCAGCCAGCGAAGCCGGGTTTGCGCCGGTGGAAGGCACGCTGCCAAAAGCCTTGAGCCGTCTGGAAGAGCCGACCCTGGGCATTTACCAGGTGCCCCATGACAAGCCGACCGCACGGGCGCCGAAGCAATTTGTCGACCTGCAAAACGACGTCACCGCTGCCGCCATTGAGCTGGCGACCCGCGAAGGCTTCGAGTCGGTCGAACACGTCAAACGCTACACCGCGCTGGGCTTCGGCACCGACCAGGGCAAGCTCGGCAACGTCAACGGCCTGGCCATTGCGGCCCGCTCGCTGAACGTGACCATCCCGCAGATGGGCACCACCATGTTCCGCCCCAACTACACGCCGGTCACTTTTGGCGCCATAGCAGGCCGTCACTGTGGGCACATTTTCGAGCCGGTGCGCTACACCGCGCTGCACGCCTGGCACGTTAAAAACGGCGCCGAGTTTGAAGACGTCGGCCAATGGAAACGCCCTTGGTACTTCCCGCGTAACGGTGAAGACCTGCACGCCGCCGTGAAGCGCGAATGCCTGGCCGTGCGCGACAGCGTCGGCCTGCTGGATGCGTCCACCCTCGGCAAAATCGACATTCAAGGCCCGGATGCCCGCGAGTTTCTCAACCGCATCTACAGCAACGCCTGGACCAAGCTCGACGTGGGCAAGGCCCGCTACGGCCTGATGTGCAAGGAAGACGGCATGGTCTTCGACGACGGCGTGACCGCCTGCCTGGCCGACAACCACTTCCTGATGACCACCACCACCGGCGGCGCGGCGCGCGTACTCCAGTGGCTGGAAATCTACCAGCAAACCGAATGGCCAGACCTCAAGGTGTACTTCACTTCGGTCACCGACCACTGGGCGACCATGACCTTGTCCGGCCCCAACAGCCGCAAGCTGCTGGCGGAAGTCACCGACATCGACCTGGACAAGGACGGCTTCCCGTTCATGACCTGGAAAGAAGGCCTGGTTGGCGGCGTACCGGCGCGGGTGTTCCGTATCTCGTTTACCGGCGAGCTGTCGTACGAAGTCAACGTGCAGGCCGACTACGCCATGGGCGTACTCGAACAGATCGTTGCGGCGGGCAAGAAGTACAACCTCACGCCGTACGGCACCGAGACCATGCACGTATTGCGCGCCGAGAAGGGCTTCATCATCGTCGGGCAAGACACCGACGGCTCGATGACCCCGGACGACCTGAACATGGGCTGGTGCGTAGGCCGCACCAAACCGTTCTCGTGGATCGGCTGGCGCGGGATGAACCGTGAAGACTGCGTGCGTGAAGAGCGTAAGCAACTGGTGGGCTTGAAGCCGATTGACCCGAATGTATGGCTGCCGGAAGGCGCGCAATTGGTGTTCGACCCTAAACAGTCGATCCCGATGAAGATGGTCGGCCATGTGACCTCAAGCTATGCGCACAACTCGCTGGGTTATTCGTTTGCGATGGCGGTGGTCAAGGGCGGTTTGAAGCGCATGGGTGAGCGAGTGTTCTCACCGCAGGCGGATGGCAGCGTGATCGAGGCAGAGATTGTGTCCTCGGTGTTCTTTGACCCGAAAGGCGATCGCCAGAACATCTGAAACTGATCGTTCCCACGCTCTGCGTGGGAATGCATCCCGGGACGCTCCGCGTCCCAAGAGCGGACGCAGAGCGTCCATGGCGGCATTCCCACGCAGAGCGTGGGAACGATCAACTTAAGAGACAAGGTGCTTTATGACAGCAGCCAATGTTTACCCACAACGCCCCACCTCCGGCGCCAAGGCCGAGTCGTCGCTGCACCATGCCGACCTCGCCAGCCTGGTCGGCAAGGGCCGCAAGAACGCCGGCGTGACCGTGCGGGAAAAGAAACTCCTCGGCCACCTGACGATTCGTGGCGATGGCCATGACGCCGCGTTCGCCGCCGGTGTGCACAAAGCCCTCGGCATCGAACTGCCCGGCGCACTCCAGGTCATCGTCAAAGGCGACACCAGCCTGCAATGGCTAGGCCCGGACGAGTGGCTGTTAATCGTGCCAAGCGGCGAAGAATTTGCCGCCGAACAAAACCTGCGCGCTGCTCTGGGCGAGCTGCATATCCAGATCGTCAACGTCAGCGGCGGCCAGCAGATCCTCGAACTCAGCGGCCCTAATGTGCGCGACGTGTTGATGAAGTCCACCAGCTACGACGTGCACCCTAATAACTTCCCGGTGGGCAAGGCGGTGGGCACGGTGTTCGCCAAGTCGCAGTTGGTGATCCGTCACACGGCTGAAGACACCTGGGAGCTGCTGATCCGCCGCAGCTTCTCGGATTACTGGTGGTTGTGGCTGCAGGATGCGTCCGCCGAATTCGGCCTGAGTGTCGTTGCATAACGATCGTTCCCACGCTCTGCGTGGGAATGCATCCCGGGACGCTCCGCGTCCCAAGAGCGGACGCAGAGCGTCCATGGCGGCATTCCCACGCAGAGCGTGGGAACGATCAAGGAGTCACGCACAATGAGCCGCGCACCCGATACATGGATTTTGACCGCCGACTGCCCCAGCGTGCTCGGCACGGTGGACGCGGTCACCCGCTACCTGTTCGAGCAGGGCTGCTACGTCACCGAGCACCATTCGTTCGATGACCGCCTCTCGGGAAGGTTTTTTATTCGCGTGGAATTCCGTCAGCCCGAGGGCTTTGACGAGCAGGCGTTCCGCGATGGCCTGGCTACTCGCGGCGAAGCCTTTGGCATGATCTTCGAGCTGACGGCGCCGAACTACCGGCCAAAAGTGGTGATCATGGTCTCCAAGGCCGATCACTGCCTCAACGATTTGCTCTACCGCCAGCGCATCGGCCAACTGTCGATGGACGTGGTCGCGGTGGTGTCCAACCACCCTGATTTGAAACCTTTGGCCGACTGGCACCAGATTCCCTACTACCATTTCCCCCTCGACCCCAACGACAAACCGTCCCAGGAGCGTCAGGTGTGGCAAGTGATTGAAGAAACCGGCGCCGAACTGGTGATTCTTGCGCGCTATATGCAAGTGCTGTCGCCGGAGTTGTGCCGCAAGCTCGATGGCAAGGCCATCAACATTCACCACTCGTTGCTGCCCGGTTTCAAAGGCGCCAAGCCGTATCACCAGGCCTACAACAAGGGTGTGAAACTGGTGGGCGCCACGGCGCATTACATCAACAACGATCTGGATGAAGGCCCGATCATCGCCCAGGGCGTGGAGGTGGTGGACCACAGCCACTATCCCGAGGACTTGATTGCCAAGGGGCGCGATATCGAAGGGCTGACGTTGGCGCGTGCGGTGGGGTATCACATTGAGCGGCGGGTGTTTCTAAACGCCAATAGAACCGTGGTGCTCTGACTGACGTCTTCGCGAGCAAGCCCGCGAAGGGGCCCTGACAAACAACGCAAAAACAGCATCTGTACCCGAGCACTTAAACGCGCCGCCTGCCTGGGCGACGCGGTTCCATAAAAACAACAGCGAGGTGAAAGCATGTCTGGTAATCGTGGTGTCGTGTATCTCGGCAACGGCAAGGTCGAAGTACAGAAAATCGACTATCCCAAAATGCAGGACCCCCGTGGCAGGAAGATTGAGCACGGCGTCATCCTGCGCGTGGTCTCCACCAACATCTGCGGCTCCGACCAACACATGGTGCGCGGCCGCACCACTGCCCAGACCGGCCTGGTACTGGGGCATGAAATCACCGGCGAAGTGATCGAGAAGGGCAGCGACGTCGAGAACCTGAAGATCGGTGACCTGGTGTCGGTGCCATTCAACGTGGCGTGCGGCCGCTGCCGCTCCTGCAAAGAGCAGCACACCGGCGTGTGCCTCACCGTCAACCCGGCCCGTGCCGGTGGCGCCTACGGCTATGTCGACATGGGCGACTGGACCGGCGGCCAGGCCGAATACGTGCTGGTGCCGTATGCCGACTTCAACCTGCTCAAACTGCCGGACCGCGACAAGGCCATGGAGAAAATCCGTGACCTGACCTGCCTCTCCGACATCCTGCCGACCGGCTACCACGGCGCCGTCACTGCCGGCGTTGGCCCTGGCAGCACCGTCTACATCGCAGGCGCCGGCCCCGTTGGCCTGGCCGCTGCCGCTTCCGCCCGCCTGCTCGGCGCAGCGGTGGTGATCATCGGCGACGTCAACCCAATCCGCCTGGCCCACGCCAAGGCCCAGGGTTTCGAGATTGCCGACCTGTCCAAAGACACCCCACTGCACGAACAAATCGCCGCCTTGCTGGGCGAGCCGGAAGTGGACTGCGCGGTAGACGCCGTAGGCTTCGAAGCCCGTGGCCACGGCCATGAAGGCGCCAAGGCCGAAGCCCCGGCCACCGTGCTCAATTCGCTGATGGGCGTGGTGCGCGTGGCGGGCAAAATCGGTATCCCTGGCCTGTACGTTACCG
Source organism: Pseudomonas sp. 58 R 3 (assembly GCF_900006605.1). Lineage (NCBI taxonomy): Bacteria > Pseudomonadati > Pseudomonadota > Gammaproteobacteria > Pseudomonadales > Pseudomonadaceae > Pseudomonas > Pseudomonas sp. 58 R 3. The sequence goes on along the minus strand of NZ_CVTT01000040.1, from coordinate 102,680 downwards.
AAGACCCAGGTGCTGTGGATGCTGCCGCCAAAATGGGCAGCCTGAGCATTCGCTTTGGCTTGGGCTGGGCCAAATCCCACAGCTTCCACACCGGGCAAACGCCGGTGATGAAGTACAACCGCGCACTGATGCAGGCGATCATGTGGGACCGTATCAACATTGCGGACATTGTCGGTGTGCAGGTGATCAGCCTGGATGACGCGCCGCGTGGGTATGGCGAGTTTGATGCGGGCGTGCCGAAGAAGTTTGTGATTGATCCGCATAAGATGTTTAGTGCGGCGTAAATAAAAGGGAAATGATAAGGGCGACCGCAAAGTCGCCCTTATTAATTATTGCGGTGCTGTGAGTCTTAAGTTAGGAACAGCCGTTTCACCATTTTCTACCAGCGTTTTGCCGCCGTAGTCACAGCGCAGCTTTCCATTCACTACATTGAACGTCTCTGCCTGAAGTTCATATTTAGCGGCCAGGTAATCATCTTTAGTAGCACCCGTTTGGCCCGTCCACTCCTTCCCGCCGCTCTTGGCAGTGTATTTGAAACCGTCGACGGTATTGCCCTGGATGGTTTCCTGGAATGCTTCAGATTTAATGGTGCCAGGTGCCGGGCAGTCCTTGATATCAGCTGCATGAGCGCCCCCGGCCAATACACAAGCAGCCAGCATCCCTACGGCGAATTTATAATTCATATTTGATCCTTAATATTGAACTGTGAGGTGGAGTCTGAATGCTAAGTAGGTTTACTAACGTGGGGTACTGTGAGAAATGACAGTTTTTTATAATTATCCATTATAAGAAATTCGTCTTATATGGAAACTCGGCGTATTTGAAGCTGCCGGGAATTGCCTATGCAGGTAAGGAAAGGGCGACAGGGCGTCGCCCTTTGGTGCTGTTTTAAGCCTGCAAACGCCTGCTGATCACATCAAGCAAATCGCAGCCATCGCGCAACGGAATGGCGCAGAGCAGGGCGAAGTCCTGGAGGACGAGGTTGTCGGTGTTCAGGCCTTCACGAAACGCCAGGTTTTCCATGACTTGGGTGACCGCGCGGATGCGGTAGACGGCGGCGTCTTGGAGTACGTCGAGCGGCACTTGGGTGTCGATGAGCAGGGAGGGCGTGGTGGCGTCGTGGCCGGTAAGCTGCATGTATCGGTTCATGTTTTAACCTTTATTTCAGAGAGTGAGGCTACCACTCACACGTCGCCAAACGAATGGGTGGCAGCTGTACGCAGGTTGGCGAACCGGTGAAATAAAGCAAAGGCCGGCAGACCCGAAGGTCTCCCGCGCACAGCCGCCATAAAGCAGCCTTACGCGTGCGAAAGCACCTGCAAAGGAGCAGGTGCTTTTGCATGCATTATTTCAATCGAGTCGCCAAACCCGTGTCGCCATATGGACGACCGCCGAACTATAAGCGCCATCCATCGCCAGGAGCAAGTCGCCCGGCCAATGCAGATCAAATGTGGGAGCAGGCAAGCCAGCTCCCACACAGGTGCGGGGTGTCAGCGAGTGGCCAGGGCGCCCTGGTACAGCACGGGGCCGGTGGGTTGTCCGGTGGGCGAGCCGCCTTGTGGCTCCAGGCTGACGGCGAGGGTCGCGGGTGCGGTCAGCAGCGCTTGCTGCTCCTTGCTCAGCTCGATTCGGCCTTTACCCGAGCTCGGCACCAGGCCCAGGGAAACGGGTTTGCCACCGGCCGCAATGACCCACAGTTCCAGGGCACGCGTCGGCTCTACAGCCGCCAATGTGAGCGGCTCGACTTGCAGGTGATCGCCAAACGCCTGCACCTGCAGCGCCGGCTGCTGGTTGGCGGCCACTAACGTGGCGTTGTACTCGGCGCCGATATCACGCTGATACAGCACGCCCACCAGCACCGCCACGACGATCGCGCAGGCAGCGGCCAGCAGGCGGAAATTCATCCAGAACGGTTTCTTCGCCGGCACATGCAGCACTTGCGGCTCAATGCGCGCCTTGATGCCGGCCCACACATGCTCCGGCACTGGCCGCTCGGGCACGGCGCCCGTCAGGCTGGCCAGAGCATCCTGCCAATGGCCGAGTTCGACGCGCAGCGCGGCATCGTCCCGCAGCAGGTTTTCAAAGCGCCGACGCGCAGTGGCGGGCATCAAGCCGATGGCATAGTCGGCAGCCAGGGCGCGGCGCAGGGTGGTGGTTTGGTAGTTCATGATTCAAGGCACCTGCGCAGGCGCTCCATGCCACGGCGAATCCAGGATTTGACCGAGCCCAGGGGCGCGGCCAAGTGTTCGGCCAGCTCCGAGCACGACAGGCCCTGGAAGTAAGCCACGCTGATCGACTGGCGCTGCATGCCGTCGAGCGTGTCGAGGCAGCGGTTGAGGGCGCGGGCTTCGCGCTCGCTGGCGAGTTGCTCGTGGGCGCTGGGGCCGTCGTCGAGCAGGGCGTCCTGCTGGCCGTCGGCCAAGGGCTGTTCGCGGTGTTTGCGCAATTGGTCGATGGCCAGGTTGCGGGTGATGTTGACCATCCAGGTCATCGGCGCGGCCAAATGGGCTTCGTAGCGCGAAGCGTTGTACCAGATGCGCACAAAAGCCTCCTGCAACACCTCTTCGGCGAGGTCCGAGCGCCCCATGAAACGAAAAGCAACGCCGTGCAATCGCGGCGACACGCTGCGGTATAGGGTCTCGAACGCCTGGCGGTTGCCCAGGGCGCATTGGGCCAGCAGGGGCCGCAATGGGTCAGCATCGTGGACGGAAATAGGGCTTCTCCAGGCTCTCGTTCGAGGGCGACGGGACGGCGCACGGTAGGCAGAGGGTAGTCCAGCTTGAGCATTCATTCCATCCGACTCCGGGCGGTGCATGTCTGGATATACGCGCGCAGGGAACATTTGGATGCGGATTTTTCTGAACTCATGTGCAAGTGGGAACATTCCTTCGGGACTGTCAGTCAAACGCCTGCTTTTAGCTCCTACATTCAGAGGTTGTCTTGATGAAGATTTCACGCGGTTTTGCCTTGTCCTGCCTGTTGACCATGGCCGCCAGCCCGGTGTTTGCCGCAGGTTTCAGCCTCGGTGACGTGGCCAATGCCGTCTCCGGTGCCCAGGGCAGCAACAACAAGGCGGCGGCTGCAGCGCCGAGCTCTGAGACCGCCGGCCTGCTGAGCGCCCTGACCTCGCAATTGAACATCACCCCCGAACAAGCCGTGGGCGGTACCGGCGCCATGCTGGGCCTGGCCAAGAACAAACTGAGCGGTACCGACTACTCGCAACTGGGCAAGAGTGTGCCGGGCCTGGATCAACTCTCGGGGAACAACGCCCTGGGCAGCCTTGGCGCCTTGAGCGGGATGCTCGGCCAGAGCGGCGGCAGCAAGACCAGCGGCCTGGATGGTTTGTTGGGTAACGTGAAGGACACCGGCGACCTGAACACCGCTTTCAGTGCACTGGGCATGGATAACAGCATGATCGGCAAGTTTGCGCCGGTGATTCTGCAATACCTGGGCGGCCAGGGTGCCAACGAGTCGGTGCTGGGCAAGCTGGCCTCGGCGTGGGGCACTGGTAGCTAACTTCTTTTAATGGGTAGTTCGTACAAGGTGCGTAACTTTATTGAGGGTGAAAATGAAAAAATACCCGCAATCAAAGGTATTGATTTGTAGGGAACCACAGCAAAGGCAGAGCCACTGATTGTGACCTTCCAAGTGTTCTCCATAACGCGCCTGGAAGGTTTCCTGTCATGAACTTTAGGTGGTGACTCTATGATAAATCTACGTTTTCCAACTAACACCTTGGCGCTCATTCCTCCCAACCTCAGGCCGGACCCGGCCCAGGAAATGTATTCGCGCACAGGTACCAGTTATAAGGACCATCTGGAGCGGCGCGTCAGAGACCAGAATGGAACGGCCAGTGCCTCCAACGCACAGGGCCCCGAAGAACCCAATGATAGGGCACTTAACGTTTGGGGCGAATGTTTTCCCCGTTAGTCAGTACTCACCTTGATTCAATAACGCACGGCCCGTATTGAATGAACAGGTTTTAGACACCACGGGCAGCTTTATTTGAGAAGTGTGTCAATTCTCTGGTCCTTCTCCTTCCAGAGCTGGTTCACCCAGTTCTGGACGGTCTGGCGAAACGCCGGATCATTCTCGTAGTCCCCTTGCCACAATGCCGGGTCCAACTCGCGGGTGCGAATATCGATGATCACCTTCGGCACGGCGCCGCTGATCAAGTCCCAGAACCCGGGGATCTTTTGCTGCGGATAGACGACGGTCACGTCGAGAATCGCGTCCAGCTGCTCACCCATTGCCGCCAGCACAAACGCCACGCCGCCTGCCTTGGGCTTTAGCAGACGGGCAAATGGCGATTGCTGCTGCTTGCGTTTGGCCTCACTGAACCGTGTTCCTTCCAGGTAATTGACCACCGTTACCGGCTGGCGCTTGAACAGCTCGCAGGCCTCTTTGGTGATCTTCAAATCCTGCCCCGCCAGCTCCGGGTGCTTGGCCAGGAACGCCTTGGTGTAACGCTTCATGAACGGGTAATCCAGCGCCCACCAGGCCAGGCCCAGGAAGGGCACCCAGATCAGCTCTTTTTTCAGGAAGAATTTGAAGAACGGCGTGCGCCGGTTGAGCGCCTGGATCAGCGCGGGAATGTCGACCCAGGATTGGTGGTTGCTGATCACCAGGTACGAGGTGTCGCCGCGTAGCTCGTCGCCGCCGCGAATATCCCATTGGGTGGGGATGCACAGCGCGAAAATCAGCTTGTCGATCTCGGCCCAGGTTTCGGCGATCCACATCACGGCCCGGGACGCATAGTCGCGAAAGCGGCCGGGCGCTACCAGCTTGAGCAGGGCAAACACCATCAACGGCCCGAACAGCACCAGGGTGTTGAGCAATAACAGCAGTGTGACAAAACAGCCGGTGAGCAGTCGGCGCATAAGTAACTCTTGGAATCGGGTGGGCGGGCCATGATAAGCAAGCTGAGTCTAGAGGCCAAATCGCAAATTGCCGCACGAATGTGAGCTGACGCGGAACGCCCAGAGCTGCATTCCCACGCAGAGCGGGGGAACGATCTAACTAAACAACGCTTTTGCGGTCTAGAATCCGCCTACTTCTTTCCGAGGAAATCACTTCGTGAAACTGCTCCTTGCCTCGCTCGCCCTGGTTGCCGTGCCCGTCATGGCCGCCGAACCGACCCTCTACGGTCGCTACGAATACATCCAACTGCCGGAGATCGGCCAAACCTTCAAGGCCAAGATGGACACCGGTGCGCTGACCGCCTCGCTGTCGGCCCGCAACATCGAAACATTCCAGCGCGATGGCGATGACTGGGTGCGCTTCCGCCTCGGCGGCAAGGACGCCAGCGACAAGGTCTATGAGCATAAAGTCTCGCGCATCAGCAAAATCAAAAGCCGCGCCGACGAGGACGACGACAAGGACGAAGCCACTGTGGCCAAGCGCCCGGTGATCGACCTGGAAATGTGCCTGGGCAACGTCAAGCGCACCGTGGAGGTCAACCTCACCGACCGCAGCAGCTTCAACTATCCGTTGCTGATCGGTGCCAAGGCCCTGCGTGAGTTCGGGGCGGCGGTAAACCCGGCCCGTCGCTACACTGCTGACAAACCGGACTGCTGATCGAGCCTATGCCGCACATCCTGATTGTCGAAGACGAAGCGGCGATAGCCGATACGCTGATCTTTGCCCTGCAAGGCGAGGGCTTCACCACCACCTGGCTGAGCCTTGGCCAGGAGGCGTTGGCCCATCAACGTCAGACGCCTGCCGACCTGATCATCCTCGACATCGGCCTGCCGGACATCAGCGGCTTTGAAACCTGCAAGCAACTGCGCCGTTTCAGCGAAGTGCCGGTGATGTTTCTCAGTGCGCGTGATGGCGAGATCGACCGCGTGGTGGGCCTGGAGATAGGCGCCGACGATTATGTGGTCAAGCCGTTCAGCCCACGGGAAGTGGCGGCGCGGGTTCGGGCGATTCTCAAGCGCGTAAGCCCAAGCGCCGCGCCGAGCGTGTTCCAGGTCGACCTGGAGCGCATGCAGATCAGTTATCGCGGCCAGGCTTTGAGCCTCACCCGGCATGAATTTCGCCTGCTGCAAAGCCTGCTGGAGCAGCCCGAGCGGGTGTTCAGCCGCGAACAATTGCTCGACGCGGTGGGCGTGCCGGCCGATGCCGGCTACGAGCGCAATATCGACAGCCATATCAAAAGCCTGCGCAGCAAACTGCGGGGCATTGTGGCGGATGCCGAGCCGATCCAAACCCATCGCGGCCTCGGCTACAGCTACAGCCCGAGCCACAGCTGATGCGCCTGGGGCTGCGGATCTTCCTGGTGTATGCGCTGTTTATCGGCCTCACCGGTTACTTTGTGCTCAACACGGTGATGAAGGAAATCCGCCCCGGCGTGCGCCAGTCCACCGAAGAAACCCTGGTGGACACGGCCAACCTGCTGGCCGAGATCCTGCGGTTGGACGTAAAGAACGGCACCCTCGGCCAAAGCCACTGGCCCGAGTTGCTCAAAGCCTATGGCAGTCGCCAGCCTGGCGCGACCATCTGGGGCCTGCCGAAAAATCAGGTTAACCACCGCATTTATGTGACCGACGCCCATGGCATCGTGCTGCTCGACTCCACGGGTGAAGCGGTGGGCCAGGACTATTCCAAGTGGAACGACGTGTATTTGACCCTGCGCGGCGAGTACGGCGCGCGTTCCACCCGCAGTGAACTGGACGATCCCACTTCGTCGGTGATGCACGTGGGCGCGCCGATCCGCGACAACGGGCAAATCATCGGCGTGGTCACGGTGGCCAAGCCCAACAGCTCGTTGCAGCCTTATGTGGATCGCACCGAGAACCGCCTGCTGTGGTACGGCGCCGGGTTGGTGGTGTTGGGCCTGCTGCTGGGTGCATTGCTGTCGTGGTGGCTGAGCGTGGCGCTGCATCGGCTCACGGCGTATGCCCAGGCGGTGAGTGAAGGGCGACGTGCCGAGTTGCCGCATTACCGAGGCGGCGAACTCAAGCAGCTGTCCACTGCCGTTGAGCACATGCGCACGCAACTGGAAGGCAAGGCCTACGTCGAGCATTACGTGCACACCCTGACCCACGAATTGAAAAGCCCGTTGGCGGCTATTCGCGGCGCGGCGGAATTGCTGCAGGGCGATATGAGCCGCGAGCAGCAGCAGCGTTTTGTCGGCAATATCGACAGCGAAAGCGCGCGCTTGCAGCAGTTGATCGAGCGGCTGCTCAACCTGGCCCAGGTGGAGCAACGCCAGGGTTTGGAAGAACAGATTCGCATGCCGTTGGCGGCTTTGGTCGACGAGGTGCTCAAGGCGCAATGTGCGCGAATCGAAGGCGCTGACCTGCAGGTGGAACAGACGATAGCGGCGGATGTGAAGGTCTTCGGTGAGCCTTTCCTGCTGCGCCAGGCGCTGGGCAACCTGCTCGATAACGCCTTGGATTTCACCCCGCCCGGCGGCACCTTGCGATTCAGCGCACAGACGCAGCACAACGACGTGCAGGTCAGTTTGTTCAACCAGGCTGCGCCGATTCCCGACTACGCCTTGCCACGCCTGAGCGAGCGTTTCTACTCGTTGCCGCGCCCGATCAGCGGGCGCAAAAGCACCGGCCTGGGGCTCAATTTTGTCGAAGAGGTGATGAAGCTGCACGGCGGCGCATTGCAGATCGGCAATGTGCACGGCGGCGTGCAGGTGGTGCTGCATCTCCACACAGTCTCCACCGTGCCCACATAAATCTCCCACAGGCGCGGTTCACGCTCTGCCCATCCAAACAGGGAGAGCCCCATGAACCGAAGCTTGCTGTTCAAACTTGGCGCCATTGCGCTGCTGATCCTGCTGTTGCTGATTCCGCTGCTGATGATTAACGGCATCATCAGCGACCGCCAGCAACTGCGCGACGGCGTGCTGATGGACATCGCCCGCAGCTCCAGCTACAGCCAACGCATTACCGGCCCGGTCATGGTGGTGCCGTATCGCAAGACCGTGCGCGAGTGGAAACTCAATGAAAAGCTCAACAAACGCTACGAGGAAACCCGTGAAGAGCGCGGCCGTCTGTATTTTCTGCCGGACCGTTTTGAACTCGACGGCAAGGTGCAAACCGAACTGCGCTCGCGCGGCATCTACCAGGCGCGACTGTTCCATGCAGACAACCGCATCAGTGGGCGTTTCGAGTTGCCGGCGCAACTGGGCATTACCGAAAACTTTGCCGATTACCGTTTCGAGCCGGCGTTTCTGGCGGTGGGTATCAGCGATATTCGTGGCATCGAAAACGCCCTGAAGCTTGAGCTGGGCAGCCAACGCCTGGCCTTCTCGCCCGGCTCGCAAGTGGACTGGTTGGGCGAGGGCGTGCATGTAACGCTGCCCGCGCAGGACAGCAAACAACCGGGCGTGGTGGACTTCGCTTTTGACCTGCGCCTGCAAGGCACCGAACAGTTGCAAGTGGTGCCGGTGGGCAAGACCAGCCAGGTGTCACTCGCCTCCAACTGGCCGCACCCAAGCTTTATCGGCAACTTCCTGCCGGCGCAGCGCGAGGTCACCGCCAAGGGCTTCAGCGCCAGCTGGCAGACCTCGTTTTTCTCCACCAACCTCGAACAAGCCCTGCAAACCTGCCTGGACCGCCAGGGCTGCGAAGACTTCACCAGCCGCAGCTTTGGCGTGAACTTCATCGACCCGGTGGACCAGTACCTCAAGAGCGACCGCGCGATCAAATATGCGCTGCTGTTTATCGCCCTGACGTTTGCCGGTTTCTTCTTGTTTGAAGTGCTGAAAAACCTCGCGGTGCACCCGATTCAGTACGCATTGGTGGGCTTTGCCTTGGCGTTTTTCTACCTGCTGTTGTTGTCGTTGTCCGAACACCTGGGCTTTGCATTGGCCTACCTGATCTCGGCGAGTGCCTGTGTGTTGTTGATTGGTTTTTATGTGTGCCACGTGCTGCGCAGTGTTGTGCATGGTCTGGGCTTTTCGGCGGGGTTGGCGGCGTTGTATGGCTTGTTGTACGGGCTGTTGAGCGCTGAGGATTACGCGCTGCTGATGGGCTCGCTGTTGCTGTTTGGTTTGCTGGGTACAGTGATGGTGCTGACGCGCAAGCTGGATTGGTATGGCGTGGGTAAACGCAAGGTTCGGGAGGTGGCGCAATGATTGGGTTGCGTGAAGATCAGCAGGTGCGGGCGCAACTGGTAGCAAGGATTGCCACCTTCCTCAGCAGCACCACTCTTCAATGTGGGAGCGGGCTTGCTCGCGAAAGCGGTGTGTCAGTCACAGTAGTTCCAACAGAGCCACCGCATTCGCGAGCAAGCCCGCTCCCACAGGGAATGTGGATGAAAGTTAGTGGGGCGGCTGGGTCTCAAGCATTGAAGGCCGTTGGCTGACCTCGGCATACCAATCGGCAAGCTTGGGGTTGCCGGCGCGCCATTGCAGGTCGGGGTGGCGAAAGTCCAGGTAACCCAGGGCGCAGGCCACGCCGATGGCGGCGATGTCGAAGTGGCTGGCCAGTTCGGCAATCGCTTCGGCTTCCAGCTCGGCGAGGGCGCGGTGGATCTTGTTGCGCTGCGCTTGCAGCCATTGGTCCCAGTGTTTTTCGACCGGGCGCATGGCGGTTTCGTAACGCACCAGCACGGCGGCATCCAAGATGCCGTCGGCCATCGAGGCGAGGGTGAGGCGGCGCCAGCGGGCCGAGCCGTCACGCGGGATCAGCGGGTTTCCGACGTGCTGGTGGTCGAAGTAATCGAGGATCACCCGGCTGTCGTGCAGCACCGACCCATCGGCCAGGCGCAGGGCCGGGATCTTGCCCACGGGGTTGTCCTGCACCACCTGTGCATCGGGGTTGACCGGCGTCGGCATGCAGCCATGCAAGGCCACGCGGTCCTGCTGGCCGGTCTCGATCAGCAGCACGCGGACTTTGCGAACAAAGGGTGAAGCGGGGTTGTGAAACAAGGTCATGCTGGGCGCGGACATGGGCATTCCTCGGAAAAGGCAGGGGCTAGCCTAGAGGGATTGTGGTTGTTTTTGAAGGCCTAATCGCAGGCGAGCCAGCTCCCACCTGTTGAATTGTGAACACCGTTAAAGGTGGGAGCTGGCTTGCCTGCGATAGCGCCTTCAGCCGCGCCGCTTAAACAACCCCCAAGCCCCAATGGCAGCCGGAACACCCAACCCCACCCAACTCAACGAATCCCACAACCCGTCACCCAACAGCGCCGCAAACAAACCCGCCGCGCTGAGCAGGCCAACCCCCAGCGGAATGCCGAACACCTTCCAGAAACTCGACTGGCGCGGCTTCATGGCTTGGCCGCCTTGCGCCGCACAATCCACAGGTAAACCCCGCTGCCCAACACGATGATGGTCAGCACATCCAGCACCGCCCAGAGGATTTTCATCGGCATGCCGCCATAGTCGCCAAAGTGCAGCGGTTGGGACATGCCCATGGCGTCCATGTACCACGGCCGTTCGGTGATGGCGGTGACGGCCAGGGTGCCGGCGTCGATCAGCACCGGCGTGAGCAGGTGCGAGGTCAGGTGCGTGCTGCCCTTCATGAACACCGCGTAGTGGTGTTCGCTGGAAAAGCGCGTACCGGGGAAGGCGATAAAGTCCGGCTCCATGCCGGGCGCGGCCTTGGCGGCGATGCTCAGCAATTCGGTGGCCGGTGCGCGTTGGGTCAGCGGCGGCGCGTTTTTGTAAGGCTCGATCATGGCGCTGAGGCTGTCCTGGCGCCAGGCGGCGATGATCAGGTCGGCGCAGGCGCTGATCACGCCGGTGACGCCCACCACCAGCGCCCAGGTCAGCGTGACCACGCCGATCAGGTTGTGCAGGTCGAGCCAGCGCAGGCGAGTGGACTTGTCTTTACGCACGGTGGCGAACTTCAACCGGCGCATAAACGGCAGGTACAGCACCGTGCCCGAGACAATTGCCACCACAAACAGAATGCCCATGAACGCCAGCAGCAACTTGCCCGGCAGCCCGGCGAACATGTCCACGTGCAAACGCAGCAGGAACAGGGTCAACCCGCCATTGGCCGCCGGGGTTTCCACGGCCTCGCCGGTGCGCGCATCCAGCATGAAGGTGTGGGACGAGTTGGGCTCGGTGCCGGCCGTGGCGGCCATGATCGCGATCACGCCGTTCTTGTCGTCTTCGTCCCACGCCAGGTACTGCATGGCCTCGCCGGGGCGATGGGCCTGGGCTTTGGCCACCAACTGCTCAAGGTTCAGTTGCGGCGTATCGGCAGGCATCTGTGCCAGTTCAGGCTCGTTGCCCAGCAGGTGGTCGATCTCGTGGTGAAACACCAACGGCAGGCCGGTAAGGGCGAGCAGCAGCAGGAATACCGTGCAGATCAGGCTGGTCCAGGTGTGGATGAAGGACCAGCGGCGGATGGTTTTGCTTTTCATTTTCTAGCCTTCAGACACACCGAAGCCGCCCACAGGGGCGGCCCGGTTGTTAACTCAGCCGATTACCATTGATAGGTGGCGCTGGCGACGACGCTGCGTTGGTCGCCGTAGTAGCAATAGAAACCATCGCAGGTTGAAATGTAGTCCTTGTCGAACAGGTTGGTCGCGTTGAATTTTACCGAGGCACCTTTGAGGCTGTTGTCCAGACGGCCGAGGTCGTAGTGCACGGCCGCATCGAACACGGTGTAGGCGTCGGCCTTGCCCAACCACGTATTGCCTTGGTCGCCATAGGTATTGCCGGTGTAGCGCGCACCCAAGCCAATACCGAAGCCGTCGAGGACACCCGTGTGCCAGGTGTAATCTGTCCACAGGGTTGCTTGCTGGTTTGGCATCAGTTGCAGACGATTACCTTTGTAGTCGCCTTTTTGCACCTCGGATTTGGCCAGGGTATAGGAAGCGATGACTTTGAGGTTGTCGGTCACATCAGACACGGCCTCCAGTTCCAGGCCTTTGACCTTCACTTCACCGGTCTGGTTGGTGACTGGAATGCTGCCGGCGGTAGTGGTGGTTACCAGCACGTTTTTCTGGGTCAGGTCATACACGGCGGCACTGAGCAAAGTGTTCGAGCCCGGTGGCTGGTACTTGATACCCAGTTCCCACTGTTTGCCTTCGGTGGGTTTGTAGGACTCGGTCGCCGAGACGCTGGCATTGCTCGCCGGTTGGAAGGATTCAGCGTAGGAAATATAGGGTACGAAGCCGGAATCAAATACGTAGCTGAGTGCGGCGTTGCCGCTGAAATGTTTGATTCGGTCGGTATTGGTCGCATCTTTCTGGTTGAAGTACGTGGTGCCCTGATGCACCCAGTCTTCGCGGCCGCCCAAGGTCAGGCGCCATTGGTCAAGCGCCATCTGGTCTTGAGCGTAGAGGCCGGTCTGCACGGTTTTCTGGTTGTAGTCGTAATAAGCCCCGGAGCGAGCGGGACGAACGATGGGCTGGCCGTAAATCGGATTGTTGACGTTGGTCTTCAGGCCATCGCCGTAAATCGACAGGTAAGAGGTATCGGTGCGCTGGTGATCCAGGCCGAGCAACAGGGTGTGGGAGATGTCGCCGGTGGTGAAGTCGGCCTGGAAGTGGTTGTCCAGGGCCAATTGGCCGATGTTCTCGTCCACGTTTGTCGAGGTGCGGCCGACGTTGCCGTCTGCGTCAACCATCGTGTAGGGATACGCACCTACGGTGAGTGTCTGAAATGACAACTCCGACTTGGTGTAGCGCAGGTTCTGACGGAACTGCCAGGTGTCATTGATGCGATGCTCGAATGCATAGCCCAACGCGTAGTAGGTGCGGTCGTAGTACTCGTAATCCGGGTCGCCCAGGTTTTTGTGATGGGAAATATCACCCAGGGGTGATTTGAGCTTGGTGCCCTGGATGGGCAAAAACTGGCTGGTGGCACCGGTATCGTCACGGGTGAACTGCGACAGAAAAGTCAGCTTGGTATCCGGGTCGATATTCCAGGTCAGGCTCGGCGCAATGTTGTAGCGCTTGTTGTCGATGTGATCGATCTGGGTGCCGGCATCGCGCACCACGCCACTGAGGCCATACAGAAACTGCCCTTCATCATCGATCTTGCCGGTGCTGGCGAAGTTGATCTGGCGGTAATTGTCACTGCCGTATTGCACTTGGATGGCGCTGCTTTGTTCTTCGCTGGGACGACGGCTGACCATGTCCAGCAGGCCGCCCGGCGGCGTTTGGCCGTAGACCGACGAGGCCGGGCCACGCAGCAGGGCGAGGCGGTCGAGGTTCCAGGTTTCGGCTTTCGGGTTGGCGTACACGCCGCGTGGCAGTGGCAGGCCATCGAGGAATTGCGTGGGCTCGAAGCCGCGCACGCGCATCCAGTCGTAGCGGGTGTCGCTGCCGTAGCTGGCGGACACGATGCCGGGCATGTATTTAACCGCGTCATCCAGGTTCTGAACGTTGCGGTCCTGCATCTGCTCGCGGGTGGCGACGGAGATCGAGCGCGGCGCTTCAACCAGCGCGGTGTCGGTCTTGGTGCCGGCCGCGGTGCGTTTGGCCAGGTAGCCGTCGACGGGCCCCCAAGCGCTTTCATCGCTGCCCTGGGCAATGATGCTGGTCTCTGGCAACGCCACGACACCTTCAGGAATGGCCACCAGCGTAAACGTCCCCGCACTGCTCTGCTCCAACTGCAACCCCGTGCCACGCAACGCCTCACGCAACGCATCCTGGGCATCGAACTGGCCTTTGACCGGTGCCGAGGTCTTGCCCGCTGCCAGCGATGGGTTAAGCGTCAGCGCCAAACCGGCCTGGCTGGCGATCTGGTTCAGGGTGCTGGCCAATGGCGCAGCCGGCAGGTTGTAGGCGCGCACGTTGCTGGCTTGCTCGGCGGCGATCAGCGCGGTGCTCGTCAGCGGGGCGCTGAGGGCAATGGCCACGGCTAACAGGCTGGGGCGCAACAAGGTGTCTAGCGTGCGGGACATGGGGCGGCTCCTGAATGAAAATATTTCTCAATTGCCTAGGTGCCGGACGAGAATCAAAAAGTGATAGGGCTGGGTGGAAATATTTTTGCTCTGAAGCGTTATGGTGTTTTTGAGGACCTCTTCGCGAGCAAGCCCGCTCCCACAGTTGACCGTGTTCTAACTGGAAAAACGCGGTCAACTGTGGGAGCGGGCTTGCTCGCGAAGGCGATCGCCCAGGCACTGAAAAACCTAAGGCGTAGCCTTCACGGTCACCCACCACGGCGTGTGCTGCTCGATCTGCACCGGCAAGGTCGGCAGCAGGGCATTGAGCGCCAGCGTGGTGTCGTGCAGCGGGAAGCTGCCGGTGATGCGCAGGTCGGCCACGTTTTTGTCCACGCCCAGGTAGCCGGTGCGATAGCGGCCAAGTTCGGCAACCACATCGCCCAGGCGGGCGTTGTCGACCACCAGCATGCCGCGCGTCCAGGCGTCTGCGGCGGGTGTGAGCACCCGCGCAGGGCCGAGGCCGTCGCTGCGCATCAGCACTTGCTGGCCTTGCTTGAAAATCTGTTCCTGATGCAGCGCCTCAGGCTGGGCGGCCACAGCAGATTGCAGCACGCTCAGGCGCGTGGCGTCGTCTTCGCGCCTGACGATAAACCGCGTGCCCAGGGCGCGCAGGCTGCCGTCGCGGGTTTGCACGTAGAACGGCCGCGCATCGTTGTGGCCGGTTTCGACCAGGATTTCGCCTTCCTGCAACACGATCAATCGGCGTTTTTCATCAAAGCGCACGTCGATGGCGCTGTGGGTGTTGAGGTTGATCAGCGTGCCGTCGGCCAGCTTCAGCGTGCGTTGTTCGCCGGTGGCCGTGCGTTGGTCGGCCAGCCAATAGTGGATGGGCACGTAACGTTCACCGGCAAACAGCGCGAGGCCAATCACCAGCGCGATGCTGGCCAAACCACTGCCCAACTTGCGCACGCGCTGGCGAATGCCTTGGCGTGACTGCAACAACGCCGCCCGCGCCGGGCCCGAGGCCAGGCTGAAACGCTGGTCGAGCATGCCCAGCTGGCGCCAGGCGCGCGCGTGTTCTTCATCGCTGGCCAGCCATTTGCCGAACTCTTCTTGTTCCACAGCGCTGCCGTCGCCCGAGCCCAGCGACAGTTGCCAGGCAATCGCCGCATCCAGCACACGGGCGGTGACCGGTTTGGCGCCGGTCACAGCGGCTCGCCATACAGCGCGATGTAGCACTGGCGAATGCCCTGGGCCAGGTACTGGCGCACACGCGGCACCGACACGCCAAGGCGCTGGGCGATTTCGGCGTGGCCCAGGCCGTCGAGGCGGTTATAGAGGAAGGCGGCGCGGGCCTTGCTCGACAGTTTGCCGAGCAGGCGGTCGATGGCCTTGAGGTCTTCGAGGATCAGTTGCTGTTGTTCGGGCGAAGGGTGTTCGCTTTCCGGGATCAGCATCAGTTCGGTGAGGTAGGCCTGTTCCAGTGCCGCGCGGCGGAAGTAGTCGAACAGCAAGCCTTTGGCGATGGCCACCAGAAACGCGCGCGGCTCGCGGGGTTCGCGCAGTTCGTCGCGGCCCAGCAGGCGCATGAAGGTGTCCTGGCTCAGGTCTTCGGCGCGGCTCGGGCAGGCCACATTGCGTCGCAGCCACGCCAACAGCCAGCCGCGATGGTCGCGATACAACGCGCCAACAAGCTGACTGTGTGGGGTTTGGACCGACGACAAGGCATCACCGAATAAACAAGGGGTTTAAACTAACGAGAATTATTCGCGATTGTGTCAGAGGCCGGGAGTGGGCGCAATTGGCGTCTGTCGGACGATCGTTCCCACGCTCTGCGTGGGAATGCCTCCTGGGACGCTCCGCGTTTCGCTAGAAAGAGGGTGTTTGTTTGCGCCGTGTCCATTGGCTCAAGCGCTCTTGCAGCGCCTGTGGGCTGTCGATTCCCTGTTGGCGCGCACGGCTGAACAGGATGAGCATCAGCTCTGCCGTGGCCAATGCATCGGCGCTGGCGTGATGGCGTTCGCCCACGTGCAGCTTGAAGTGGCTGATCCAGTCATCGAGCCCGGCTTCACGGATATTCGCGTCGGGGCACAACAGCGGGGCGATGTCGGCGACATCAAGGAACGGGTGGGTCAACCGATAACCCAGGCTGTCCTTGAGCGCCCGGCACAGCATGTGTTGGTCGAACGGCGCATGGAACGCCAGCAACGGGCTGTCGCCGACAAAGGCCATAAAATCCAGCAAGGCTTCGGCCGGGTCGCTGCCGGCGGCAATCGCACTGGGGCCCAGGCCGTGGATCAACACGCTGGGGCCAACCTTGGTGTTGGCCCGTAGCAGGGTGCGCTCGAACATCTGCGAAAAATCCACTGCGCCATCCTCGATGATCACTGCACCGATGGACAGCACCTGGTCGCGGTTGAGGTTCAGGCCGCTGGTTTCCAGGTCGACCACCACCCAGCGTTGCCTGCGTAAAGACCCGTCGCCCAAGGCTGCGGGCCTGGGCAAGTGCGCCAGGCGCTGCTGTTGGGTTGCGTCGAGCCCGGGTTTTTTCTTACGCAGCCAACCGAACAGGCTCACAGCTGATACCGCAGCGTCAGGCTGCTTTGCAGGCGTTGGGCCTGGCGCAGGGATTCGCGCAGGATGCGCCGGTCCAGGTGGTTGAGGCTGTCGGGGTCGACACGGTTGGAATACGGCAGGTTCTCGCGGGTTTGCAGCTGATGCTGCTGCATGCGCGTTTGCTGGATAAAGTGATACGCCTCCTCATAGGCGGCGCCGTCCAGCGGTTCGATGACCTCCTTGGCCACCAGTTGGCGCAGGCGCTCCAGGGTGTTGTTGGTGTGAATACCATTGGCCAGGGCCAACAGGCGTGCGCCATCCACAAAAGGTGTAAGGCCCTGCACCTTGAGGTCGAGCGTGGCCTTTTCGGTGCCTTTGCGCGTCAGCACAAAGTCGCGGAAACGCCCGACCGGCGGGCGCTGGCGCAAGGCATTTTCGGCCAGCATACGTTGGAACAAGCGGTTATCGGCCACCTGATCCAGAATGCCCTGGCGCAGTTGCTCACACCCGCGCTCGTCGCCCCACACCACGCGCAAGTCGAAATAGATGCTTGAGCCCAGCAGGTTCTCCGGCGTGGCTTCGCGGATAAAGGCACCAAAGCGCCGCGCCCATTCAGCCCGCGACAGGCACAGCTCGGGGTTGCCGGCCATGATATTGCCCTTGCACAGGCTGAAGCCGCACAGCGCCAGGCTTTGGTTGATCTGCTGCGCCAGTGGCAGCAGGCGGCCGCGGATCTCGGCGGCTTCGGCGGCGTCCGTGGCTTCGAACAGGATGCCGTTGTCCTGGTCGGTAAACAGGGTTTGTTCACGGCGCCCTTCGCTGCCGAAACACAGCCAGCTGAAGGGCACGCCAGGGTCGCCTTTGTCGGCCAGGGTCAGTTCGATCACTCGGCACACGGTGTGGTCATTGAGCAGGGTAATGATGTGGGTGATCTGGGTGGACGACGCACCATGGGCCAGCATGCGTTCCACCAGTTGGCCGATCTCGCCGCGAATCACCACCAGGTTTTCCACTCGAGGCGCGTTGCGGATGGTGCGGGCCAGGTGCACCAGGTCGACCCGTTGCAGAGAAAACAAGTCGCGCTCGGACACCACGCCACACAGGCGCTGGTCTTTTACCAGGCACACATGGGCGATATGCCGCTCGGTCATGGCGATGGCCGCGTCGAAGGCGCTGTGGTCCGGGCTTAAAAAGAACGGCGCCTGGGTCATGTGGCCGGCGATGGCTTGATTGAAATCGCTGGTGCCGTCGGCGACCACCTGGCGCAGGTCGCGCAAGGTGAAAATC
Organism: Pseudomonas sp. 58 R 3; assembly: GCF_900006605.1. Classification (NCBI taxonomy): domain Bacteria; kingdom Pseudomonadati; phylum Pseudomonadota; class Gammaproteobacteria; order Pseudomonadales; family Pseudomonadaceae; genus Pseudomonas; species Pseudomonas sp. 58 R 3. Next base: position 85,026 of record NZ_CVTT01000040.1, on the reverse strand, counting down.
CCCAGCGGCGCCTTGTGCGCATCGACGATCACGATGCTGCCCACTTGTTGCTCATGCATCAGCGTCACCGCTTCGCGCAGGGGCGTGGTCGGGCTGCAGGTGACCGGATGGCGCATGGCCAATTCACCCAGGCGGGTGTTCAGCGAATACTGGGTGCCCAGGGTTTCCACGGCCTTTTGCTGCACCTGCTGGTTGACCTGATCCAGCAGGCTGCTGACACCGCGCAGGGCAAAATCGCGAAACGGGCTGGAAAGGGCGAACAGCTTGATAAACGCCGGCTTGTTCAGTTGCAGGCAAAAGGTGTCTTCGGCGGCTTTGTGCTCGGTGCGGGTGGCACGCTCACCCAGCAACGCGGCGAGGGGGAAGCACTCGCCGGTGGTGATTTCGAAAGTGGCTTGCGTCGAGTCCGGCCGTTCGCCGACGACGCGGCCCTGCTTGACGATATAGAAGTGCTCCACCGGCCCGCCGGACGGTTTGAGAATGCTGTCGCCAGGGCCGTAGAAGCGCAGTTGGCACTGTTCGACCAAAAACGCCAGGTGGGCGTTTTCCATCTGGTTAAACGGAGGGAAGCGTTGCAGGAATTGCAAAGTGCCGTGGATGTTCTGCAACACGGCGGTTTTTCCCGCCTGCGTGAAAGCATCAGCTTTACTCATAACAGTGACCGCAGTTTTTTTGTCGTTATCGTCCTGCATGGTCGACTCCCGCGCGGCGGGTGCCCATTGGACGTAAGTCTAGGTCTCGGTAAAACCCACCACAACTAGGGAAAAACCTTACATGACTATCGTCCAAACCCCGTAGAACGCCCACTAGGCAAACTTTCCGACGAAGTGCACATTGTTCGCCCTTCCGCAGATGTCTGACGAGTGTGCTGGGAGCTTGAATAGAACTGCTGAGAAACGTATGTCCGACCACGATATTTTGAGTGATGCCGAGCGCGAGGCGCTGAGCGCCGTGATGCTGGAGCCCGATCTGCCGCCACAACGGGTGTTGATTGTCGATGACGACAAGGACGCACGTGAATTGCTGGCAGAAATTCTGGGCCTGGATGGCATTCGCTGCATGACCGCCGCCAGTGGTGAGGCAGCGTGGGATTTGTTGAGCTCCAGCAGTTCCATCGGTTTGCTGATCACCGATTTGCGCATGGCGCCGAGCAACGGCCTGCAATTGATTCGCAAGGTGCGCGATTCAACCCGTGCGGCGTTGCCGATCATCATCATGTCGGGGGACGCGGAAGCGCCGGATGTGATCGATGCGATGCATTTGAGCGTGGTGGATTTTTTGCTCAAGCCGATTGATAGCGTGAAGTTGGCGAAGATGGTCAAGCGCGAGTTGGGGATGGCTCAATAACTGCCGTTTATCTTTTTTTATTTGAACTGTCAGTTCTCACAGTAGGCAAGCAGGTGGGCGGGTTGTTTACTTGGCCGGAGAGTTCTGGTTTTCAGCCAGGACCTTACATCCTCCACAGGAGCTCGTTATGCCTATTAAAAAGTCTAATGATCAAGCAAATAGCGACGACGCAAGTATTCTAATTCTCAGGGATGGAAAGGCACGCCTTGTAAAGCCTTCTAATCTGAGAGCAAGTCTGAGAGATTTTTCGGTTATCACCGACGGGGCGGGTTCGTTGACAGCTGAGTACGGGAATACGCTGTTTCCACGCGAGGCAGCGTATGAATTCAGCTTCCCGCGAGATATAGATAAGCATCGAGGAAACATCGATTATAGAGACGAGTCGGGTAATTATTTTATTGCTCCTACGTCCGGGAAATTTATGGTTATTTCCAAAGACGCGGGTTCCCCGAATACGTATACAAATTATATTACCTACATGAATTTGACGTTTGTCCATGAGGAGATGGAAGTTACGATTAACGGTACAGGAGAAGCCACGTTTGTGTTTGCGTGATTACCCGCCTGATAAGAACAAAGCCCTGATCTTACGAACAGGGCTTTGTTTTGTTCAGCGTTTAATCAAAGCCCGTTCTTGGCTTTGAACTCACGACGCCTGCGATGCAACACCGGCTCCGTATACCCGTTCGGCTGCTTGGTCCCTTCAATCACCAACTCCACCGCCGCCTGGAACGCGATGTTGCTGTCGAAGTCCGGTGCCAGCGGGCGATATAACGCATCCCCGGCATTTTGACGGTCCACCACCGGCGCCATGCGCTTGAGGCTTTCCATCACCTGGGCTTCGTTGACGATGCCGTGGCGCAACCAGTTGGCGATGTGCTGGCTGGAGATGCGCAGGGTGGCGCGGTCTTCCATCAGGCCCACATCGTTGATGTCCGGCACTTTCGAGCAGCCGACGCCCTGGTCGATCCAACGGACGACATAGCCGAGGATGCCCTGGGCGTTGTTGTCCAGCTCGTTGCGGATTTCTTCTTCGGACCAATCGGTGTTGCTGGCCAGAGGGATGGTCAGAATGTCGTCCACCGAGGCGCGTTCGCGCTTGGCCAACTCGGCCTGACGGGCGAACACATCAACCTTGTGGTAGTGCAGCGCGTGCAGCGCAGCTGCCGTCGGCGATGGCACCCAGGCGGTGTTGGCGCCAGCCAATGGGTGGGCGATTTTCTGCTCAAGCATCGCCGCCATCAGGTCGGGCATGGCCCACATGCCTTTACCGATCTGCGCACGACCTTGCAGGCCGGTGCTCAAGCCGATATCGACGTTCCAATTTTCGTAGGCGCCGATCCATTTTTCCGCCTTCATGGCAGCTTTACGCACCATCGCGCCGGCTTCCATGGAGGTGTGGATTTCATCGCCGGTGCGGTCGAGGAAGCCGGTGTTGATAAACACCACACGCTCGCTCGCCGCCTTGATGCAGGCCTTGAGGTTGACCGTGGTGCGGCGCTCCTCGTCCATGATCCCGACTTTCAGCGTATTACGCGGCAGGTTCAACACGTCTTCGATGCGGCCGAACAGCTCATTGGTAAACGCGGCTTCTTCGGGGCCGTGCATCTTCGGTTTAACGATGTACACGGAGCCGGTACGGCTGTTCTTGCGGCTGCTGTTGCCGTTGAGGCTGTGGATCGCCGCCAGGCTGGTGAGCAGGCCGTCGAGGATGCCTTCCGGCACTTCGTTGCCGTCTTTATCCAGGATCGCGTCGATGGTCATCAAGTGGCCAACGTTGCGCACGAACAACAGCGAACGGCCGTGCAGGGTCACGTCCTGGCCATCCGCGCCGGTGTAGACACGGTCGGCGTTCATGGTACGGGTAAAGGTCTTGCCGCCCTTGGCCACTTCCTCGGCCAGGTCGCCCTTCATCAGGCCGAGCCAGTTGCGGTAGATCACCACTTTGTCATCGGCATCCACGGCGGCGACGGAGTCTTCGCAATCCATGATGGTGGTCAGCGCGGCTTCCATCAGCACGTCTTTGACGCCGGCGGCGTCGGTCTGGCCGACGGGGGTGCTGGCGTCGATCTGGATTTCGAAGTGCAGGCCGTTGTGTTTAAGCAGGATCGCAATCGGCTCGGCCGCAGGGCCCTGGAAGCCGATCAGCTGTGCATCGTCGCGCAGGCCGCTGTTGCTGCCGCCCTTGAGGCTGACGATGAGCTTGCCATCCACCATCTTGTAACCGGTGGAGTCGACGTGGCTGCCGGCGGTGAGCGGCGCGGCTTCGTCGAGGAAAGCACGGGCGAAGGCAATGACCTTGTCGCCACGCACTTTGTTGTAACCCTTGCCCTTCTCGGCGCCGTCGGCTTCGCTGATGGCATCGGTGCCATACAGCGCGTCGTACAGCGAGCCCCAGCGGGCATTGGAGGCGTTGAGGGCAAAGCGGGCATTCATGACCGGCACGACCAGCTGCGGGCCGGCCATACGGGCGATTTCGTCGTCGACGTTTTGGGTCGAGGCCTGGAAGTCTGCGGCTTCCGGCAGCAGGTAGCCGATATCTTGCAGGAAGGCTTTGTAAGCCACTGGGTCGTGGGCCTTGCCGGCGTGGGTCTGGTGCCAGGTGTCGATCCGCGCCTGGAAATCATCGCGTTTGGCGAGTAGGGCTTTGTTCTTCGGTGCCAGGTCGTGGATGACCTTGTCGGCGCCGGCCCAGAACTGGTCGGCAGTAATGCCGGTGCCGGGAATGGCTTCGTTGTTCACGAAGTCGAACAGGACTTTGGCGACCTGCAGGCCACCGACTTGAACGTGTTCAGTCATTGCTTGCCTCACTCTGCGGAGCTTATGCGCTGTTTCAGATTTTCATTATGTAGTGCACGGTTGGGCATACTACATGATGACTTGCGGTTGTGAAAATTAGACTAAATACGTCGTTTAGCGACTCATTTTGGTCGTACGGTCACAGCGGAGAATCGGATGTTCTCAAAAAACTATTGGATTGTTCCAGATAAATATAAAAATGGTACACGATTTGTTCCTGGCCACTTCTCCAGGCCTTGGCTGTGTGTGGGAGCGGGCTTGCCCGCGATAGCGATAGCTCAGCCAACCGATGTGTAACTGACAGGCCCCATCGCGGCAAGCCCGCTCCCACAGGGTGTGTGCCTATAATCGATGATCGACCCACCGAGGGCTTCGCCATGGACCATCTTGTACTCACTATTATCGCCGCCGACAAACCCGGCCTGGTTGAACGCATCGCGCAGAACATTGCTGCCCACGGCGGCAACTGGCTGGAAAGCCGCATGGCGCATATGGCCGGGCAGTTTGCCGGGATCTTGCGGGTCAGTGTGCCGACGGAACAGCGTCAGGCGCTGGTGGGTGCGCTGGAGGACTTATCCACACACGGAATCCGTGTGCTGGTGGGCGAGGGCAGCAGCGGGCAGGCCTCGGCGTCCAAATCGATCATGATGACGCTGGTAGGTAATGACCGCGCGGGCATCGTGCGCGAAATCACAGCGCTGCTGAGCAAACAAGGCGTGAACCTGGCCAGCCTGAGCACGGATGTACGTCCGGCGCCCATGAGCGGTGATCCACTGTTCAGTGCCGAAGCGCTGCTGCAAGTGCCGACCGCGTTGTCCCTGGATACCCTGCAGCTGTCCCTGGAAACCTTGGCCGATGATTTGATGGTGGAACTGCACCACGAGGAATAATCGGTCCACTGGGTTATGCATGGAAATCTTGCATGGGCCTGTGGATAACCTGTAGAGACCCGGCGCCAGGCCAAGCTGACCGGGCCTCTTCGTCGGTTGAGCAAAAAACGAGCAGTTTCAAGGGCTTGTGCACAAATGGCGGGGATCAGGCTGTGGATAACCTTGGGGTGAATGCCTGCAAGCCACGTGCACTGTGGCTTGCAGAGGTTTGTACGTTATTTGATCAGCGTTTGCGCACCGTCAGCCAGGCATCCAGGCTGTAGACCACCAGGCCTGCCCAGATGAACGCGAAGGCAATCAGCGTGCTGGTCGCCAGGTGTTCGCCGAACAGCAGCACCGCTTCCAGCAGTACCAGCGTCGGCGCCACGTACTGCAGAAAGCCCAGCGCGGTGTAGGGCAGATGCCGTGCGGCGGCGTTGAAGCACACCAGCGGGATCAGCGTCACCGGGCCTGCGGCCACCAGCCACCAGGCTTCGGAGGTGCTCCAAAACTCAAGTTGCGCACTGTGGGCCGACGGGTTGAACAACAACCAGGCGACGGCGATGGGCACCAGCATCCAGGTTTCCACCACCAGCCCTGGCAGTGCCTTGACCGGCGCCTGTTTGCGGATCAAACCATAAAAGCCGAAGGTCAGCGCCAGCACCAGCGACACCCACGGCAGACTGCCGACTTGCCACACTTGCTGCGCCACACCCACCGCCGCCAGCCCGACGGCGATCCATTGCAGGCGGCGCAGGCGCTCGCCAAGGAGTAGCATGCCGAGCAGCACATTCACCAACGGGTTGATGTAGTAACCCAGGCTCGCCTCCAGCATGCGCCCGCTGTTCACCGACCACACGTAGGTCAGCCAGTTGGCCGCAATCAATGAGCCGCTGAGTGCCAGAATCGCCAGACGCTTGGGGTTGTCACGCAGTTCGCGGAACCAGCCGGGGTGCTTCCACACCATCAGCAGCAAACCGCCGAACAGCGCCGACCACAACACGCGGTGCACGATGATTTCGGCGGCGGGAACACTGGCGATGGCTTTGAAATAAAGTGGGAACAGACCCCAGATGACATAGGCACTCAGGCCCAGGATGTACCCCTTGCGGGGGTTGGCGGCGTGCATTGCAGAATCCTTGCTCAGGCAGCTTACAAAGCGCGATTGTAAGGATTTTTGTCAGGCAATGGGATGATCGTTCCTACGCTCTGCGTGGGAATGCCGTGTTGGACGCTCTGCGTCCGCAGTTGAGGTGCGTGACGCGGAGCGTCACAGGATGCATTCCCACGCGGAGCGTGGGGACGATCGGTAGTCAGAAGAGTTTCAGGGGTTCTTCATTGAGCGCCGACAGTTGCTCGCGCAACGCCAACACCTGGTCGCCCCAATACCGCTCGCTGCCGAACCACGGGAAGCTGTGGGGGAACGCCGGGTCATCCCAGCGGCGGGCCAGCCAGGCGCTGTAATGCATCAGGCGCAAGGCGCGCAGGGGTTCGATCAAGGCCAGTTCGCGTGGGTCGAAGTCGTGGAACTCCTGATAGCCGTCCATCAATTCCGACAATTGGCCCAGGCATTCCTGGCGGTCACCGGCGAGCATCATCCACAGGTCCTGCACGGCCGGGCCCATGCGGCAGTCATCCAGGTCGACGATGTGGAACATCTCGTCGCGGCACATCATGTTGCCGGGGTGGCAGTCGCCGTGCATGCGGATGTTCTTGTGTGGCGTGGCCTTGTACACCTCTTCCACACGCTTGAGCAGGTCGCGGGCGACCGACTCGTAAGCGGGCAACAGGCTCTTGGGAATGAAATTGCCTTCGAGCAAGGTGTTGAGGGAATCGTGACCGAAGTTCTTCACGCCCAAGGCTTCACGGTGTTCAAACGGGCGGGTGGAACCCACGGCGTGCAAGCGCCCGAGCAATTGCCCAAGGCGATACAGCTGGTCGAGATTACCCGGCTCCGGCGCCCGGCCGCCACGGCGTGGGAACAGGGTGAAGCGAAAACCCGCATGTTCGAACAGGCTTTCGCCGTTGTGGACCAGCGGCGCAACCACCGGCACTTCACACTCGGCCAGTTCGAAGGTGAAGCGGTGTTCTTCCAGGATCGCTTCGTTGGTCCAGCGTTGCGGGCGGTAGAACTTGGCGATCAGCGGCTCGGAGTCTTCGATGCCCACCTGATACACACGGTTTTCGTAGCTGTTGAGCGCCAACACGCGCGCATCGCTGAGGAAGCCGATACTTTCGACGGCGTCGAGTACTAAATCAGGGGTGAGTGTTTCAAACGGGTGGGCCATGCGAACTCCTGCGCGCAGCAGGGCGCCGCGTCCGGCCGGGTATGGTAACAGCATAGCCAGGTGGTGGCTGTTGTGGCGAGCGGGTTTGCCCCGCGTTGGAGTGCGCAGCGCTCCCGCTGTTTTGGGGCCGCTGCGCAGCCCAACGCGGGGCAAGCCCGCTCGCCACAAGGTCCTGTCAGGCGCCGACTATTCCACCATCATCCCGCCGAATCGCCATCACCGACGAGCGCGGCTTGCCATTGGGCAGATGCTCCGGCCAGGTCGAACCGCCGGTTTCCCCTGGATGCTGAATCCCCACAAACAGGGTCTTCTGGTCCGGCGAAAAGCTGATACCCGTGACCTCGCACGCCACCGGCCCAACCATGAAGCGGCGGATTTCCCCGGTGTTGGGGTCGGCGCACAGCATTTGGTTATTGCCCATGCCGGCGAAGTCGCCCTTGTTGCTGTAGTCGCCGTCGGTAAGGATCCACAAGCGCCCGGCCTTGTCGAAGCCGAGACCGTCGGGGCTGTTGAACATGTTTTGCGGGTTGATGTTGGACGAGCCGCCCTTCGGCGTACCCGCATGCACACCGGGGTTGCCGGCCACCACAAACAAGTCCCAGGTGAAGGTGTTGGCGCCGTGGTTATCCGCATCGGCTTTCCAGCGCAGAATTTGCCCGTAGACGTTTTTCTCGCGCGGGTTCGGCCCGCCCACCGGCTGGCCGTCTTCGCCGCGTTTGGCGTTATTGGTAAGCGTGCAATACACCTGGCCGTCGGTGGGGCTGACCACGATCCATTCCGGGCGGTCCATGCGTGTGGCTTTCACCACACTGGCGGCCAGGCGCGCGTGGATCAGCACTTCGGCCTGGCTCGCGAAACCCGAGCTGGCGTCGATGCCGTTTTTGCCGTGGGTGAGTTCGACCCATTCGCCCTTGCCCTTGGGGTGGTCGGCATTGCCGTCGCCAGCATCGAAAATCGCCACGTACAAGGTGCCGTGGTCGAGCAGGTTCTTGTTGGCTTTGGGGTTGTGGTGGTTGATCGGATCGCGGCTGACGAACTTGTAGATGAACTCGCCACGCTCGTCGTCGCCCATGTACACCACGGCGCGGCCATCACGGGTTTCTGCCAGTGCGGCGTTTTCATGTTTGAAGCGGCCCAGGGCGGTGCGTTTTACCGGCGTGGACTGCGGGTCGAACGGGTCGATTTCCACCACCCAGCCGTGGCGATTGAGTTCGTTGGGGTTCTTGGCCATGTCGAAGCGCGGGTCGTGCAGGTGCCAGTTGATCTCGCGGCTGGCGGCCACCACGCCGTAGCGCTTTTGCCCGGCGTCGAAGTTTTGTTGCGGGTTGCTGCTGCCGAAGCAGTCGGTGAAGTTCTCTTCGCAGGTCAGGTAAGTGCCCCACGGGGTCTTGCCGTTGGCGCAGTTCTGGAAGGTGCCGAGGGCTTTTTTGCCGGTGTTGTCGGCGCTGGTTTTCAGCCAGGCATGGCCGGCAGCGGGGCCGCTCAGGCGGATCGGCGTATTGCCGTGGATGCGGCGGTTGTAGCGCGAGTCCTGCACGAACTGCCAGGTGTCGCCCTTGCGCCGCACCTCAATCACCGATACGCCTTCGCTGGCCTGGGCCTTGCGCACGTCTTCAGCCGATTGCGGTGCGCCGCCGTGGGCATAGAGGTAGCGGTAGTTGGTGTATTCATTGTTGATGGCCATCAGCGCACGGTTGTTGTCGCCGGGGAAGGCAAACAGGCTCATGCCGTCGTTGTTGTCACCGAACTGTTGTTCCTGGGCCTTGGCGGTGCCGTTGCCGGACGGGTCGAAGGCCGGTGCGTTCTTGTGCAACGGCTGGCCCCAACTGATCAGCACCGAGGCGGAGTAACCCGGCGGCAAGGTGATGGCGTCGCTGGTGGCGGCGGCGATGCTGGTAAAGCCGAGCAAGGGGCTGGCGGTGGCTGCGTTCACGGCCATTGCGCTGCGGGTGAGCAGGTTGCCGCCCAGGAACATCGCGGCACCGCACAGGGCACCGGCGCCGATAAAACGGCGGCGGGTGAGGCCGACCATCTGTTCAAGGTCGGTGGCTTGGTTTTCTTCTAGTAGGCTCATTTCAGGCTCCCTGCGGTTTTTGCAGACACCTTAAGGAGCGCTCGTGACGAATTTGTTGCAGCTTGAAGACGGCGGGCGCCTAGGCCGGTGTGCCGAGCAGCACATTGTTGGGCGAGAACTGCACCCGGACCGCTGCGCCTTCGACCGCAGCCAGTGCCTTAAGCGCGGCGGGCTGCGCCAGGGCGCATAAAACCTGGCCGCTGGGCAGGGCGATGCGCACTTCGCTGGGGCCGTCATCGGCCTCGAGAATCGTTTCGATCACACCGCTCATGCAATTGTGTCCAGGTGTTGCAGCCTGCCCGATGGCGAGCAATTCCAGCCATCCGGCCTTGATCAAGGCGACCACTTCAACGCCGGTCTCCAGCTCCAGCCGTTGCGTGCTGTCGTGCGTGATCTGCGCACTCAGGCTTAAGCCACCCGAGAGTTGCAGGCGAATCAGGTCATTGCGGCCCTGGTGTTCGATGGTGCTGACCTGGCCATGCAATTGGTTGCGCGCGCTGGTGCGCAGCATCAAGCGGCCGAGCAGGTTGAAGTCACTCGCGTCCTCATCCGAACCGAGCACCTCGGCTTGCAACACTTGCAGGCGTTGGTACAGGCGCAGCACCCGTTCTCCTTCGGCCGTCAGCTTGGCGCCGCCGCCGCCTTTGCCGCCGACGCTGCGCTCCACCAACGGTTTTTGCGCGAGATTGTTCAGCTCGTCGATCGCATCCCATGCAGCCTTGTAACTCAGGCCGGCGCTCTTGGCCGCGCGGGTGATCGAACCCTGCTCGGCAATATGCGCCAGCAAGGCGATGCGCTGGGGACGGCGGATGATGTGTTGGCTCAAGGAGGTCGGCAGAGACATGTGGATACGCTTCGATAAGGTCAGCGGACGTTGCAGGCGCCACGCACGTGAGTCAAGTCATGTGCCCGGTTTTGGCGTGCGGGCCAGGCAGTACACATCGACCTGACGGGCGCCGGCGTCCATCAACAGCCGGGCCAGGCTGTGAGCGGTGGCGCCGGTGGTGAGTACGTCGTCCACCAGCGCAAAGTGGCGGCCCCGCACCTGGGCGTCGGGCGCCAGCGCAAACGCCGTGAGCAGGTTGCGTTGGCGGGTCTTGGCATCGAGGTCTTGTTGCGCGACGGTTTCATGGGGGCGTAACAACAGGTGTTCATCGTGTGGGAGGTCGAGGTCTGCGCTGAGCCAGCGGGCCAACATCAACGATTGGTTGAAGCCGCGCTCACGCAGGCGCTTGCGCGCCATGGGCACCGGCAGCAGGCAGTCGGGACGGGTGAGTTCGGTGTTGTCGAAACGGTGTTGCAGATACTGCCCCAGCAAGCGTGCGAGCAGATGGCCCAGCGGCCAGCGCGACTGGTGTTTGAAGCGGCTGATAAGGGTGTCGACGGGGAAACTGTAGGTCCAGGGTGCGATCACCTGTTTATAGGCCGGCGGTTTTTTTTGGCAGGGGCCGCAGATCAAACCCTCCATCGGCAGTGGCAGGGCGCACACCTCGCAGTGCTCCAACAGCCAGGGCAGTTCGATTTCGCAGACATTGCACAGGTTGTGGCTGGAGTTTGTCGCTTCATCGCAGATTAAACAGATCTGGTTGTTTTCTAACCAGATGTAAACCTGATGTTTGTATCCAAGTTGACAGTGCATGAATCTTCCTTAAATATGCCGAGCATCCGTGTCGTGACTGACTGTGGGTATTGCGGGTATTGCCGCTATTGCCCTTCCCACAGCGTAAGCCCAAGCATAATCAAGGAATCGCCCATGAGCGCCAGCACCTCTGCAACCCTGCGTCACGATTGGTCTTTAGCCGAAGTCAAAGCGCTGTTTGTGCAACCCTTCAATGACCTGTTGTTCCAGGCGCAGACCGTGCACCGCGCGCATTTCGACGCCAACCGCGTGCAGGTGTCGACCTTGCTGTCGATCAAAACCGGCGCCTGCCCGGAAGATTGCAAATATTGTCCGCAGTCGGGCCACTACAACACCGGCCTGGAAAAAGAAAAGCTGATGGAAGTGCAGAAGGTCCTCGAAGAGGCGGCCCGCGCCAAGGCCATCGGCTCGACGCGCTTCTGCATGGGCGCCGCCTGGAAGCACCCTTCGGCCAAAGACATGCCTTACGTGCTGCAGATGGTCAAAGGCGTGAAGGCCATGGGCCTGGAAACCTGCATGACCCTCGGCCGTCTCGATCAGGACCAGACCGAAGCCCTGGCCCAGGCCGGCCTGGACTACTACAACCACAACCTCGATACCTCGCCGGAGTTCTACGGCAGCATCATCACTACCCGCACTTACGGCGAGCGCCTGCAAACCCTGGCCTACGTGCGTGATTCGGGGATGAAGATCTGCTCGGGCGGCATCCTCGGCATGGGCGAGTCCCTCGACGACCGCGCCAACCTGCTGATCCAGCTGGCCAACCTGCCGGAGCATCCGGAGTCGGTGCCGATCAACATGCTGGTGAAGGTCGCCGGTACGCCGCTGGAAAACGCCGAAGACATCGACCCGTTCGACTTTATCCGCATGCTCGCCGTGGCGCGCATCCTGATGCCGCAATCCCATGTGCGCTTGTCGGCTGGGCGTGAGGCGATGAACGAGCAGATGCAGGCCCTGGCGTTTTTTGCCGGTGCCAACTCGATTTTCTACGGCGACAAGTTGCTGACCACCGCCAACCCGCAGGCCGACAAGGACATGCAACTGTTCTCGCGCCTGGGGATCTTGCCGGAAGCCCGTGAAGAGCACGCCGACGAAGTGCATCAGGCGGCGATTGAGCAGGCGTTGGTGGAGCAAAAGAGCAGCGAGCAGTTCTATAACGCGGTGGTTTAACGCCCAGCTCCAACCTTTGGAATGCAATCCAACTGTGGGACCGCATTCAGTCTCAAGTTCTTTGATCTGCCGAGGCCTGCATGTCTTTTGATCTCGCCGCGCGCCTCGCTGCCCGCCGTGCCGAACACCTCTATCGCCAACGCCCTTTGCTTGAGAGCCCGCAAGGCCCGCAAGTGGTGGTGGATGGGCAACCGCTGTTGGCGTTCTGCAATAACGACTACCTGGGCCTGGCCAATCACCCGCAAGTGATCGAAGCCTGGCGCGCCGGTGCGTCCCGCTGGGGCGTGGGCGGTGGCGCTTCGCACCTGGTGATCGGCCATGCCACGCCGCACCATGAACTCGAGGAAGCGCTGGCCGACCTCACCGGGCGCCCGCGTGCGCTGCTGTTTACTACCGGCTATATGGCCAACCTGGGCGCGGTCACCGCGTTGGTGGGGCAGGGCGATACGGTACTGGAGGACCGGCTCAACCACGCCTCGCTGCTGGATGCCGGCTTGCTGTCCGGGGCGCGTTTCAATCGCTATCTGCATAACGACGCCAGCAGCCTGGCCAAGCGCCTGGAGAAGGCTACCGGCAATACGTTGGTGGTCACCGATGGGGTGTTCAGCATGGACGGCAATCTGGCCGACTTGCCTGCGCTGGCCCGTGAGGCCCGCGCCAAAGGCGCCTGGTTGATGGTCGATGACGCCCATGGCTTCGGACCGTTAGGTGCTACGGGCGGCGGAATTGTCGAGCACTTCGGCTTGAGCCAGGAAGACGTGCCGGTATTGGTCGGCACCCTCGGCAAAGCGTTCGGCACCGCCGGGGCGTTTGTGGCAGGCAGTGAAGCGCTGATCGAAAGCCTGATCCAGTTCGCCCGGCCCTACATCTACACCACCAGCCAGCCACCGGCATTGGCCTGCGCCACCTTGAAAAGCCTGGAGCTGCTGCGTACCGAGCATTGGCGACGTGAGCACCTCAATGGCCTGATCCGCCAGTTCCGCCAGGGCGCCGAGCAGCTTGGCCTGCGCTTGATGGACAGCTTCACGCCGATCCAGCCGATCCTGATTGGCGACAGCGCCACCGCCATGCGCCTGTCGCAGATGTTGCGCGAACGCGGCCTGATGGTGACGGCCATCCGCCCACCGACCGTACCGGCCGGCAGTGCGCGTTTGCGCGTGACACTGACGGCGGCCCACAGCGCGGCGCAGGTGCAGCTATTGTTAAGCGCATTGGATGAGTGTTTCCGGTTGTTAAGTATTACGGAGCCCGACCATGCGTGATCGACTGGTATTGCTGCCCGGTTGGGGGCTCGGCGTGTCACCGCTGGAGCCTTTGGCTGCCGCCTTGCAGGGTTTGGACGAACACCTGCACGTGCATATCGAACCGTTGCCGGTGCTGGCTTCCAGCGATCTGGAGGAATGGCTCGACGAACTCGACGCCACGCTGCCGGACAACGCCTGGCTGGGCGGCTGGTCCCTGGGCGGCATGCTCGCCTCCGAGTTGGCGGCGCGGCGCGGCGAGCGTTGCTGCGGCCTGCTGACGTTGGCGAGCAACCCGTGTTTTGTCGCCCATCAAGGCTGGCCCAGTGCGATGCCTGCCGAGACGTTCGACGCGTTCCTCGCGGGTTGCCACGCCGACTCTCAAGTCACCCTTAAACGTTTCGGTTTGTTATGCGCCAAAGGTGCCGAAGACCCGCGCGGGCTGTCGCGCCTGTTGGTCAGCGGGGCGCCGAATACGTCGTCGAGCGTGTTGATGCCTGGCCTGGAACTGCTTGCTCAACTGGATACCCGCGCCGCTTTGCAGGCGTATCGCGGCCCGCAACTGCACCTGTTTGCGGGGCTGGACGGGTTGGTGCCCGCCGAAGCTGCGAGTGACCTGTTGGCCCTGCTGCCTGATGTAGAAATCGGCCTGATTGAACAGGCCGGTCACGCTTTTCTTCTGGAAGACCCTCACGGAGTAGCGGGGGCCATCCAGGCTTTTTTGCATGAGTGTGTTGATGACTGATTTATCCCAGCCGCTACTGCCGGGCGGCTTGCCGGACAAGCGCCAGGTGGCGGCCTCGTTTTCCCGCGCCGCCGCCAGTTACGACAGCGTCGCCGAGTTGCAGCGCGCAGTCGGGCATGAGCTGTTGTCGCGCCTGCCCGCTGCCATCGCACCCCGACGCTGGCTGGATGTGGGTTGCGGCACGGGTTATTTCAGCCGTGTGCTGGGCGATTTGTTGCCGGCAAGCCAAGGGGTGGCGCTGGATATCGCCGAAGGCATGCTCAGCCATGCGCGGCCTTTGGGTGGCGCGCAGCACTTTATCGCGGGTGATGCAGAACGCTTGCCGCTGGTAACTGAGCGCTTCGACCTGCTGTTCTCCAGCCTCGCGGTGCAGTGGTGCGCGAATTTCGATGCGGTGCTCAGCGAGGCTTGTCGCGTGCTGCAACCCGGTGGCGTGCTGGCATTTGCGAGTTTGTGCGTGGGCACCCTGGATGAGTTGCGCCAAAGCTGGCGTGCGGCGGATGGCCTGGTTCACGTCAACCGCTTTCGCACCTTCGAGGCTTACCAACAGCTGTGTGCCGCCAGCGGTTTACGGGTGCTGAGCCTGGAGCGCCAGCCTCACGTACTGCATTACCCGGATGTGCGCAGCCTGACCCATGAGCTCAAGGCGTTGGGCGCGCATAACCTCAACCCCGGCCGACCGGGAGGGTTGACGGGCCGCGCGCGGATTGTTGCACTGGTGCACGCTTACGAGCAGTTTCGTCAGGCCCAGGGCCTGCCCGCCACGTACCAAGTGGTGTACGCCGTACTGGAGAAACCTTTATGAGCGCCGCTTATTTCATCACCGGCACCGACACTGATGTGGGCAAAACCACCGTCGCCGCCGGGCTGCTGCATGCCGCACGGCTGGCGGGTAAAAGCACCGCCGCCGGAAAGCCGGTGGCCTCAGGCTGCCAGGTCACCCCAAAAGGCTTGCGCAATGCCGACGCCTTGGCACTGCTGGCCGAATGTTCGCTGCCGCTGACCTATGCCGAGGTCAACCCGGTGGCCTTCGAGCCCGCGATTGCGCCGCACTTGGCCGCGCGGGAAGCGGGTGCGGCGCTTACAGTGCAATCATTGTTGAAACCGATGCAGCACATACTCGCGCAGCGCGCGGATTTCACCTTGATTGAAGGCGCGGGCGGCTGGCGAGTGCCGTTGGCCGATCAGGACAACCTGTCGGACCTGGCCATTGCGCTCAAGCTGCCGGTGATTCTGGTGGTGGGCGTGCGTCTGGGGTGTATCAGCCATGCGCTGCTCACCGCCGAAGCCATCGCGCGAGACGGTTTGCCGTTGGCGGGCTGGGTGGCGAATATCATCGACCCCAAGACCTCTCGTCTGGAAGAAAACCTCGCCACCCTGGCTGAGCGGTTGCCTGCGCCGTGCCTGGGGCGGGTGCCAAAGCTCAAGCAGGCCAGCGCGAAAGTGGTGGCCGAGTACCTGGAATTGGACCTGCTTGACTGATTTTGGCTATCGCTAAGGCATTATGCCATTAGTGTTTTTGACGGGCGTTTTGCCAGGATGTCTGCTTCAATTCAAGTTCACGATTCTCTAAAGGCAGGCTTACGCCATGGAAATCTCTGGAAGCAGCGCGTTTTATTCGGGGCTGAGCACCATTCAGGCCGGGCAGAACCGCGTCGACCAGGCCGCCGGAAAAATCGCCGGCGCCGCGACTACCCAGCCCTCGGATGCACAAAGTGATCGTCTGCAAGCCAACGATCGCGCCCAGCCGTCCAACTCGGCGAGCAACATGGTCGAAATGGCCCAAGGCAAGTTTCAAGTGGAGCTGGGCGCGAAAGTCGCCAAGGCTTCGGATGAAATGCTCGGCACCTTGATCGATACCTACGCTTAATCCCCTCTCTCTGTCTGTATAGGGCTCTACTGTGGGAGCGAGCAAGCCCGCTCCCACATTGTGCTGATTCGCCCCTGGGAACCTCTACACTTTCAAAATCACGTTGCACTGCGCCGCAGGCCTTGCCGTGCATGGCATTGATGCGCGTCATGACAAACGGCGTCGGCGCGATGCTTGACAACCCCAGGTCGTAAACGTATGTTTCAAACACCTGTTTGACCGCCATAACAAATCCACGCGGTTGTTCATCCCAGATACATCAGCAGAGGTTTATCGCTATGCCTGACTACAAGGCCCCCTTGCGTGATATTCGCTTCGTTCGTGACGAACTGCTTGGTTATGAAGCGCACTATCAGAGCCTGCCGGCTTGCCAGGACGCTACCCCGGACATGGTTGACGCCATTCTTGAGGAAGGCGCCAAGTTCTGTGAGCAAGTGCTGGCACCGTTGAACCGCGTGGGTGACATCGAAGGGTGCACCTGGAGCGAGTCAGGCGTAAAAACCCCTACTGGTTTCAAAGAAGCCTACAAACAGTTCGTTGAAGGCGGCTGGCCGAGCCTGGCCCACGACGTGGAGCACGGTGGTCAAGGCCTGCCGGAATCCCTGGGCCTGGTCGTGAGCGAAATGGTCGGCGCCGCCAACTGGTCGTGGGGCATGTACCCTGGCCTGTCCCACGGTGCGATGAACACCATCTCCGAGCACGGCACCCCGCAACAGCAAGACGCTTACCTGACCAAGCTGGTTTCGGGTGAGTGGACCGGCACCATGTGCCTGACCGAGCCGCACTGCGGCACCGACCTGGGCATGCTGCGCACCAAGGCCGAGCCTCAGGCCGACGGTTCCTACAAAGTCTCCGGTACCAAGATCTTCATCTCGGCCGGTGAGCACGACATGGCCGACAACATCGTCCATATCGTACTGGCCCGCCTGCCGGACGCACCGGCCGGCACCAAAGGCATTTCGCTGTTCATCGTGCCTAAATTCCTGCCGAACGCAGACGGTTCGATCGGCGAGCGCAACGCGGTGACCTGTGGCTCCCTGGAACACAAAATGGGCATCCACGGTAACGCCACCTGCGTGATGAACTTCGACGCGGCCACCGGTTTCCTGATCGGCCCGGCGAACAAAGGCCTGAACTGCATGTTCACCTTTATGAACACCGCTCGCCTGGGCACCGCGCTGCAAGGCTTGTCCCACGCTGAAATCGGCTTCCAGGGCGGCCTGAAATACGCTCGCGACCGCCTGCAAATGCGCTCCCTGACCGGCCCGAAAGCGCCAGACAAAGCCGCTGACCCCATCATCGTGCACCCTGATGTGCGCCGTATGCTGCTGACCATGAAAGCCTTCGCTGAAGGCAACCGTGCGATGGTGTACTTCACCGCCAAGCAAGTGGACATCGTCAAGTACGGCACCGACGACGAAGCCAAGAAGCAAGCCGACGGCCTGCTGGCGTTCATGACCCCAATCGCCAAGGCGTTCATGACCGAAGTCGGTTTTGAATCGGCCAACCACGGCGTGCAGATCTACGGCGGCCACGGCTTTATCGCCGAGTGGGGCATGGAGCAGAACGTTCGCGACAGCCGCATCTCGATGCTGTACGAAGGCACCACCGGCATCCAGGCACTCGACCTGCTGGGCCGCAAAGTGCTGATGACTCAAGGCGAAGCGCTCAAAGGCTTCACCAAGATCGTGCACAAGTTCTGCCAGGCCAACGAAGGCAACGAAGCCGTTAAGGAATTCGTTGCACCGCTGGCAGCGCTGAACAAAGAGTGGGGCGAGTTGACCATGAAGGTCGGCATGGCCGCGATGAAAGACCGTGAAGAAGTCGGTGCCGCCTCGGTGGATTACCTGATGTACTCCGGCTACGCGTGCCTGGCTTACTTCTGGGCCGACATGGCACGCCTGGCAGCCGAAAAACTGGCTGCCGGCACCACCGAAGAGGCGTTCTACACCGCCAAGCTGCAGACTGCGCGCTTCTACTTCCAGCGCATCCTGCCGCGTACCCAGACCCATAAGGTCACCATGCTGTCGGGCGCCAACAACCTGATGGACATGAAAGAAGAAGACTTCGGCCTGGCTTACTAAGCCCTGCCGGTCTCTTGAAAGCCGCCGCTTCTTTTGGAAGCGGCGGTTTTTTTATGCGCCGATAAAAAACACAGCACAGCACTCAGGGATTGCGCCTGGCTGCCGTTACAGTGATGGCAATGTGATACAGGTCACATTGAATGTGCTTAACTGTGCTCAGTGAAGGCACTGTGCCATCTTTCTGAGCGGGTCGGAGCTTTACCCTTGTCACGCGTGTCCGCTGTTCGTTTCAGTCATTTTCTTCCTTCGTTACTGCTGTTGCTGGCCGGGCTCTCGGCTGCGTATATCAAAGACCTCAGCGTGTTTTTCACCTCGCTGTTCAATGTGTTGCCGACCTTGGTGCTGTTGCTCGGCGGTGCCTACTGCGCGGTGTATCGGCGCCAGCGCGAGCTGTTTTTGATGATCACGGTGTACGTCGTTTACTTCCTGCTCGACACCCAGACCGACTACTACCGCGACAACGGCCGCGTGCGCGAAGACGCCGCCGTGGTGTTCCATCTGTGTTGCTTGCTGTTGCCTCTGCTGTTCAGCATCTACGCGCTGTGGCAGGAGAAAACCCACCTGTTCCGCGACTTCGTGGCGCGCTGCGCCGTGCTCTTTGCCTTTTGCAGCGTGGCCCTGGCACTTGAGCAGAGTTTTCCCCAGGCCTTGCTGAACTGGCTGGCGGAGATTCGCTGGCCGGCGCTGCATGGCAGTTGGATGAGCCTGATCCAGCTGTCGTACCCGATGTTCCTGATGGGTTTTGTCACCCTGGCGGCGCAGTACTGGTATCAGCCACGGCCCTTGCACGCCGCACAACTGGTGGGTTTGCTGGGGCTGTTCTGGATGCTGCCGCAAACGTTCATCCTGCCGTTCACCCTGAACATCATGTGCAGCCAGGTAATGCTGATGATTGCCGCGGGCGTGGCGCACGAGGCTTATCAGATGGCCTTCCGGGATGAACTCACCGGCTTGCCGGGGCGGCGCGCGCTCAACGAACGCATGCAGCGGCTGGGGCGCAATTATGTGTTGGCGATGAGTGACGTCGATCACTTCAAGCGCTTTAACGACACCCACGGCCATGATGTCGGTGATCAGGTGCTGCGGCTGGTGGCCAGCAAATTGTCGAAGGTCAATGGCGGCGGGCGTGCCTATCGTTATGGCGGGGAGGAGTTTGCCGTGGTGTTCGCCGGCAAGACGTTGGACGAGTGCATGCCGCACCTGGAAGAGATCCGCGAGATCATCGCCAACTACGACATCAAGTTGCGCAACCCGGACCGCCCCCACGATGACCAACAGGGCCGCCAACGCCGGGCGGGCAGTGGCGCCTCGAGTGTGTCGGTGACGGTCAGCATCGGCGTGGCCGAGCGCCAGGCCGAACAGCGCACGCCCGAAGAAGTGCTCAAGTCCGCCGACCAGGCGCTCTACGCCGCCAAGGGCGCCGGGCGTAACTGCGTGGTCGCCTCCGGCCAGAACCGCCGTGGCGCGGTGCGCATGGAGAGCGCTGCCGGTTGAGTGATGGCGGTGTATTCAGCGGTTCTACAGTGATTGTTCGAGGCGGTGGCCGGCAGTAGGTTGAAGGCATCTGCTGCCGGAGACATTGCCATGCCTGAGTACAAAGCTCCCCTGCGCGACATGCGCTTTCTGATCGACAACGTGTTTGATTTTCACGGCCACTACGCCGCGTTGGGCGCGACCGACGCAAGCCCCGATATGGTCAGCGCGATCCTCGAAGAAGGCGCCAAATTCTGCGAAAACGTGCTGTCGCCACTTAATCGCAGTGGCGATGAAGAGGGCTGCCACTTCGACAGCGGCGTGGTCACCACGCCCAAGGGCTTCAAGGAAGCCTTCGCCCAGTACGTGGAAGGTGGCTGGCATGGCGTAGCGGCGGACCCGGCCTACGGTGGCCAGGGCTTGCCGCTGTCCCTGGGGCTGGTGCTCAGCGAGATGATCGGCTCCAGCAACACCTCCTGGGGCATGTACCCGGGTCTCACCCACGGCGCCATGTCGGCGATCCACGCCCACGGCACCGAGGAGCAGAAAACCACGTTCCTCAGCAAACTCACCGCCGGCGAATGGACCGGCACCATGTGCCTCACCGAAGCCCACTGCGGCACTGACCTGGGCCTGATCAAGACCCGCGCCGTGCCCCAGGCGGATGGCAGTTATGCGATCACCGGCAGCAAGATCTTCATCTCGGCCGGCGAGCACGACCTGAGCGCCAATATCATTCACTTGGTGCTGGCCAAACTGCCGGACGCACCGGCGGGCACCAAGGGCATCTCGTTGTTTATCGTGCCCAAGTTCCATGCTGATTCAGGCGAGCGCAACGCGGTGCACTGCGGTTCCATCGAGCACAAGATGGGCATCAAGGCCTCGGCCACCTGCGTGCTGAACTTCGACGGCGCCAAGGGCTTTTTGATTGGCGAGGCGAACAAGGGCCTCAATTGCATGTTCACCATGATGAACCACGCGCGCCTGGGTACAGGCATGCAGGGTTTGTGCAATGGTGAGGCGAGTTTTCAGGGCGCGATCAAATACGCCAACGACCGCCTGCAAATGCGCTCGCTGACCGGCGCCAAGGCCCCGGATAAAGCCGCCGACCCGATCATCGTGCACGCCGACGTGCGGCGCATGTTGCTGACCATGAAGGCCTTCAACGAAGGCAATCGGGCGCTGACCTACTTCACTGCCCAACTGCTCGACACCGCGCACTTGAACAGTGACGCCGCCCAACGCCAGGAGGCCGAAGACCTGTTGGCGTTCCTCACCCCTATCTGCAAAGCCTTTATGACCGAAACCGGGCTGGAGGTGACCAACCACGGTATGCAGGTGTTCGGCGGCCATGGCTACATTCGCGAATGGGGCATGGAGCAACTGGCGCGTGATGCGCGGATTGCGCCGATCTATGAAGGCACCAATGGCATTCAGGCCCTCGACTTGCTGGGCCGTAAGGTGCTGGGCAGCCAGGGCAAGTTGCTGCGCGGGTTTACCAAGCTTGTGCATAAGTTCTGCGCGGCGAATGCCGAGCACCCGCAGCTCAAGGCCCATGTTGAGCAGCTCAATCAACTGAACCAGCAATGGGGCGAGCTGACGATGAAGGTTGGCATGGCCGCCATGAAAAACCCGGATGAGGTGGGCGCGGCGGCGGTGGATTATTTGATGTACAGCGGTTACATCATTCTGGGGTATCTGTGGTTGCGCATGGCCATTGCGGCCCAGTCGCATGACGACGCCGAGTTTGCCCAAGCCAAATTGGCCACCTGTGATTTTTACTTCAAGCGCCTGTTGCCGCGTACTGCAACGCACCGCGCCGCTGTGGAGGCGGGCAGTGAGTGCCTGATGAGCTTGCCGGCGCAGTTGTTTGCGCTGTAAAGGCGACTGATTCACTGTGGTCAAAATGTGGGAGCTGGCTTGCCTGCGATGGCATCAACTCGGTGTAACTGATGTACCGAGGTGTTCGCATCGCAGGCAAGCCAGCTCCCACATTAGCTCTTCGTGTGACCCGAAAATACTTGCTGGTCACTAACAGACCCTATGTGTCTCAAATGTTGTTCGGGTACACTCGGAGCCTGTAAAACCGATCCTATCGAATCACTTTTCCTGTTCTCACGAGGTTTGCCATGGCTGATTACAAAGCGCCGCTGCGTGATATGCGCTTCGTCCTCAACGAAGTTTTTGAGGTCGCCAACACCTGGGCCCAATTGCCGGCATTGGCAGACACCGTAGATGCCGAAACCGTTGAGGCGATCCTTGAGGAAGCCGGCAAGGTCACGGCCAAATCCATCGCGCCGCTCAGCCGTAATGGCGACGAACAAGGTTGCCGTTGGGCGGACACTGCCGTCAGCACCCCGGATGGTTTCCCACAGGCTTATAAGACCTACGCCGAAGGTGGCTGGGTGGGCGTAGGCGGCGACCCGATCTTTGGCGGCATGGGCATGCCCAAGGCAGTGTCGGCCCAGGTTGAAGAGATGATCAACTCGTCGAGCCTGGCGTTTGGCCTGTACCCGATGCTGACCTCCGGCGCCTGTGTTTCCATCAACACCCACGCCAGCGAAGCGCTCAAAGCCACCTACCTGCCGAAAATGTATTCGGGTGAGTGGGCAGGTTCCATGTGCCTGACCGAAGCGCACGCCGGGACCGACCTGGGCATTATCCGCACCAAGGCTGAACCTCAGGCGGACGGCTCCTATACCATCAGTGGCACCAAGATCTTTATCACCGGCGGCGAGCATGACCTCACCGACAACATCATTCATCTGGTGTTGGCCAAGCTGCCGGATGCGCCGGCCGGGCCAAAGGGCATCTCGCTGTTTCTGGTGCCGAAGTTCATGGTCAATGCCGATGGCAGCCTGGGCGCTCGCAACCCGGTGAGCTGCGGCTCCATCGAACACAAGATGGGCATCCAGGCGTCTGCGACCTGCGTGATGAACTTCGATGAAGCCGTGGGTTACCTGGTGGGCGAGCCGAACCGTGGCTTGGCGGCGATGTTCACCATGATGAACTATGAGCGTTTGGGCGTGGGTATCCAGGGCCTGGCGTCGGGCGAGCGCTCTTATCAGAACGCGATTGAATACGCGCGCGACCGTCTGCAGAGCCGCTCACCGACCGGCGCCCAGGCCAAGGACAAAGTGGCCGACCCGATCATCGTGCACCCGGATGTGCGCCGCATGTTGCTGACCATGAAAGCGTCGAACGAAGGCGGTCGCGCGTTCTCCACCTACGTGGCCACCCAATTGGACATCGCCAAGTTCAGTGAAGATGCCGCCGCCCGCGAACGTGCGGACAACCTGGTGGCGCTGCTGACACCTGTTGCCAAAGCCTTCCTCAGCGACCTTGGCCTGGAAACCACCGTGCTCGGCCAACAGATCTTTGGCGGCCACGGCTACATCCGCGAGTGGGGCCAGGAGCAGTTGGTGCGTGATGTGCGCATCACCCAGATCTACGAAGGCACCAACGGCATTCAGGCGCTGGACTTGATGGGGCGCAAGATCGTCGGCAGCGGCGGGGCGTTCTACACCTTGTTTGCTGACGAGATCCGCCAGTTCATCGCGGCTTCAGGCGCCGAGCTGGCTGAATTCACCCGACCGCTCAGCGCTGCCGTGGATAACCTGGATGAGTTGACCGCCTGGGTACTGGACCGCGCCAAAACCAACCCGAATGAAATCGGCGCGGCTTCGGTTGAGTACCTGCATGCCTTTGGCTACATGGCCTATGCCTATATGTGGGCACGCATGGCCAAGGCCGCGTTGGGCAAAGAGGCTGAAGAAGACTTCTACGCCAGCAAGCTGGGCACCGCGCGCTTCTACTTTGCCCGCCTGCTGCCGCGTATTCATTCGCTGAGTGCTTCGGTAAAAGCCGGTAGCGAATCATTGTTTTTGCTGGATGAAGCACTGTTCTAAGGGCTTGGAGGGCGTGTAAGCATTCTCTTACATGACGTGCTGCTATTCGTCCTCTATCGCCAAATTGGATCCACGGATAATCTACTTCACATGGACGTCGCGCAGGAAGCGCAAAGCAACAACACGGACACGTAGGATTCTGCCAGGACGGCGGAGTGAAATGGATGTCAGGGAAACAGTCTGCAAAGCCCCGCTTCGGCGGGGTTTTCTTTTGCCCGCGAAAAAGTCAGGCGCTTGCCTGCGGGGCATTCATCACGTCTTCCAGCAAGGTGCGCAACAACGCTACCGTCGCTTGCTGGCGCTGGACGTCGCGGCACACCAGGCCCACCTTCAGCGGCACTCTTGGTTCACTCAACGGCTTCCACAGCAGCGCCTTGCTGTTGTGCTCATCCTGGGAGCGCCCCGGCAATACGGTGGCGAGCTGGGTATGAGGCAGGCTGTCGAGAATCCCGACCATCGTATTCAACTCCGCCTGCACCTGAGGCCGTCGTCCTAAATTGGATAACTGGCCTTGCCAGATCTGCCGCACCTGGAACTCTTCCCCCAACAGCAGCATCGGCAGCTCGGCCGCCTGTTTCAGCGAGACTTTCTTGAATTCGCGCAGTGGATGGTCTTCGGGAATGACCACCTTCAGTTCATCTTCGTACAGCAACACGCCCGTTAACCCCGGCTGGCGGGGTGGCAGGTAGCTGATGCCGATATCCAACGAGCCGTTGAGCAAGCGCCGCTCGATCTCAAGCCCGGTCAATTCATAGATCTGCACGACCAGGTGCGGCTGGGCTTTGCGCACGCGCTCGAGCATCTGCGGGACCAGGCTGGTGTGCACGGTTTGCAGCACGCCAATGGCCAAGGTGCGCATCGCCTGGCCCTTGAAGTTGCGCAAGGCCTCGACGGCTTGCTGCATACCATCGATGAGCGGCAATGCGTGGTTGTACAAGGTGTGTGCTGCCAATGTCGGCAACAGGCGCTTGCTGCTGCGCTCGAACAGGCTGACATCCAGGTTCTGTTCCAATTGGCGAATCTGTTGTGACAGGGCCGGTTGCGAGATCGACAGGCGCTCCGCAGCACGGCCCACGTGGCCTTCCTCATACACCGCGACGAAATAACGCAGTTGCTTGAAATCCATAAGACTTACTTATCGAAAAAGCTGGAAAATCGAAATGGCCGATGGCCCCTCGGGCGCCTAGTCTAGCGCCTATTCGCAGGGCTTACAGGGCCGGATCGGGCAATGAATAGCGTTTATGTTGATGGCGTTTACATAGGCAAGGCAAAAAACCTCAAGGGTGTGTTTGTACGGGGCATCGACCAAGGTCCGGTTGCCATCGGGGGTGAGCTGTGAATCTGTTTCGTCGCCCTGCGCCGAGCCTGGACGATTTGATCGTGGATACGCGCCATGACGGCTCGAGTAAATCCCTGATGCCGACTGTGGCAAGGCCCGCGCAGGTGTTTGTGCGTGGCCAGGGCCCGTGGCTGTGGGACAGCGACGGGCGCGCCTACCTGGATTTCAGCCAGGGCAGCGCCGCCAACAGCCTCGGCCATAGCCCGCAGGTATTGATCAAAGCCCTGGCCGATCAGACTCATATGCTCATCAACCCTGGCAATGGCCTGCACAACCGCGCCCAACTGAACCTCGTCGACCAGCTGTGCGACCACACCGGCAGCGACCAGGGTTACTTGCTCAACAGCGGCTCGGAAGCCTGTGAAGCCGCGATCAAACTGGCGCGTAAATGGGGCCAGCTGTATCGCGGTGGTGCCTATCGCATTATCAGCGCCAGCGGCGGCTGTCATGGGCGAAGCTTTGCGGCGTTGGCAGCCTCGACGAGTGCCGGCGGCAACCGTTTTGAGCCGCAACTGGCGGGTTTCAGCCATGTGCCCTTCAACGACTTGCCGGCGCTGCACGCCGCCGTCGATGCCCAAACGGTTGCCATCATGTTGGAGCCGATCCAGAGTGAAGCTGGCGTTATTCCTGCCACCGAGCACTATTTGAAGGGAGTCGAGCGGCTGTGCCGTGAACTGGGGATCCTGCTGATCCTCGATGAAGTGCAAACCGGCATGGGGCGTTGCGGCAGCCTGCTGGCCGAACAACAGTACGGCGTGCGTGCCGACATCATCACCCTCGGCAAAGGCCTGGGCGGCGGTGTGCCGCTGGCGGCGTTGCTGGCGCGCGGCAAGGCTTGTTGTTTCGAAGCGGGGGAATTGGCGGGGACGCATCACGGCAATGCACTGATGGCGTCTGCCGGTGTTGCCGTACTCGACACCGTGCTGGAAAGCGGTTTTCTTGAGCAGGTACGTGAATCCGGCCTGTACCTGGGAGAAGGCCTTGCCCGGCTGGCCTACCGCTACGGCCATGGGCAACTACGCGGCAACGGACTCCTGTGGGGCCTGACACTGTCAGATGATTCTGCGGATGCCGTGGTAAAGGCTGCATTGCACGAAGACCTGATCCTTATCGCCCCGCAACCCGACTGTTTGCGTTTTACTCCAGCCTTGAACGTGAGCAAAAGCCACATCGACGAAATGCTCCTGCGCCTGGCGCGCGCGTTCTCCCGCGTGCGTACCGCCCAACTGCAATGTCGCAAGGGCATCGCCGTTTAACCTCATATTCCTGAACCGTCTCGCGGCATACGCGGCGCCCCCAGCCTGATTCTTTTGGCTGGGGGCGTTTTTTTGTCTGCTCTCTTCAGGATGGCCCAACGCCAGATCCCACTGAACCCTCACGAACGCCCAAGGTCGATTAGCTACACGGCTCACACGAGCCGATTTTTTGGAGCTTACCCATGGACATCATTCGTATCATCATCGCCATTCTGCTGCCGCCATTGGGTGTGTTCCTGCAAGTGGGTTTCGGCGGGGCGTTCTGGCTGAACATCCTGCTGACCCTGTGCGGTTACTTCCCCGGCATCATCCACGCGGTGTACATCATCGCCAAGCGCTGAGGCCGTCAGCCTTTTGCGATGAGCCGTGAATTGCGCTCGTTGCGAAAGGCCAACTGCTCGATGGTCTGGGTGGCATGCTCGGCTTCTTCCCGCGCCTTGAGGATGATGCCGTGCTGCTCGGACTTGCTGCACACCGGGTCGGCGTTGCTCGCATCACCCGTGAGCATGAACGCCTGGCAACGGCAGCCGCCGAAGTCCTTTTCCTTTTCATCGCATGAACGGCACGGCTCGGGCATCCAGTCGTAGCCGCGAAAACGGTTGAAGCCGAACGAGTCGTACCAGATGTGTTGCATGCTGTGGTCGCGCACATTGGGAAATTGCACCGGCATCTGTCGGGCGCCGTGGCAAGGCAGGGCGGTGCCGTCCGGTGTGACTGTCAGAAAAATACTGCCCCAGCCGTTCATGCAGGCTTTTGGGCGTTCCTCGTAGTAATCCGGTGTCACGAAGATCAGCTTGCACGGATGGCCTTCGGCTTCGAGCTTGGCGCGGTATTCGTTGGTGATGCGTTCGGCGCGTACCAGTTGCTCCCGGGTCGGCAGCAAGCCCACACGATTGAGCTGCGCCCAGCCGTAGAACTGGCAAGTGGCGAGTTCGACGAAGTCTGCCTCCAGGGCAATGCACAATTCAATAATGCGATCGATCTTGTCGATATTGTGCCGATGGGTAACGAAATTCAGCACCATCGGGTAGCCGTGGGCCTTCACCGCGCGGGCCATTTCCAGCTTTTGCGCGAAGGCTTTTTTCGAGCCGGCCAGCAGGTTGTTCACCTGCTCATCGCTGGCCTGGAAACTGATCTGGATATGGTCCAGGCCAGCCTTTTTGAAGTCGCTGATTTTCTGCTCGGTAAGGCCGATGCCAGAAGTGATGAGGTTGGTGTAGAAACCCAGCTTGCGCGCCTCGGCGATCAGTTCGGCAAGGTCCTGGCGCACCAGCGGTTCACCGCCGGAAAACCCCAGCTGCGCAGCGCCCATTTCCCGCGCTTCGCGAAACACCTTGATCCACTGCTCGGTGCTCAGCTCTTTACCCTGTTCGGCAAAATCCAGCGGGTTGGAGCAATACGGGCACTGCAACGGGCAACGGTAAGTCAGCTCGGCAAGCAACCACAGTGGCAGGCCGATCGGTGGCTTTTCAGGCAAGTTCGATCCAGTGCTCAGCACGGGCGACCTCCATGAAATCCTCGATGTCTTGACCGAGTTCAGGCACACCGGGGAATTGTCTATCCAGCTCGGCGATGATGGCGGCCACGTCGCGCTCGCCGTCGATCAGCCCGCCGATCAAGGCGGCGCTGTCGTTGAGCTTGATCATGCCTTCGGGGTAGAGCAGTACGTGGCCTTTTTGCGCCGGTTCGTACTGGTAGCGATAGCCCTGGCGCCAGCTCGGTGTTTTGCTGCGATCAAAGCTCATAGGGTGATCCCTTTATGCCAGACCCGCTGTTCGGTCACGCTGTGATACGGCGGGCGTTTAAGTTCGTAGGCCATGCTCATGGCATCCAGCATGCTCCACAGAATGTCGAGTTTGAACTGCAGAATTTCCAGCATGCGTTCCTGGCCTTCGCGGGTGGTGTAGTGCTGCAGTGTGATCGCCAAACCATGTTCCACATCACGGCGCGCCTGGCCCAAACGCGTACGGAAATACTCATAACCGGCCGGGTCGATCCACGGGTAATGCTGCGGCCAGCTGTCGAGGCGCGACTGGTGGATCTGCGGTGCGAACAGTTCGGTCAGCGAGCTGCTGGCGGCTTCCTGCCAGCTGGCGCGGCGGGCAAAGTTGACATAGGCATCCACCGCAAACCGTACGCCGGGCAGCACCAGCTCCTGGGAGCGCAATTGGTCGGGGTCGAGGCCGACGGCCTGGCCCAGGCGCAACCAGGCTTCAATACCGCCGTCTTCACCGGGCGCGCCGTCGTGGTCGAGCAGGCGCTGGATCCACTCGCGGCGGATCTCGCGGTCCGGGCAGTTGGCCAGGATCGCGGCGTCTTTGAGCGGGATGTTCACCTGATAGTAGAAGCGGTTGGCGACCCAGCCCTGGATCTGCTCGCGGGTGGCGCGGCCTTCGTACATCGCCACGTGATACGGGTGATGGATATGGTAGAAGGCGCCCTTGGCCCGCAGGGCGGCTTCGAACTCGGCGGTGGTCAACGGTGTGTCAGTCACTTCGTCTGCTCCTACAATTCAATGCTCATGCCGTCGTAAGCCACTTCGACATTGCGCCGCACCAGCTCGGCGCGCTCGGGGGAGTCTTCGTCGAGGATCGGGTTGGTGTTGTTGATGTGGATCAGCACCTTGCGCTGCTCGGGTAGCTGCTCCAGTACTTCGAGCATGCCGCCGGGGCCGTTCTGTGCCAGGTGGCCCATCTCGCGGCCGGTGCGGGTGCCGACGCCACGGCGCTGCATTTCATCGTCGTCCCACATCGTGCCGTCCACCAGCAGGCAGTCGCTGCCTGCCATGATTTCCAGCAGCGGCGCGTCGACTTTGCCCAGGCCCGGCGCATAGAACAGCTTGCCGCCGGTGCGCAGGTCTTCGACGATCAGGCCGATGTTATCGCCTGGGTGCGGGTCAAAGCGGTGCGGCGAGTAGGGCGGCGCGGCGCTGCGCAAAGGCAGTGGGGTGAAGCGCAGGTTCGGGCAGGCCGGGATGGTGAAGCTGGCGTCCAGCTCGATACGGTTCCAGGCCAGGCCGCCGTTCCAGTGGGTCAACATGCTGAACAGCGGGAAACCGGTGCTGAGGTCTTCATGGACCATGTCGGTGCACCACACCTGATGCGGGCAACCTTCGCGCAAGCTCAACAGGCCGGTGGTGTGATCGATCTGGCTGTCCATCAGGATGATTGCGCTGATGCCGGTATCGCGCAGGGCGCGGCCGGGTTGCATGGGCGCAAAGCCTTGCAGTTGCGCACGGATATCCGGCGAAGCATTGCACAGCACCCAGTTCACGCCATCGTCGGAAATCGCGATGGACGATTGGGTACGCGCCTGGGCGCGCAGGCTGCCGTCGCGAAAGCCTGCGCAGTTCACGCAGTTGCAGTTCCACTGCGGGAAGCCACCGCCGGCGGCGGAACCTAGAATCTGGACAAACATGATTGCTCCATCACGCAAAGCTCAAAACAAAAACGCCCCGGGCGAACCGAGGCGTTGTATTACTCAGCCAATCAACGGCTGGCGAAGTACATGGTGACTTCGAAACCGATACGCAGATCAGTGTAAGCGGGTTTGGACCAGGTCATATTCATACTCCTACCAAGGGATGGGACGTTCACTACCAAGTAATACATATAGTCCACCTCCTATCGGAGATGTTCAGATATTGCGTATGAATATTACGCAATTATTTTCAAGTTAGCGCTGTCTTGACGGAAAAAGCCTGTTGCAGGGTTGGCAACGATCAGCCTGCCGGTTGCCAGGAATCGTTGATTCGCGGGCCGTTGGCCACACAGCGCCAGCCGCCTGAGGCATCGTTGAGTTGCTGTGCGGCGCGCTGCAGATCCTCGCGTGTGCGGTTTTGTATCAAGTGTTGTAGCTGGTCCAGGTAACCCATCGAGTGGCCCGCCAACTGCGCCTGCCACAGCAGCTCGGCGGCTTGGCTAAGGGGCAGTTGCTGGGCACTGAATTGCTGCGCCAGGGGCTGGTTGCCCAGGTCTGGGCTGCTGTCGATTAACGTCGGTAGCTGCTTCAGAAAGGTCTGCAGGTGATCGACGATCCCGCTCAGTGAAACGCTGGGAGACTGCACGCCAAACAGCAATCCGGTTTGTCCGTTGATCTGTCGGATGCCGCTGAATACTGCGTAGCCTATTTGTAGCTCGACCCGCAGACGCTGGTAAAACGGCCCGTGCAGCAGATGCCCAAGCAGTCGCCAGGCGGCTTCATCGGCCACGGTTAGCGTCGGCGCTGGGCAAAACAGCAGCAAAGCCGCGTCGTTGGCGTCTGTTTTCACCCTGTGCCAGAGCTTCTGGCCGTCGAGGGTTGGGGGTGTGTGCTCAATACTTGCTGCCTGCCCAGGCAGCCGCGCTGCGGCGATTTTGATCGCGGCTTCACAAGCGGCCGGTAACCCAACGCCGAGCCCATGCCATCGAGCTGTCGCCCATGACACTGGCCCGGAGTGAGTGCCGCTGCAACAAGTCGGCAGCGCCTTGAGCAACGCTCGGATGGCGATCATGGGTGTTGCGGCGGGTGCGGCTTCTGGTGGCTGGCTTAAGCTTTGCGCCAATACGTCCAGAACAGCCGGCATGGGCTGGTGAAGACCGACCATTTTCACCAGGAAATCGTTGCCGATCGTTTCGAAAGACAACTCAACGCCGGCCTGACGGGCATTCTCGCGCAATGGCTGTAATGTATTTTCCAACCCCACGGGCGCGGCGTTATCAAACCGCCATTGCAGATACAGCGCACCTTCTTCGGTGTCATCCGCCAATGCCTGGCTGAATGTCAGCGCCGACACCTCCCGACGGCCTCGGGAGCGGTCCTGGGCGAAGGTGCGCAAACCGCGGTGGGCGCTGGTCTGGCCACGGATCAGCCCGGCGCGTTGTTCGTTGGCAGCTGGACGCAGGAACGGGTTGCTGGGCGGCAACTGCCAAGGGTGTTGGGACGGTTCAAGGTGCAGCGAATCAAGCAGCGCTTTCAGTGCGGCAGCGCCCTGTTCCGACAGGTCTTCACGTTCATTTCGCACCACTGCCAGTGCGCTTTGGATCTGTTGCTGACGGGCGTTCTGCAAGGCGTACTCTTCGCGCAAAGGTGTCCAATCGCTGTGTGCGAAAAAGCTCAGCCAGTCGTGCAACAACGCTTCGATTTGCGTAGCCGAATCGTCTTGAGTCTCGAGGGTAAAGTCGATATCCAATACGGCTTGCCCGGCAAACGCATAAAGCACGGTCGTCTGCATGGCATTGGCCAGTTTTCGCGCTTTCAGCTCAGCCAGTAAACCACCCGGCGCCGTAGCATTGAGCCAGGTGCAGAGAAACGCCAGGGCTTGGCGAGGCGCGTCACAGGTGATGACGTGGTGCAGGTGGTTATCGGCGATGTGTTGAAAGCCCTGGGCGTGGCCGAGCATCAGCGCAGGCGGCGCAGCCTGTGGGTGCTGAGGGCCAGTGGCCAATTCGTCGCTGAAACGCTGGGCCAACGCTTGCAGTTCTTCCAATGGTTGCGGGCCGGCAAGGTTTAATGTCATCTGCCCGCTCTGATAGAACCTGGTATGGAATTCCTTCAATGCCTGCTGAAATGCCTCACGTTCCACCGGGAGGCTATCCCGATTACCGGCATGAAAGCCGCGCAACGGATGATCAGCCGCCAAGCCCTCCAACAGCGCAACCTGCTGCTGTGCCTTGGCATCCTGGGACCAGGCCACAAACTCCGCTTGCAGCACTTCGCGCTCACGCAGTTGGTCTTCAATCGTCAGGCGCGGATGGGTCAACATATCCGCCAGCCGCTCGAGCCCACCGGCAAAGGTCGGCACCGGCAATTCAAAGAAGAAGTCCGTGGTGCGCTCGCGGGTGCTGGCGTTGACCTGCCCACCCTGGCGCTGCACGTAGGCCATCAAGCCTTCGCCTGTGGGAAAACGCGCGGTGCCGAGAAACAGCAAATGCTCAAGAAAATGCGCCAAGCCCGGCCACGCGAGTGGCACGTCATGGCTGCCGGCGGCTACGCGCAACATGGCAGCGCAACGCTTCAGGCGCGGCGCGTGACGCAAGGAAACCCGCAGGCCGTTGGCCAGGGTCAAGTCAAGGTGATGAGGGTGGGCCGGCGCAGGCATGGGCACTTCCGAAACGTAGAATGTGCCTATGCTAACAAACCGTCTGGCTCAGGGCTTGTGCAGCGCGCCGTACAGCTCTGGGCGACGGTCTTGCAGGTAGTGATTGGCCACGCGGGCGTCCAGGATCGATTGGCGATCCAGTGTACCGACGATCAACGCTTCATCCAGCCCCGCCTGGGCGATTCGCTGGCCATTGGGCGCAGCAATACTGCTTTGCCCGCAGTACTGAATCTCGCCTTCGTGCCCGCAGTAGTTGGCGTAGACCACATAGCACTGGTTTTCAAAGGCCCGCGCCCGTACGGTCACGTCGGCAACAAAGTCGAACGGCACCATATTGGCCGTCGGCACCAGGATCACCTCGGCACCGGCCAGGGCCAGGCGTCGCGTGTTTTCCGGGAACTCCAGGTCGTAGCAGATCAGAAAACCCAGCCTCCAGCCGTTAAGCTCCACCAGCGGGAAATCATCTTCCCCGGCGCTGAACATCGAGTGGTCCAGGTCGCCAAACAGGTGAGTCTTGCGGTAGTTGCACAGGCGCTGGCCGTGGGCATCGATCAATTGCACGGCGTTGTAGATCTGCCCGTCCTCAGCCCGCTCCGGGTACCCGTAGAGAATGGCCAGGCCGGCGCTTTTGGCCAGTTCGGCAATCGCCTGTGCCGACGGCCCATCCTGGGCTTCGGCGAGTGCGCCCACCGCTTCCGCGCCAATGTTGTAGCCGCTGAGGAACATCTCCGGCAGCACCAGCACGTCGGCACCGCTCGCTTCATGCGCCAATTGATGCAGGCGCTTGAGGTTGCCGGCCACATCCAGCGGCAGCGGTGGGCATTGGTACAGGGCGACACGCATGCTTAACTCCTTAATCGGCCAGGGCGATCGGGCCGATTTCGTCAAAGACATCCCCTGGGCCCGGATTTTCGGGGTGAGTGCTGCCGCCGAAGTGGGTCATGATGCCCCACACCGCATTCAGCGAGGTTTGCACCGCGCCCTCGACCCACGCAGGCGTCCAGGATACGTCGTCACCGGCGATAAAAATCCCACGCTGTTCGGCGGGCATGTCCTTCTGCATGAAGTGCGCATACATGCGCTGGTTGTAGCGATAGTGGCCGGGCAACGCGCCTTTGAAGGCGCCGAGGAAATGCGGGTCGGCTTCCCAGGATACGGTGATCGGGTCGCCGATGATGCGTGCCTTGATATCGACTTTCGGGTAGATCTTTTTCAGCGCGTCGAGGGCCAGTTTCACGCGCTTGTCGATAGGCTGCGGGAGCATTTTCAGCGCGTCGCTCATCCACGAGTACGACAGGCAAATCACGCCTGGCTTGTCGTCACCGTTGTCGAACAGATAGGTGCCACGGGTGAGGCGGTCGGTGAGGGTCATGCTCATCAGGTCGCGGCCGGTCTCCGGGTCTTTGTCTTTCCAGAACGGGCGGTCGACCATCACGAAGGTCTTGGACGATTGCATGTAGCGCGTGCGGTCCAGGGCCATCCACATTTTTTGCGAAAACAGGGTTTCGTCGCATTCGATCTGGGTGGTCAGCAACCAGCTTTGGCAGGTGGTCAGCACGGCGGCGTATTCACGGGTGTCGCCGTAGTTGTCGGTGACCGCAAAGCGGCCATCGGCAGCGTGGGCAATGCGTTTTACCCCCGCCCGTGGCGCACCGCGATGCAGCGAGCTGAGGCTGGTGCCAGCAGGCCAGTGGGCGCAACGCTCCGGCACATGGCGCCAGATACCCATGGGCACTTGCGCTACGCCGCCAACCACCAGGTGTTGGTGATCGTCGCAGTTGGTCATCACCACGCGGAAGATTTCCAGCATCGAGTTGGGGAAATCCGAATCCCAACCACCCGTGCCGAAACCCACCTGGCCAAACACTTCGCGGTGCGCGAACGACAGCTTGGCGAACGCCTTGGACGTGGCGACGAAGTCATAGAAGGTGCGGTCGTCCCACAGCGGTACCAGCTTGTTCCACAGCGCTTTGAGGCGCGGCACGTCGCGATCGCGAATGGCTTGCTGGATATCACCGAACTGCGAGCCGGCCTCCAGCGCATCCGCCCAGGCATCGGCCACTTCCTGGAACAGCACGGGCAAGTCCGAGAGCTTCTGCGCGTAGTGGGTCTGGCCTTCGAGGTCGACCACTGTGCTGCCGGAAGCCGGTGTCAGCGGGTTGGGAAAAGGTTTGGTCTCAAGACCCAGCTTGTCCACATAGTGGTAGAACGCGGTGGACGACACCGGAAAACGCATGCCGCCCAGCTCGGCGATGATGCCTTCGGCGCCTTCAAAGGCCTGGGAGCGCAAACGCCCGCCCATCTTCGAGGCCTCATACACCACCGGCTTGAGGCCCAGCTTCATCAGCTCGTAGGCTGCTACCAGCCCCGCGATCCCGGCCCCCACAATCGCCACTTCCGCGCCATGGTTGGCGGCGGGAATACTGCCCAGGCCGGCCGGGTGTTCGATCCAGTCATCAAAGGCAAACGGAAAATCCGGGCCAAAGATGGTGATAGGTTTTTTACCGTCGGCGGGATGGCGATTGGTCTTGCTGATGGTGCTGGACGGAATGCTCATGGCTGACCTTACTGACGACTCGGCGGGATTCGGCCCGTTGAGTATAGGAAAAGATGGCAGCCAGTTTAGGGAGCGTAGCGGTCGTTATTAAGACGCAATGTGTCGTCGGATTGAATTGTTTTTAGTCAAAATGACGAAGTGGCTGGTCAAACTGGCTGGCCACGGTCCAATTTGTTACTGAGGATGATCGACGTGGTGGTTTTTTCTACGCCCTCGACGCTGCCGATCTGGTCCAGCAACTGGTCCAACTGTTCCGGCGAATCAGTGCGCAGCCAGGCCACGTAATCAAACTCGCCACTCACCGCACACAACTGCTGCACCTGCGCCATGGCGCTCAGCCTGCGCAGCACTTCCTTGCCCGAGCGCGCCTGAACGG
Source organism: Pseudomonas sp. 58 R 3 (assembly GCF_900006605.1). Taxonomy (NCBI): domain Bacteria; kingdom Pseudomonadati; phylum Pseudomonadota; class Gammaproteobacteria; order Pseudomonadales; family Pseudomonadaceae; genus Pseudomonas; species Pseudomonas sp. 58 R 3. The sequence continues at coordinate 49,912 of NZ_CVTT01000040.1, read as the reverse complement.
TAATGCCAACATACGCCTGCAACCCCCCATCAACCACACGCTGCCCGAGGCGCACGCCATAACCGGTGATCACCTGGGTTTTCTCCAGACGCGCCAGGCGCGACGTCACCGTGGTGCGCGCAATGCCCAACTGCCGGGCAAGCATGGCCACGCTTTCGCGGGCGTTGATCTGCAAGGCGGCGATCAGTTGGCGATCGATTTCGTCGAGGGCGGGCAAGGGTGGGGCTCCGGTGCGATGGGCAGTGGGGAGGTATGTTACAGACTTCCAGACACGAAAAAGCCGCGCAGTGCGCGGCTTTCTTGTTTGGTGGGCCCAGTAGGACTCGAACCTACGACCAAGGGATTATGAGTCCCCTGCTCTAACCAACTGAGCTATAGGCCCTCAGTAGGACGCGGATTATAACGACGGTTTCCGTGCTGTGCCATCCGAAAAGTCTGAAACCCGCATATGAAGAAAGGTCTCGGCAAAAAGCTCCGGCGGCAGTGGCAGGCTGACGATGTAGCCTTGCATCTGTTCGCAGCCTTCGGCGGCCAGGAAGGCTTGTTGTGCGGGGTTTTCCACGCCTTCGGCGATGATGGTGAATTGCATGCTGTGGCCCAGGGCGATGATGGCGCGCACGATGGCGGCGTCGTGGGGGTCGTCGGGCAGGCCGCGCACGAAGGACTGGTCGATCTTGAGGAAATCCAGTGGCAGGCGCTTGAGGTAGCTTAGGGATGAGTAGCCGGTGCCAAAGTCATCGATGGCCAGTTGCACGCCCAGGTGCTTGAGTTGGTGCAGCACTTCGAGGGCTTCTTCGGCCTGGCTCATGATGAAGTTTTCGGTGATCTCCAGTTGCAGGCAACCGGGCTCCAGGTCGTAGTCGTGCAGCAGTTGTTCGATGCGCGCGAGCAGGGTGGGGTGACGCAGTTGCGCGCCGGCGAGGTTGACTGACAGTGGACCGAAGTCGTTGAAGGCGTGTTTCCAGGTGTGCATCTGACGGCAGGCCTGTTCCAGTACCCAGTCGCCAATCTGCAGGATTGTGCCGTTCTCTTCGGCCAGGGCGATGAAGTGTTCCGGCGGCACGTCGCCAAACGTCGGGTGGTGCCAGCGAATCAAGGCTTCGGCGCCGATCAGTTCCTGGGTGGCCAGGCTGCGCTTGGGTTGGTAGTACAAAAACAGCTCTTCACGTTCGATGGCGCGACGCAGTTCGTGCTCGAGGGCCACGCGTTCGTTGGCCTGGGCGGTGAGGTCGCGGGTGTAGCTCTCGACACGGTTGCGGCCTTTGGCCTTGGAGCGGTACATCGCGGCATCGGCGTTTTTGACCAGGGTGGCGACGTCGGTACCGTCCTGTGGGTAAAGGCTGGTGCCGATGCTGGCGCTGATAAAGAACTCATGCTCGCCGGCCTGGAACGGCGGGGTGAAGCAGGCGAGCAGTTTATTGGCCAGGTGTTCGGCATCGCTGGCTTGTTGCAGGCCGGGCAGTAAGATGATGAATTCGTCGCCGCCCAGGCGTGCCACGGTGTCGATGTCGCGCAGTTGCTCCTTGAGGCGCACGGCGATGTCCTTGAGCAGCAGGTCGCCGACGGGGTGGCCGAGGCTGTCGTTGATATGCTTGAACCGGTCCAGGTCGAGGAACAGCACGGCGCCCTGGCTACCGGTTTCTTCCTGGCTAATGAGGGCGGCTTGCAGCCGGCTTTCAAACAGGGTGCGGTTGGGCAGACCGGTCAGGGGATCGTGGTGCGCCTGGTAGTCGAGGCGAGCCTGGGCGTGCTTGAGACTGGAGATATCGGCAAACACGGCAACAAAGTGCGTGATCAACTGGTCGCGGTTGCGCACGGCGCTGATGGTCAGCCAACTGGGGTACAGCTCGCCGTTTTTGCGACGGTTGGAAATCTCGCCCTGCCAGTGGCCGTGGGCCGTCAATTGATGCCACATCGCCGCATAGAACGCGCTGTCATGCAGGCCGGAGGCGAGCAGGCGCGGCGTGCTGCCAAGGGCTTCGGCTTCGCTGTAGCCGGTGATCTCGCTGAAAGCGCGGTTGACGGCGCTGATGTTCTGCCGGGTGTCGGTGATTAATACGCCTTCGGCGGTGCTCTCGAACACGGTGGCGGCCTGTTGCAGTTTTTCCTGCATCACTTGGCGCTCGGTGATGTCGCGGGCGATGGTCAACATGCAGTCTTCTTCGCCGATGGGCAGCGGGCGGCTGGACACTTCGCACAGGCGAATCAAGCCGTCGGCGCGGCGGATACGGCAGACGAAGTCACGCACAAAACCGTCGCGTTGCATCAATTCCAGCAGGTGTTTGCGTTCGTTGAGGTCAACCCAGATGCCCAGGTCCAGGGTCGACTGGTCGAGTGAGTTCGCACTGGTAAAGCCCGTCAGGCGGGTGAAGCCTTCGTTCACTTCAATCAACAGCCCATCGCGCTGGCGGCTGAGCAGCAGACCGTCGGGTGAGGCGTGGAAGGCCTTGGCGAATTTCTCTTCGGAGGTTTGCAGCAGTTGTTGGGTTTCCTTGAGTTGGGTGATGTCACGCACCGCCACCACCAAGGCTTCGGTGGTGTCGAGCTGGAACGGTTCGGCGGAGATCAGCCCGGTAAACGCCTGGCCATTGCTGCGCAGAAACGGCATTTCCAGGTTGCGGATGCTGGTGGTCTGCACACGTCGCAACAGGTCGGGGCCGACGCCTTGAACGCCCCAGATATTCAGCTCGGTGGCGGTTTTACCCACGACTTGTTCGGCGCTTAACCCAATCTGGTCCTCGAATGCCTTGTTCACCTCCAGCAGGCAGCCATCAGAGAGGCGGGCGATGACCAGGATGTCCGGGCATTGCTGAAACACCGAGGCAAACTTCTCTTCGGAAAGCTGCAACGCCTCTTCAGTGCGTTTGGCTTCGCTGATATCGATCATCAAACCGCGTAACACCGGCTCATGGCCGTGCTTGATCAGGCTGACGATGTCACGCACCCACAAGCAGCGGCCGTCGGCGGTAATCACCCGATAATCGAGGCTGTGATCGCGGTTGGCGCGGGTTTCCTGGTAGCAGAATGCCTCGGCACGGGTCAGGTCGGCGGGGTGGATGATGTTGCGCCAGAAACCTGGAATCAACCAATGGGCGCGGGGATAGCCCAGCAGGTCTTCGGCGTGGGGCGACACGTAGCTGTAGGTGAAGTCGGTGATGCTGGCTTCCCAGGCAATCGCGGACAGGCTCTCTACCAGGCCGCGATAGTGGTATTCGCTGCTGCGCAACTCTTGCTCAAGGGCGACCCGCCGGGCAATTTCCGAGCTGAGCCGGCGGTTGATGCGAATCACGATGGCCAACACAGTGCTCAACAGCAGCACAGCCGGCAGGCCGTACATCAGCAAGTCGGCCCAGAAGGTGCGGTGATCGGTGAAACTGCCGACCCAGTGTTGCTGGATCGCATCGGTTTCGTCGGAGCTGAGGTCGGCGAGGACTTTGTCCAGAATGCCCACCAGTATTTTCTGATCGCGTGGCACGCCCATCGCCAATTGATAGCGGTAGGGCGTTTCGCCGCTGACGTATAAACCGTCCAGCTTGAGTTGGCGCAGGCTCCAGACGCTGGAAGCGAGGTCGCTGACAACCGCATCCACTTCATCGGTGGCCAGGGCTTGCAGCGTTGAACTGACGTTCGGCATGGCCACCAGGTTGAGGTCGGGGTGGTGAGTGCGCAGTAATTCGTGCGGCGCGTAGTTTTCCACCACCGCGATCTTCAGGCCGTACAGGTCTTTGAGGTTGCGCGGTTTTGCGCCACCCTCATGGGCAAGGATGACGATCGGGAAGTCCAGGTACGGGCGCGTAAAGGCCACGTAATTCTGGCGCTCGGGCGTCGACATGATGCCGGGGAGCAGGTCGAGCTGGTTGTTTTTCGCCTGTTCGAGCACAGCGGTCCAGTTTGCCGGTTCGATCAGCTTGATTCGCACGCCCAGGCGGTCCTGGATCAGGCGTACATAGTCGGCAGCGAGGCCTTGATAACGGCCATTTTCATCACGGTATTCGAAGGGCGGCCAAGAAGCGTCCACCCCCAGGCGCAGCTCCTGATGGTCCGCCAGCCAGCCACGCTCATCATCAGTAAGAGTCAACGCGCCAGCCGTTGCGGTCCAGGCGAGCAGCGACAGCAGCATCACGGTCGGCAGTCTGGGCATAACGGTCTCGTTATGGCACGGGGAATCTGTCGAGTGTAGACGGGCATTTAGGGGGAGGGGGGCTGCGGGGGAAGTTAATCTGTAGAAATTAATCTATAGAAAACAAAACCCCCGGCCTGGGCCGGGGGTTCTGGTATCACTCGTCGAGGAAGGAGCGTAGATGCTCGCTTCGCGTCGGGTGGCGCAACTTGCGCAGCGCCTTGGCTTCGATCTGACGGATCCGCTCGCGGGTCACGTCAAACTGCTTACCGACTTCCTCAAGGGTGTGGTCGGTATTCATGTCGATGCCGAAACGCATGCGCAGTACCTTGGCTTCACGGGCAGTGAGGCCGGACAGTACGTCGCGGGTCGCTTCTTTAAGGCTCTCAACAGTGGCGACATCGATTGGCGACTGCATGGTCGAGTCTTCGATGAAGTCCCCCAGATGGGAGTCTTCGTCATCACCAATCGGCGTTTCCATGGAGATCGGCTCTTTCGCGATCTTCAATACCTTGCGGATTTTATCCTCAGGCATTTCCATGCGTTCGCCCAGCTCTTCCGGGGTCGGTTCACGACCCATTTCCTGCAACATCTGCCGGGAAATACGGTTGAGCTTGTTGATCGTCTCGATCATGTGCACCGGAATACGGATGGTGCGGGCCTGGTCGGCGATCGAGCGAGTGATCGCCTGACGGATCCACCAGGTGGCATAAGTCGAGAACTTGTAGCCGCGACGGTATTCGAACTTGTCCACCGCCTTCATCAAGCCGATGTTGCCTTCCTGGATCAGATCGAGGAATTGCAGGCCACGGTTGGTGTACTTCTTGGCGATCGAGATCACCAGACGCAAGTTCGCTTCAACCATCTCTTTCTTCGCGCGGCGGGCCTTGGCCTCACCGATCGACATGCGACGGTTGATGTCTTTGATTTCAGCAATCGTCAGACCGGTTTCGGTCTCAAGCGCGGTCAGCTTCTGCTGGCAACGGATGATGTCCGGCTGCAGGCGACCAATGGCTTCGGCGTATTTCGCCTTGCCTTTGGCCAGCGCGTCGGTCCAGCTTTCGTCGACTTCGTTGCCCGGGAACTGGCGCAGGAAGTCGGCACGCGGCATACGTGCATCACGTACACACAGCTGCATGATTGCGCGTTCTTGCGCACGCAGACGTTCAAGGGCACTGCGAACACGCTCAACCAGGCCTTCGAATTGCTTCGGTACCAGCTTGATCGGCATGAACAGCTCAGCCAGGGCCACCAGCTCGGCAATCGCCAGCTTGTTGGAGCGACCGTGCTTTTTCAGGGCCTTGCGGGTGATTTCCATTTGATCGGAAACCGCACCGAAACGCTGGGCTGCGATGATCGGGTCCGGGCCGCTTTCAACTTCATCTTCGTCGTCGCTGCTGGCTTCAGCATCGTCGTCTTCGGTGTCGTCGTCGGCTTTCGCGGCTTTCGCATCGACAGGCGGCGGCACTTCGGCGGCAGGCGGCGCAATGCCGTCGTCCGGGTCGATGTAACCGCTCAGAACGTCAGACAGGCGGCCACCTTCGGTGGTGACGCGAGTGTACTCGGAGAGAATGTGGTCAACCGTGCCAGGGAAGTGCGCGATTGCGCCCATCACTTCACGGATACCCTCTTCAATACGTTTGGCGATTTCGATTTCGCCTTCACGTGTCAGCAGCTCGACGGTACCCATTTCACGCATATACATGCGCACAGGGTCAGTCGTGCGACCGATGTCGGTCTCCACCGCTGCCAGCGCGGCCGCCGCTTCTTCAGCAGCTGCCTCGTCGGTATCGGAGTCGGCCAACATAAGGGCGTCCGCATCCGGAGCACTCTCGTGTACGGGGATCCCCATGTCATTAATCATGCGGATGATGTCTTCCACCTGCTCTGGATCTGAAATATCCTCAGGCAGGTGATCGTTGACCTCTGCGTAAGTCAGATACTTCTGCTCACGACCAAGGGTGATCAACTCTTTGATACGAGACTGTTGTTGCGCTTTTCCGGACATAACACCCTATCCACTGAAGGTCTTGGCGGGCAAAAAACAAGCCGAGGATTATACCCGAGCTATGACCTCACACGCCAGCTGAGGTCGGGTTAGATGTACAAACATTCTGTTTTAAGAGGTCGCGCATCTGTTTTGCTATCTGAATTTGCTCTTCAGCCGATAAACCCGGCTGCCTTGCACGCTTGATCAGCTCATCCAGGGTCTGCGTGTGCTGACCTGCGGATAACCTAGTAATGGTGTCTAAAAACTGTTGTTCAAGGTTGTCGCCGTCAATTAGCCACTCCTTTTCCGCCAGTGCTTTAAGCAAGCGTCCCTGTTCGGTGCCGTGCCAACGAGCCATCAATTGAATTGAGTTTAGCTTAGGATTTTTCTGCACCGCCTCGATCAAGGCGATCAGTACCTGAGCGTAAGTGTTGCTCTCGTTGGCAAAGTGATCGGCGCTCTCAACTTTTTTTGCCAATTGCGGGTGGTGAATAAGTGTTCTCAGTGCAATGAGCGTTGGAGCTTCGACGGCGACAGGAGTTCGCGGCGCGTATGCCTCGTCGCGGTCACCGCGTTTGCCGTTCTTGTTCCAGGGTTTCTTGTCCCATTTTTTACCGCCGGCGCCGGGCTTCTTCGGTGTCCACTCCTGCTGGGGCGCGTAGGCCTCCTGCGGTTGATGGAAGTCGGAATAGTCCGGCATGGCGTCGTAGTCCATGCCTGGGTCGTAGGCCGGTGGCGCTTCCTGCGGTGCGCTGTGCACCAGCTGGCTGACGGCCTCGCCACTCAGGCCGGTGATTTCCAGCAGGCGCATGCGCATCAGTGATTTCAGGTTGGCGCCCGGCACTTTGTCGATCAGCGGCGCTGCGAGGGTGGCCATGTGGGCCTTGCCTTCGAGGGAGCGCGGGTCGGCTTCTTCGGTCAGTTGCTGGAAGAAATAGTCCGCCAGCGGCTGCGCGTGTTGATTGATGCGGGCGCGGAAGGCGTCGGTGCCTTCGGAGCGCACCAGGGTGTCCGGGTCTTCGCCTTCGGGCAGAAACAGAAAGCGCGCGCGGCGCCCGTCCTGCAGGCTCGACAACGTGGCTTCGAGCGCACGCCAGGCGGCGTTACGGCCGGCCTGGTCGCCGTCGAAACAGAACAGCACGCTGGGCACCACGCGAAACAGGCGCTTCATGTGTTCTTCGCTGGTGGCGGTGCCCAGGGTGGCGACGGCATTGCGCAGGCCCTGCTGGGCCAGCGCGATCACGTCCATATAGCCTTCCACCACGATGATTTCATCGAGGTTGCGATTGTTTTTGCGCGCTTCAAACAGGCCGTAAAGTTCCTGGCCCTTGTGAAATACCGGGGTTTCCGGGGAGTTCAGGTATTTAGGCTTGTCATCCCCGAGTACCCGGCCACCAAAAGCGATGATACGGCCACGGCTGTCGCGGATCGGAAACATCACGCGATCGCGGAAGCGGTCATAGCGCTTGCCGGTCTCGGCGTTTTCCACCAGCAGGCCGGCATCGATCATGGCCTTTTGCTGCAGCGTATCGCTGCTCAGATGCTTGTACAGGTTGTCCCAGCCCGGCGGGGCGAAACCCAGGCCAAAATCCCGGGCGATCTCACCGGTCAGGCCGCGGCCCTTGAGGTACTCGACGGCGGTCTTGCGCTGCGGATGGCTTTTAAGCGCCTGGCGATAGAAGTCGGCAGCGGCGGTCAGCAGCGGGTACAGCGGCGAATCGGTGGGTTGTCGCGGTTTGTGCGCGCGGCCACTTTCTTCGCGGGGGATTTCCATGCCGGCGGCTTTGGCCAGTTCCTCGACGGCCTGGGGGAAGTCCAGGTTGTCGTGGTCCATGATAAAACCGAGGGCATTGCCGCCTGCGCCGCAGCCGAAGCAGTAGTAGAACTGCTTGTCTGGGCTGACGCTGAATGACGGGGTTTTTTCTTTGTGGAACGGGCAGCAGGCAGTGTAGTTCTTGCCGGCCTTCTTCATTTGCACGCGTGAGCTGACAACATCGACGATGTCGGTGCGGTTAAGAAGGTCGTCAATAAAACTCTGGGGAATCAGCCCGGCCATGGCGTTCTCGTCATCACTGCGTGTAAATGAGGGCCCGTGAAGCGTTCAAGCGCACGTATCGAGTGCTTGAACATCTGTCGTCTGCATGGGGAGTGTATCTGCCGAGCATTCACTGACGTTAGTTTCTATCAGTCTTCGGCTTTGAAATGTTGCCCTGGCGTCCGGTGTTGGCCAGTAGTGGCCTCGGAAACGCCTTGATGGGCACAGCCGACACAGTTGATCGTCTGTTTGTAAAATTAAGTGTGCTCGTCAGTAGCCTTGTTAGGCTCGTCAGAAGAGACGCGCACCGCTGGCAGAAGCGCCAGTCCTGACGTGTGAAGCAGTGTCTCGGTCGCGTGTGCGGCGTCGACGGTGAAGCATCAAGCGATATCCGCAAATGCCAACAGCCCGGCTGAGGGCCGGGCTTGGCAGAAGCTTGCTACGTAAGTCTGTGTATTAGTACAGACGAACGGCGCGGCGCTGTTCGCGCTGAACTTTCTTGGCGTGACGCTTAACAGCGGCTGCTGCTTTACGCTTACGCTCAGAAGTTGGCTTCTCATAAAATTCGCGGCTACGAACTTCAGCCAGAACACCGGCTTTTTCGCAGGAGCGCTTGAAACGACGCAGAGCTACGTCGAAGGGTTCGTTCTCTTTTACTTTGACGGCTGGCATCCAGAGCTACCTTCTTTCATTACCGGGAATCAACGTTCTCGTCGCAAAAAATTCGCGGCTGAGGTCGTCGGTTTTTAAGGGTTGCGGATGTTAACCCCTCATTGACCGGAATGCAAAGCCTCTGATCGAAAACCGCTAGTCGGGAGGGGGAGTGGCGACTATTATGCGCGCCTTCGAATTCAGCCTCTACAAGGCGCAAACCCATGCTAGTACTGGGACTTGAAACCTCCTGCGACGAAACCGGTGTCGCACTTTACGACAGTGAACGCGGGCTTTTGGCCGATGCACTGTTCAGTCAGATCGACTTGCACCGCGCCTATGGCGGGGTGGTGCCGGAGCTGGCCAGCCGCGATCACGTCAAGCGCATGCTGCCCTTGATTCGCCAGGTGTTGGACGAGGCCGGCTGCGTGCCGACCGAGATCGACGCAATTGCCTACACCGCAGGCCCCGGATTGGTTGGAGCCCTTCTGGTTGGGGCCTCTTGCGCCCAGGCGCTGGCCTTTGCCTGGGGTATTCCAGCCCTCGGTGTGCACCATATGGAAGGCCATTTACTGGCACCGATGCTGGAAAAAACACCGCCGCAGTTTCCGTTCGTCGCTTTGTTGGTTTCCGGTGGTCATACGCAGTTGGTTCAGGTGGATGGCATCGGCCAATACACGCTTTTGGGGGAGTCGCTGGATGACGCCGCCGGCGAAGCTTTCGACAAAACCGCGAAGATGATGGGCCTCAATTATCCCGGTGGCCCGGAAATCGCGCGGCTGGCCGAAAAAGGCGTGCCGGGGCGCTACACCTTCCCGCGCCCGATGTGCGATCGCCCAGGCCTGATGTTCAGCTTCAGCGGCTTGAAAACCTCCGCGCTGAACACGTGGCAGCAAAGTGTCAGCGCCGGGGACGACAGTGAACAAGCCCGTTGCGACATCGCGCTGGCGTTCCAGCAGGCCGTGGTAGAGACTTTGACCATCAAGTGCAAGCGCGCCCTGAAACAGGCAGGCATGCAGCGCCTGGTGATCGCAGGCGGTGTCAGTGCCAACAAGGCGTTGCGCGCCTCGCTGGAAAAAATGCTCGGCGACATGAAGGGCGATGTGTTCTATGCGCGCCCTGAGTTCTGCACCGACAATGGCGCGATGATTGCCTACGCCGGTTGCCAGCGCCTGCAGGCCGGGCAGCACGAAAGCCTGGCGATCAGCGTGCAGGCACGCTGGCCGATGGAGCAGCTTTCACCGCTTTAGGCGGTTTGATCTGAGCCGGGCTCATCAACGGTATTTAAAAATGCCGTTCGCGCCCGGCAAACAGGTCGCGTAAATTGCCGCGGTGGCGCCACACGATCAGCAGTGTCAGTACGCTCATCGGCAGCAACGCCGCCGGTGCCTGCCAGGCCAGCAACGGCAGGGTGAGTGGCGTGGCGATCAGGGCAGCCAGCGAGCTGGTGCGGGTCAGGTAGAACGTCAGCAGCCAGGCCAGCACGGCCAGCAGCGCTGCCGGAGGGTAAACCCCCAGCAGCATACCGGCTGCGGTCGCGACGCCTTTGCCGCCGCGAAAACGGAAGTACAGCGGAAACAGATGGCCCAGGACGGCGCACACGCCCACCCAGGCCTGCTGTTGCAAGGTAAGACCGGCGAAGCTGGCGATCAGTACGGGCAACAAACCCTTGCAGAGGTCGCCCAACAGCGTCAGTACGGCGAGTTTCTTGCCGGCCAGGCGCAACATATTGGTGGCGCCGGCATTGCCTGAGCCACTCATTCGCGGGTCGGGATTTCCCGTCAGGCGGCTGAGCAAAATGGCGAAGGACAGCGAGCCGAGCAGGTAGGCGAGAATCGCCAGTAACCAAAACATGCTAACTATTCCGGGCGAGGACGCCCTGATTCTAACGGGGCAATGCGCCCTTGTCGTGCTGCGGAGAAGAGCTTGGACAGAGTGTTTATCGAAGGCCTGGAAGTCGACACCGTAATCGGGGCCTACGACTGGGAGCGCGGCATCAAGCAATGCCTGCGCCTGGACCTTAGCTTCGCCTGGGACAATCGCCCGGCGGCTGCCGGTGACGACCTGACCCTGGCGCTGGATTACGCCAGTGTGTCCACGCGTATCCAGGCCTTTGCCGAGCAATCCCAGTACCAGTTGGTGGAAACCTTTGCCGAGCGGTTGGCCGAAGTGCTGATGAACGAATTCCAGATTCCCTGGCTGCACCTCAAGTTGACCAAGCCCGGCGCCGTACCGGCCGCCAAAGGCGTGGGCGTGGAGATCGAGCGCGGATGTCGCTAACTCAGGTTTACCTTGGCCTTGGCAGTAATATCGAGCGCGAGCCGCACCTGCGTGCCGGCCTGGACGCGTTGGCGGGCTTCTTGACCGATGTACGCTGCTCCGCGGTATTTGAAAGCCAGCCGGTGGGCATCAAGAGCGGGCCATTCTTCAACCTTGTCGTGTCGGCCTATACCGACCTGCCGCTGATGGAGCTCGATCGCCGGTTGAAATTCATCGAGGCCGACAATGGTCGTTATGCCCCGGACCGCAAAGGGTTACCGTTGGATATCGATGTGCTGCTGTACGGTGACCTGGTGGGGAATTTCGACGGTTTGATCCTGCCACGCGCAGAGATCCTGAAGAATGCTTTTGTGCTGTGGCCGTTGTCGTTGATGGCGCCGGATCGTGTACACCCTGAAGTCGATAAGACAATGGCCGAGTTATGGCGCGATGCCCAGATCGACCAGGTGCTGGCGCCTGTCGGGTTTGAATGGCAGGGCCAGCAGTTGACCCCGGCGGGTCTGCTGTAGCCGCCGATGCGCCTGGCTTGACCGGATTCAACTGTGGGAGCGGGCTTGCCCGCGAAAGCGGTGGGTCAGTCAGCATCAATGTTTACTGTGCCGACGTCTTCGCGGGCAAGGCCGCTCCCACACGTTTTGCGCTTAACTGAATGGCATTGATGTAAGCCCGTCTGCCACACAGAGTAACGACTACAGGTTGTGGTGTTCTTTGTAGGCCTTGAGTACCCTAAGCCGCTCACGCTTGAGCGCCTCGCCCAGCTCCGGGCCTTTGAAACCTTTCTCCAGCAAGGGCGCCACCGGTACTTCGCGAGCCGCCTTGGCTGCGCCGCGTAAATAATCCGCCTGTGGATAACTTCTCTGCTCCAGGCCCTTGCGGCCCCGGGCGTCCATTTCACAACTCACCACAAACTCTTCAAAGCGCTGCGGCCGGCGATACACGTCAAAACTCTGCAGCAACTCCAGCATTGTCGAGGCTTTGAGCTCCAGCGCGCGGTGGCCATGGGTGTGATATTGGCCGACCAGCAGCGCCAGTTCCTGGCAATCCTTCGGCACCTTGAAGCGTTCGTTGACTGCCTTGATCAGCTTCAAACCCGTGTGTTCGTGGGCAATATGCTGCGGCAATTTATCCACAGGCGTCAGGCCTTTACCCAAGTCGTGCAGCAGGCAGGCCCAGCGCACGGTCAGCGGCTGGTGATGCAAGGCGGCCTGTTCGAGCACGCTCAAGGTATGGATGCCGGTGTCTATTTCCGGGTGATGGGCGGCAGGTTGTGGCACGCCAAATAGCGCATTCACTTCGGGCATCAGGGTTTTCAGCGCGTCGCAGTCGCGCAGTACCTGAATAAACACTTGAGGCTGATCCTCCATCAGCGCCCTGGAAATTTCTTTCCAGCTGCGCTCCGGAGTCAAGGCTTGCAGTTCGCCGGACTCGCTGAGTTGGCGCATCAGTTCCAGGGTTTGCGGGGCCACGGTAAAACCCAGGTGGGCATAACGCGCAGCGAAGCGCGCAACACGCAGCACTCGCAAGGGATCTTCGGCGAACGCAGGGGAAACGTGGCGCAGAATCCGCGCTTCAAGGTCGCTCTGACCGCCATAAGGATCGGTCAGGTTGCCGTCATCATCCTCGGCCATGGCGTTGATGGTCAGGTCGCGGCGAATCAGGTCTTCTTCCAGCGTCACCTCGGGGCTGGCGTGAAACACAAAGCCGCCATAACCCCGACCGCTCTTGCGTTCGGTGCGGGCCAGGGCGTATTCGTCGCCGTTCCTGGGGTCCAGAAATACCGGAAAGTCAGCGCCGACCGGCTTGTAGCCTTTGGCGAGCATTTCTTCAGTGGTCGCCCCCACCACAACGCGGTCAATATCGGTGACCTTGAGGCCGAGCAGGCGATCACGCACCGCACCGCCGACTGTGTAGATTTTCATGAAAAAGCCTCCATTAGCGGCACAGGATACCGCCTGTGCCGGACCAATGGAGGCTTTGCTGTTTCAGAGGTGTACGACGGCCAGGTCCAGGCGGCCGTAGTCGTTATCGTTGTGGTCGGTGCGTGGTGGCACATGGTGGGTTTTCATCACCTGATCGCCCTGCAGGGTTTCCAGGTGAATGTCGAAGCCCCACAGCCGGTGCAGGTGTTTGAGCACTTCTTCGGTGGATTCGCCCAAGGGTTTGCGGTCGTGCTGCTGGTGACGCAAGGTCAGCGAGCGGTCGCCGCGTACGTCGATGCTGTAGATCTGCACGTTGGGCTCACGGTTGCCCAGGTTGTACTGCGCCGCCAGGGTTTCACGGATGGTGCGGTAGCCGGGTTCATCGTGGATGGCAGGCACCACCAGATCATCCTTGAGGTCGTCATCGAGAATGCTGAACAGCTTGAGGTCGCGAATCACCTGGGGTGACAGGTACTGCAGGATAAAACTTTCATCCTTGAAGCTGCTCATGGCGAACTTGATGGTCGACAACCAATCACTCCCGGCGATTTCCGGGAACCAGCGGCGGTCTTCTTCGGTGGGGTGTTCACACATGCGCCGGATGTCCCGATACATGGCAAAGCCCAGCGCGTACGGGTTGATGCCGCTGTAATACGGGCTGTCGAAACCTGGCTGGAACACCACGCTGGTATGGGAGGTAAGGAACTCCATCATGAAGCCGTCGGTGACCAGGCCTTCGTCGTACAGGTCGTTCATCAAGGTGTAGTGCCAGAACGTCGCCCAGCCTTCGTTCATCACCTGGGTCTGGCGCTGTGGATAAAAGTACTGGGCGATCTTGCGCACAATCCGCACGATTTCCCGTTGCCATGGCTCCAGCAGCGGTGCGTGTTTTTCCAGGAAATACAGGATGTTTTCCTGAGGTTCGGCGGGGAAGCGTGCATTGTCCTTGTCGCTGTTTTTGCCGGCCTTTTTAGGAATTGTGCGCCACAGGTCGTTGATCTGCTTTTGCAGGTGCTCCTCACGCTCCTTCTGGCGCAGCCGTTCTTCCTCGGCAGAAATCGGATACGGGCGTTTGTAGCGGTCGACGCCGTAATTCATCAGCGCGTGGCAGGAGTCGAGCAAGTCCTCTACCGCATCGATGCCATGGCGTTCCTCGCATTGCATGATGTACTGCTTGGCGAACACCAGGTAATCGATGATTGAACTGGCATCGGTCCAGGTGCGGAACAGGTAGTTGCCCTTGAAGAAGCTGTTATGCCCGTAGCACGCGTGGGCCACCACCAGCGCCTGCATGCAGATGGTGTTTTCTTCCATCAGGTAAGCGATGCACGGGTCGGAGTTGATCACGATCTCGTAGGCCAGGCCCATCTGGCCACGGGTGTAGGACTTCTCGGTACTGAGGAAGTGTTTGCCGTATGACCAGTGATGGTAGCCCAAGGGCATGCCGACCGAGGCGTAGGCATCCATCATCTGTTCGGCGGTGATCACTTCGATCTGGTTGGGGTAGGTGTCCAGGGCATAACCCGCCGCGATGCGGCTGATTTCCCGGTCATAGGCCTGGATCAGTTCAAAGGTCCACTCGGAGCCGGTGGAAATGGGTTGGCGCTTATGCTCTTTTTTGGCGGTCATGTCACTAACCTGCGCTGGAAGAGTTCACGGAAGACCGGGTAAATATCGCCGGCCGAGACCAGTTGCTGCTGGGCGAACGTATCGGCGAAGGCTTCGCCGATGCGCTCGTATTCGAACCACAGCGCCTGGTGCTCACGAGGGGTGATTTCGACGTAGGTGTAGTACTGCACAAACGGCATGATCTGGTTGATCAGGATGTCGCGGCAGATCGGCGAGTCATCGTTCCAGTTGTCGCCGTCGGAAGCTTGCGCGGCGTAGATGTTCCACTCATTGGCAGGGTAGCGCTCGGCCATGATTTCCTGCATCAGCTTCAAGGCGCTGGACACAATGGTGCCGCCGGTTTCCCGCGAATAGAAAAACTCTTCTTCGTCCACTTCCCGGGCGCTGGTGTGATGGCGGATGAACACCACGTCGATCTTGTCGTAGTTCCGCTTAAGGAACAGGTACAGCAGAATAAAGAAGCGCTTGGCAATGTCCTTGGTGGCCTGGGTCATGGAGCCGGACACGTCCATCAGGCAGAACATCACCGCCTTGGAGCTGGGGTTGGGTTGCTTGACCAGCAAGTTGTATTTCAGGTCGAAGGTGTCGAGGAACGGCACGCGGTGAATGCGCGCGCTGAGTTTCTCGATTTCCGCCTCGATTTGCTGGATATCGCCGAAGTTATCCGGCTCTTCACGCTTTAAACGCACCAGTTCTTCCTTGGCTTCCTTCAGTTTGGCGCGGCTGCTACCGGACAATGCGATACGCCGTGCATGGGCCGAGCGCAGCGTGCGAATGATGTTGATGCGGGACGGGTTGCCCTCGTTGCTGATCCCCGCGCGCACGGTCTTGAAGGTGTCGGTGCCGGTCAGGTTGCGTTTGACCAGGTTCGGCAGTTCCAGGTCTTCAAACATGAACTCCAGGAACTCTTCCTGGGTGATCTGAAACACGAACTCGTCCATGCCTTCGCCGGAATTACCCGCTTTGCCTGGGCCTTTACCGCCGCCGCCACCTTGGGGACGCTGGATGTGCTCGCCGGTGGTGAACTCTTTGTTGCCGGGGTGCACGACGGTCTGTTTGCCGCCCCGACCGTGGTGCAGCACCGGTTCGTCGATGTCGCGTCCGGGAATGCTGATTTGCTCGCCATGCTCCATGTCGGTAATGGAGCGGCGGCTGACGGCCTCTTCGACGGCCTTTTTGATGTGGTCACGGTAACGCCGCAGGAAACGCTGACGGTTTACCGTGCTCTTGTTCTTGCCATTGAGGCGTCGGTCGATCACATAGCTCATGGGGAGCCCTCCGGGCAGCTTCACGTTACAAGCTTCAAGCCGCGAGCTGGAAGCTTAGAGACAAGCGGTCGGCCGCCAGGCCATAAGCCTGGCAGCACGCGCCTGTCGCTGCCTTACTGCGATTTGCGCACCCGCAGATACCACTCGGAGAGCAGCCGTACCTGTTTGTCGGTGTAGCCGCGTTCGACCATGCGTGTAACAAAGTCGTTGTGTTTTTGCTGGTCCTCCTTGCTGGCCTTGGCGTTGAAGCTGATAACCGGCAGCAGGTCCTCGGTGTTGGAGAACATTTTCTTCTCGATGACCACCCGCAGTTTCTCGTAGCTGAGCCAGGTAGGGTTCTTGCCGTTGTTGTTGGCGCGGGCGCGCAGCACGAAGTTGACGATTTCGTTGCGGAAATCCTTCGGATTGCTGATGCCGGCCGGTTTTTCGATCTTCTCCAGTTCCTCGTTGAGGGCCACGCGGTTGAGGATCTCGCCGGTTTCCGGGTCGCGGTACTCCTGGTCCTGAATCCAGAAGTCGGCGTACAGCACGTAGCGGTCGAAGATGTTCTGGCCGTACTCGCTGTAGGACTCCAGGTACGCAGTCTGGATTTCCTTGCCGATGAACTCGATGTAGCGCGGCGCCAGGTATTCCTTGAGGAAGCGCAGGTAGCGTTCGCGGGTTTCAGCCTGGAATTGTTCCTGTTCGATCTGCTGTTCCAGCACATAGAGCAGGTGCACCGGGTTGGCGGCGATCTCGTGCGGGTCGAAGTTGAAGACTTTGGAGAGGATCTTGAATGCAAAGCGTGTCGACAGGCCGTTCATGCCCTCGTCCACGCCCGCCGTATCGCGGTACTCCTGGATCGACTTGGCTTTCGGATCGGTGTCCTTGAGGTTTTCGCCGTCATAGACGCGCATTTTGGAGTAGATGTTGGAGTTTTCCGGCTCCTTGAGGCGCGAGAGCACGGTGAACTGGGCGAGCATCTTCAGGGTGTCCGGCGCGCAATGCGCCTTGGCGAGGGAACTGTTGAAGAGCAGCTTGTCGTAGATCTTGATCTCATCGCTGACCCGCAGGCAGTACGGCACCTTGACGATGTAGATCCGGTCGATGAAGGCTTCGTTGTTCTTGTTGTTGCGGAAGGTGTGCCATTCCGATTCGTTGGAGTGGGCCAGCAGGATCCCGGTAAACGGAATCGCGCCCAAGCCTTCGGTACTGTTGTAGTTACCCTCTTGGGTGGCGGTGAGCAGTGGGTGCAGCACCTTGATCGGCGCCTTGAACATCTCCACGAATTCCATCAGGCCCTGGTTGGCCCGGCACAGTGCGCCCGAGTAGCTGTAGGCGTCGGCGTCGTTCTGTGGGAATTCTTCCAGTTTGCGGATATCGACCTTGCCTACCAGCGCCGAGATGTCCTGGTTGTTCTCGTCGCCTGGCTCGGTCTTGGCCACGCCGATCTGGTTGAGGATCGACGGGTAGAGTTTCACCACGCGGAACTGGCTGATGTCGCCGCCAAACTCCGACAGGCGCTTGGTGGCCCATGGCGACATGATGGTGTTGAGGTAGCGGCGTGGGATGCCGAAGTCTTCTTCGAGGATCGCGCCATCTTCCGTGGCGTTGAACAGCCCCAGAGGCGACTCGAACACCGGCGAGCCCTTGATCGCGTAGAAGGGCACCTTCTCGATCAGTTGTTTGAGCTTTTCCGCCAGGGACGACTTGCCGCCGCCGACCGGGCCGAGCAGGTAGAGGATCTGTTTCTTCTCTTCCAGGCCTTGGGCGGCATGCCGGAAGTAGGAGACGATCTGGTCGATGCATTCTTCCATGCCGTGGAAGTCTTCAAAGGCCGGGTAGCGGCGGATCACCTTGTTGGAGAATATTCGCGACAGGCGCGAATTGTTCGAGGTGTCTACCAGCTCCGGCTCACCAATCGCCAACAGCAGGCGTTCGGCGGCAGATGCGTAGGTGCTGCGGTCCTTTTTGCACAGCTCGAGATACTCCTGCAGGGTAAGTTCTTCCTGCTGGGTGGACTCAAAGCGTTGTTGGAAGTGGCTAAAGATACTCATGACGTCGTCACCTCGCTCGATACGTGGAGCCGACGCCGGATCAATCAGTCGATGCTGGCAGCCCTTGGCAATCGCCACTGGCTGTTTTCCCCCCAGAACACCCTGAAACGCTACCGATGACCCGCACGCCGGTGTACCGGCTCTCCCCTGATTCGGATGGCCTGCGCTTAAGGATAGTTCGGAATCCGGGAGGTCAAGGCGCGATGCGCAATTAGTTTGGCTGCGCCGTTCGTCAGAAACGGCGCAAGCCCAAGCGTCACGCGGGGTAGCGGGGTGTGAAAAAAATTATTGCGAATCGCCAGAGGCAATTTCTGCAGGATAGATCGTGCGCCACAGCTCAAAGCCGCCGTCCAGGCTATAGACGTCGGAGAAGCCCTGGCTGATCAGATAGGCCGCTGCGCTCTGGCTGGAATTGCCGTGGTAGCAGGCCACGATCACTGGCGCGTCGAGGTCGGCCGCGCGGATGAAGTCTTGGATGTTGTGGTTATCCAGGTGCTGCGCGCCACTGATGTGGCCTGCTGCATAGGTCGGCTGGTCGCGAATGTCGACCACCACGGCGCCTTGCTCGCGCAGGGCCTGGGCTTGTTCGGGAGGGATACGTTTTAATTCGCTCATGGCGGGCTCCTAGGGCTTGGCGCCCGGCAGTGTGACAGAAGGGGGAGGTTCGCACTGGCAGCTCAGGCGCTCGCCGGTGTCGATGTTCATCAGGGTCATGGCGCCGCCCCACACGCAACCGGTGTCGAGGGCGAACACGCCGGGTTCTTCGCATTTGCCTTCCAGGGCCGCCCAGTGACCGAAGATGATCTTCGTGTCACGGGTCTTGCGTTCCTTGTGGGCAAACCATGGCTTATAACCGGGCAGCGCAGTGTCGGCGCCTTCCTTGCTCTTGAGGTCCAGCTTGCCTTCGGCGGTGCAGAAGCGCATGCGTGTGAAGTAGTTGGTGATCACGCGCAGGCGGGCCACGCCGGTGAGGTCATTGTCCCACTTGACCGGCTCGTTGCCGTACATGCCGTCGAGGTAGGCGGTGTACAGGTTGTCATCGGCCAGGGCAATTTCGACTTCGGCGGCACACTTGAGGGCTTTCTTCAGTGTCCATTGGGGCGGGATGCCGGCATGCACCAAGGCCATGTTGCGGCCTTCGTCGTAATGCATGAGCTTTTGGCGGCGCAGCCAGTCCAGCAATTCAGTTCTGTCCGGCGCTTCCAGGATCTCGCGCAGGGTGTCGCCTTTTTTCAAGCGTTCGATGTTATTGCCGGCCGCCAGCAGGTGCAGGTCATGGTTGCCCAGCACGCACACCAATGAATCGCGCATCTTATAAAGAAAGCGCAGGGTCTCGAGGGACTCGGGGCCGCGATTGACCAGGTCGCCGACCAGCCACAAGCGGTCGCTCGTCGGGTTGAAGGCTACGCGCTCCAGCAGGCATTTGAGGGGTTCCAGGCAGCCTTGCAGGTCACCGACCGCGTACGTCGTCATCAGTGCAGGGCTCCGGGCACTGCGAGGCGAAACGGCGCGATGATGGCGTCGAACAGTTTTCCGTCGGTGGCTTTCATCTGATACGAGCCCTGCATGGTGCCGACCTTGGAGGTCATCACTGTGCCGCTGCTGTAGGTATGGCTGGCGCCGATGTCGATCAACGGCTGCTGACCAACCACGCCGGCACCACGCACTTCCTCGACCTGGCCGTCGCCATCGGTAATTACCCAGTGGCGCGACAGCAGTTTGGCCGGCACCTGCCCGTTGTTCTTCACCGTGATGGTGTAGGCAAAGGCATAACGGTTGTCTTCGGGGTGTGATTGGTCCGCCAGGAAGCGGGTGACGACGCTGACGTCGATCTGGTAGCGAGGATCGGACATGCAAGGGGCCTTAAGAGCAAAAGCGGAGGACAGCAGATGCGGATCAGTCTAGGCCATGAGCGGGGCACTAGGCCAGACATGTGTCGGGCAGCCGGCAAGCGTTATCGGTATAACGCAGCGCAAATGTGGGAGCGGGCTTGCTCGCGAAGGCGGTGCATCAGTTACACATTCGGTGACTGACGCTGCGCATTCGCGAGCAAGCCCGCTCCCACATTGGATTGCATCGAGTTCTTACAGCCTATTCCACTACGGGCGCGGGCTGGATCGCAAGCTGATCAGCCAGGCGCACAAATGCGGCCAGGTCCAGCTGCTCGGGGCGCAGGCCGCCGTCGACGCCGGCGGCTTCGATCTCGGCGTTGCTCAACAGCGCCTTGAGGGTGTTGCGCAGAGTCTTGCGGCGTTGGTTGAACGCTTCGCGTACCACGCGCTCCAGCAGCTTGTGGTCTTTGGCCGGGTGCGGCAGCACCGCGTGCGGCACCAGGCGCACGATGGCCGAGTCGACCTTCGGCGGCGGGTTAAAGGCGCCAGGGCCGACGTTGAACAGGTGCTCTACGCGGCAATGGTACTGAACCATGATCGACAGGCGGCCCCAATCACCACCGCCTGGGCCTGCGGCCAAACGCTCAACCACTTCCTTTTGCAGCATGAAGTGCATGTCGCGGATGATCCCGGCGTTGTTCAGCAGGTGAAAAATCAGCGGCGTGGAGATGTTGTACGGCAGGTTGCCGACCACGCGCAGGCTGTTGGGCGCGGCGTTGAGGCTGTTGAAGTCGAACTTCAGCGCGTCGCCCTGGTGCAGGTTGAAGTTGGGCATGCCGGCAAATTGCTGGTTGAGGATCGGGATCAGGTCCTTGTCCAGTTCAACCACGTCCAACTGGCCGCCGCTGTTGAGCAGGCCTTGGGTCAAGGCGCCCTGGCCCGGGCCGATTTCCAGCAAACGGTCTTCCGGCTTGGCATGGATGGAGCGCAGGATACGGTCGATCACGCCAGCGTCGTGCAGGAAGTTTTGACCGAAGCGCTTGCGCGCCCGGTGTTGGTAATGCTCAGTCATATACGGGTCTCGGCCATCTGATAGGCGGTTTCCAGGGCCACGTGCAGGCTGCCGGTATCGATCTTGCCGCTGCCCGCCAGGTCCAGGGCGGTGCCATGGTCGACAGAGGTGCGGATGATCGGCAGGCCCAGTGTCACGTTGACTGCGGCGCCGAAGCCTTTGTACTTCAGCACGGGCAGCCCCTGGTCATGGTACATCGCCAGCACTGCGTCGCAGTGCTCCAGATATTTGGGGGTAAACAGAGTGTCTGCAGGCAATGGGCCACGCAGGTCCATGCCTTCTTGGCGCAGGCGCTCTAATGTCGGTTCAATGATGTCGATTTCTTCATGGCCCAAATGACCGCCTTCACCGGCATGCGGGTTGAGCCCACACACCAGGATGCGCGGTTGGGCAATGCCGAACTTCTGTTGCAGGTCGGCGTGCAGGATGCGTGTGACGCGCTCTACACGCTCGGCAGTGATGGCATCGGCGATATCGCGCAACGGCAGGTGCGTGGTAACCAGCGCAACCCGCAGGCCGCGCGTGGCCAGCATCATCACGACTTGTTCGGTACGGGTCAGCTCGGCGAGGAATTCGGTATGGCCGGAAAAGGCAATGCCGGATTCGTTGATCACGCCTTTATGCACCGGGGCGGTGATCATGCCGGCGAAGTCGCCGTCGATGCAGCCTTGGCCGGCACGCGTCAGGGTTTGCAGTACAAATGCCGCGTTGGCCTTGTCCAGTTGCCCGGCTACCACCTTGGCTGCCAGCGGCGTGTTCCACACATACAGGCTGCCGGCCGGGGCGGGCAGGTCGGGCCAGTTGCCCGGCGCCACGTCCAGCAAGGTGACAGCCACACCCAGCTGCGCGGCCCGCTCAAGGAGCAGGTCGCGGCTGGTAATGGCAATCAGGGGGTGTGGCTGAGGGTGCGAGGCGAGCAGCAGGCACAGGTCTGGACCAATGCCGGCCGGCTCGCCGGGTGTTACCGCGAAACGCTGGGGTTTCACTGTGCTGCCTGGTCGGTGCCTGTTTGCTCGGCGCCTGGCAGCTTGTTCTCTACGTAGGCTTCGTCACGGATCTGACGCAACCAGGTTTGCAGCTCTTCGTCGTACTTGCGGTTACGCAGCACGGTCAGGGCTTGTTGCTCGCGGGCCTGGGTGGTGTTGTCGGTGGCGCGACGGCCAAGGACTTCCAGGACGTGCCAGCCATATTGAGTCTTGAACGGCTTGGAAAGAACGCCTTGCGGGGTCTTGGCCATGACTTCCTGGAACTCCGGCACCAGCGCTTTCGGGTCGATCCAGTTCAGGTCGCCACCGTTGAGGGCGGAACCCGGGTCTTCCGAGAAGCTCTTGGCCAGGGTGGCGAAGTCTTCACCGCCTTCGATGCGTTCATAGATCTTCTGGGCCAGCTCCTTGGTTTGCGCCTCGGTGCGGATTTCGCTTGGTTTGACCAGGATATGACGAACATGCACTTCGTCTTTCAGCGAGGTCTCGCCGCCGCGTTTGCCGAGCAACTTGAGGATGATGAAACCGCCTGGCGTACGCGCCGGCTGGGTGATGTCACCCACATTCATGGCGCTCAGCTCACGGTCGAACGGAGGTGGCAGTTGCGCGGCTTTACGCCAGCCCATGTCACCGCCGTCCAGGGCGTTGTCGCTGCCGGACATGGCGATGGCCGTCTGGGCAAAGTCAGCACCGGCTTTCAGGCGATCATAAATAGCCTGGGTTTTCGCCGCAGCGGCATTGAGCTGCTCGGAGCTGGCGCTGTCCGGGGTTGGAACCAGGATATTGGCCAGGTGCAGTTCTTCGGAGAGCTGCATCTTGCCCAAGTCCGAGGCCAGGAAGTTCTTCACTTCCTGCTCAGACACCTGAACCCGCTCCGCTACACGGCGCTGACGCACACGGCTGATGATCATTTCACGCTTGATCTGGTCACGGGCGTCTTCATAAGACAAACCGTCGTGGGCCAGGGCAGCCTTGAACTGGTCAATGCTCATGTTATTGCGCTGAGCGATGGTGCCGACGGCCTGGTTCAGTTCTTCGTCCGAAATACGGATGCCGGAGCGCTCGCCGATCTGCAGTTGCAGGTTTTCGACGATCAGGCGCTCAAGTACCTGTGGGTCCAGCACGCTGGTAGGCGGTACGCCGCCGCCACGTTTGGCGATGGTTTGCTGAACTTCCTTGACCCGTTGGTCGAGTTGGCTCTGCATGATCACGTCGTTATCGACGATGGCCACTACCTTGTCCAGCTGTTGAACCGCAGCGTGCGCCGATGCGGCCCCCAGGAACAGCGCGCCCAGCACTAGCGGGCGCAAGCAATCAGAAAGCTTGGTCTTCACGTTCACGATAACCTTCAATGCCTTTGTCGAGGAAGCTCTCTACCTTGGCGCCGGTCAGGCCGCCGAGTCCTTTGAGGACGATCTGGAAGAAGAGCCCGTGGTCACCCTTTTCGTTAAGCGGGGCGATCTGGCTGTATTCGTCGTTGGAAACCCAGTAACGGTTGATGACGCGCAGTTTCCAGCAGCAGTTGTCGTACTCGAAACCACCGAAGGCTTCCAGCGTACGGTTGCGGGCATAGTCATACTGCCAGCGGGTGATCAGGTTCCACTGCGGAATGATCGGCCACATCATCGAGAAGTCGTGTTGCTGGATTTTGTAGTAATCCTTCACGAAGTTCGCGTCGCCTGGTTGCCCGTAGTCACCACCGAACTGCCATTTGCCGGTCAGCTGGTTGTAGACCACTTGGTCGTTGCGATAGCGATAGCCGACGTTGATGATCTTGTTCGGGTTGTCTTCCGGCTGGTAGTGAAGCATTGCACTGCCGGAGCGGGTGCTATGTTCTTCGGTGTCCCAGTTGAAGTCGGCTGTGGCGCGCCAATCGCGGTTGTAGCGGTATTCGTATTCCAGGGCAACAGGCGACACGTCGGACTGTGCGTCGGAGCGGTCGGAAGCAAGGACGCCCGGCAATTGAACCTGGCGATCCTTGAAGTACACCGCCTGACCTACGGACACACGCTGACGTTCGAAGCCGTTGTCTTCAATCCAGCGGCTGGTCACGCCCAGGGACAGCTTGTTCTCATCGCCAATCCGGTCGGTGCCGCTGAAGCGGTTGTCGCGGAACAGCGAGGAGTAGCTGAACGAGTATTCACTGGTGTCGAATACCGGGATATCACTCTGGTCCTTGTTAGGCACATAGAGATAGAACGCGCGCGGTTCCAACGTCTGGCGATAGTCCTTGCCGAACCAGTTGGTATTGCGGTCGAAGTACAGGCCGCTGTCGATACTGGCGATTGGAATAGCGCGGTCCTGGGAGCTCTTGAAGTCGCCACCAGCATAAGGATTAGCCGCAGTCGATGCCGCTTGTTGCGCGATGATCTGGTTCTTACCGGTGCTGTCCAGGTCAAGATCGTACTTGGTGTACACATACTTGAGCTTCGGCGTAATAAAACCGTAGGTCCAGTTCATCGGGTAATCAACAGCCGGCGCGACGTTCAGTCGAGTACCGTTGGCACGGGTCAGGCCCGTAACAAAAGTATCGAGGCGAGGCGTAACCAGGTTGTTCTCATCGGTAAAGTTGCCGTTTTCCAGGTCACGATCAAACCGAACAGCTTCGGTTTCATAGGTGAAGTTCACACCACCTGGATGGTACGGCAGCATCCCGTTGAAGGTGATCTGCGGCAACCGGTTGTAGGGGGTGATCTGGGAAATCGTCGCGAGCTGGTAAGCCTGCAGGTTCAGGCGCGCCTGATAGGAGTCGCCGCGATAGGTCACGGAACCCTGTTGGTTGACAAAATCTCGAGGCTGGATGCCTTCCTGATAAGTCTTCAGGTCCTGGAAGAAGTAAGGGTCGCTGATGTTGGTGTAGTCGACCTGGGTCGATACTCGCGAATCCAGCCCGCCTTTGTGCTGCCAGTTGAGCATGTAACGGGTTTTTTCGTAATCAGTCTGATTCTTGCGCTCGTCGCTGTCGTCGTTCAGGTACGCGCCGCCGAACTGACCTTCGCTGGACTTGGTGAGGTAGCGGAATTCGCCCTCAACCATCATGCCGCGTTTGGTCATGTATTGCGGGTACAACGTGGCGTCGTAGTTTGGCGCCAGGTTGAAGTAGTACGGCGTGACCAGTGTGAAGCCGGTTTCGCTGCCGGTGCTGAAGCTTGGCGGCAGGAAGCCGGATTGACGACGGTCGTCGATCGGGAAGTAGATGTACGGGGTGTAGAGGATCGGGATGTTCTTGATCCGCAACGTCGCGTTGGTGGCCGTACCGAAACCGGTGGCCGGGTTCAACGTGATGTTGTTGCCCTTGAGCTGCCAGGCGTTGCTGTCCG
Organism: Pseudomonas sp. 58 R 3; assembly: GCF_900006605.1. Taxonomy (NCBI): domain Bacteria; kingdom Pseudomonadati; phylum Pseudomonadota; class Gammaproteobacteria; order Pseudomonadales; family Pseudomonadaceae; genus Pseudomonas; species Pseudomonas sp. 58 R 3. The sequence goes on along the minus strand of NZ_CVTT01000040.1, from coordinate 24,777 downwards.
GCTCGCAGGTGGTGTACGTACCGTCCTTGAGACGGATGATCGCGTTTTCGGCACGTTTGGCGTACAGCGCGTTACCGCGAACGCGCGACTTGTGCAGCACGTATTCGGCGTTGTCGATCTGGGCCGCACCGGTATCGAGCTGCACCTCGGCGTGGTCGCCGACGATCAGGGCGCCGTTGTCGCGCAGACGCACATCGCCGTTCAGCTCGCCACGGTTCTCGGCCTGGTACAGGTTGGCTTCCTGAGCCTCCAGCTGCATGCTGCCCTGGCGCATGACGACGTCACCGGCCAGGGTCGCAACCTGCTGTTCCTGCTCGTAACGAGACACCTTGGCACCGATGAAGGTCGGCGAATCGCTTTTGTCCGTCTTGTCGTTCATGCCAGGACGGGTCGGCTCGATATACGCGCCGGAGCAATACGGGCCGGTCTCAGCCAGTTGGGCTGCGGTCAGCTTGTCGCGAGGCACCCAGTCCAGGTGGCTGTAGTCGGCACTGCGCGAACGCAGGCCACGGCCCTTGGACTCGGTGACCAGGGTGGTCTTCGGCTCGGCCGCAGCGCTGCCGCCAGCATCGGCTTGCGCCGTGCTGCCAGCGGCGCTGACGGCTGCACCGTCGTGCACCGGGCGCGGTGGTAATGGGGCTGCGGCGGTTTTTGGCGCGCAATCCCAGGCACCCGAAGCAGAGACTGAGCAGTCATACTGTTCCGCGGCGACCACGAATGAGGTGGCGAAAGGTTGCATGGCCAGCAGACTGCCGGTTACCAGCAACGGAAATTTTCTACGAAACGCGGGGGATTTCAATGCCATCTTATTAGTCCGGGCTTCCTGCGTGCCATCTGCCCGCGGTTTGGGCCGCACGCCTCTCGATGGTCTGAAAAAGATGCGTGATAATAAAGCATGACCCGCTTGACGGCTAGCGCCGTCGGAGACCCTTGTAATGCCCGAGCAAGATCTACGTTTACAACAGCTGAAAGTTTGGCTGGATGAGCAGTTGCCGATCCTTTTCAACGCTCAGGACTGGGGTGTCGTACCTCCGGCCACATTGACCGCGGCCAGCAGCGACGCGAGTTTCAGGCGTTATTTCCGCTGGGAGGGCGGTGGTCGCACGTTCGTCGTCATGGACGCTCCACCGCCCCAGGAAAACTGCAAACCTTTCGTCGATATCGCTGATTTACTCGCGAAATCGGGAATAAATGTGCCAAAAATTTATGCAGAAGATTTGCCGCGCGGCTTTCTTTTGCTTAATGACCTGGGCAGAAAAACCTATCTGGACGTGATTGACGAACAAAACGCCGACGAATTGTTCGCCGATGCCATCGACGCATTGCTGGCTTTTCAGCAATTGCCGATGGACGCACCGCTGCCCAGCTATGACGTCGCCTTGTTGCGTCGTGAGCTGGAATTGTTTCCGCAGTGGTACGTGCGCCGGCATTTGGGTATCGAATTCGACACCCGGCAGCAGGCCTTATGGCAGCGCGTCAGCGATCACCTGATCGACAGTGCCCTGGCCCAGCCCAAAGTGCTGGTGCATCGCGACTATATGCCGCGCAACCTGATGATCAGCGAGCCGAACCCCGGCGTGCTGGATTTCCAGGACGCGGTCTACGGCCCGGTTACCTATGACATCACGTGTCTGTTCAAGGATGCGTTTCTCAGCTGGCCCAAGGCCCGCGTGCGCGAGTGGCAGCGCGGCTACTGGGCGCGTGCCGGCGCGTTGGGCATCCCGGTGCAGACCGATTTCGAGGAGTTCCTGCGGGCCAGCGACCTGATGGGTGTGCAGCGCCACCTCAAAGTCATCGGCATTTTTGCGCGCATCTGCCATCGCGACGGCAAGCCACGTTACCTGGCCGATGTGCCGCGTTTCTTTGCTTATATAGAAGCGGTATTGGCCGACCGGCCTGAGCTGGACGAGTTGGGTGAGTTGCTCGCCAGCCTGCGTGAACCGACCGAGGTGCGCGTATGAAGGCCATGATCCTGGCCGCCGGCAAAGGTGAGCGGATGCGTCCGCTCACGTTGCACACGCCCAAACCGCTGGTGGAGGCGGGCGGCAAGCGTTTGATCGAGTATCACCTGGAGGCGCTGGCCAGGGCCGGCTTCACCGATATCGTGATCAACCATGCCTGGCTCGGCCAGCAGATTGAAAGCTATCTGGGTGATGGTGCGCAGTTTGGCTTGCGCATTCAGTATTCAGCCGAGGGCGAGCCACTGGAAACCGGCGGCGGGATTTTCAAGGCTTTGCCGCTGCTGGGCGACGAGCCTTTCCTGTTGGTCAACGGCGATATCTGGACGGACTTCGATTTTGCCAGTCTGCACAACAAGGCGCTGGAAGGGCTTGCCCACTTGGTCATGGTCGACATGCCTGCCCATGCGCCAACGGGAGGCGACTTTTATTTGGACAACGGTCTGCTTCATGATGCCGCGCCCGGTGCCGATAACCTGACCTTCAGTGGCATATCAGTGCTCGACCCGCAGTTGTTCGCGGGCTGCAGCGCTGGTGCCTTCAAACTGGCGCCGCTGTTGCGGGAGGCCATGGCCAAAGGTCTGGTAACGGGAGAGCACATGACAGGACGCTGGATTGATGTCGGCACGCTGGAGCGTCTGGCGCAGGTTGAAACCTTGCTGACTGCGGGGCAATAAGATGTTGTGGCCAGGGACACTGATCGGTGCCGGGGCTGGCTTTGCCATTGCCAGTATTCCGGGGGCCTTGTTGGGCGCGTTACTGGGACAGGCACTGGATCGCCGTCTGCAGTTGCACAGTTGGGCGCAATTGCGCGAGCGCCTGGGCGGGCGCCCGGCATTGCGCAACGACGAATTGCTGTTTGTGTTGTTGGGGCGCCTGGCCAAGAGTAATGGCCGGGTGATGGCTGGGCATATCCAGCAAGCGCGTCAGGAAATGCGCTCACTGGACATGAGCGAACCGGCCCAGCGTCGGGCGATTACCGCGTTCAATCGTGGCAAGTCGGGATCCGACCGGGTGCGCAATTACCTGCGCGTACTCAAAACCCAACCCCATGCGGCAGAAGGTGTGTTGCGTGCATGCTGGCGCATGGCGTGGGCGGACGGCAGGGCCGATGACGCCGAACGCGACCTGATTGACCTGTGGGGCAAATGGCTGGGGTGGACGCCGCAACAACTGCAGGCGCTGGCGTCTGATTACGCCCCCGAACGCAAGCCATTGGCCAATCGTGGCGGGGCGTATCAGGAGGCGCTGCGGATTCTGGGGGTGACCTCCACCAGCGAACCGGCGGCGATCAAGCGCGCCTATCGCCGCCTGCTCAGCCGCCATCACCCGGACAAGATCGCCGGCACGGGAGCAAGCCTGGCGCAAGTGCGTGAGGCCACCGAACGTACCCGCGAGCTGCATAATGCTTATGCGTTGATTCGCGAACGGCGGGATTTCAGGTAGCCACCTCAATTTTTGGAAGTGACAACCCAATCAGTGTGGGAGCTGGCTGGATCAGTTTGAGCCCGGCTCCGGGCTCAGCCACCCACGAACCCGCCGATACAGCTGCTCTTGCTCAGCTGCACTGTTGCCCGGCAGAGTCTTGAGCGACACCTGTTTATAGCCATCATTCTTCCCCCGCTTGGCGGCCTGCATACGTTCCCGGGCGTTTTTGCGCTCTTGGGCGCCGTCCTGGTAATACACATCCGCCGTCGGCACTTTCAGCGCCGGCGCCAGTTTTTGCAGGTCCGGCTGCCTGGCCGCCGGCGTCTTGCCGGCCACCATCACCAACTTCTGCACTTGGGACGGCTGTTTCTCGCTCAGGTAGCGCGCGGCCCACCAGGCGCCGGTGCCGTGGCCGAGCAGCACCACGCTGCGCGCGCTTTGGGTTTGGGCAAAGGCAACGGCGGCGTCGATGCGATCAAAGATGCGCTTGGCGTCGGTCTTGTCCTGTTCATCAGCCCCCGGCACCACCGCCGGGTCAGTGCCTTCGGCTTCGGCGCTGGCGGCTTGTTCGATCGGTTTGGCGGCCGTGCTGCCGTCTTTGCTGCTGGTGTCGACCGCTGTTTTGGGCGACTCCATGACCCGAGGCGGCAAGGTGTCGAGGTTCACATCCGGCAACGACAGGCTCAGGGTGCCCCAGTCGGCATCGGGTAACTTGCGGCGCAGCGGCGCGATTGCTTGTGGCCAATCGGCGCTTTCTCCGGCGCCCGGCACAATAATCACCACACCTTCAGGCTCGGCGCTGTTGGCCGGTTTCCACAGGGCCAGGAATGAATCGCTGCCGGCCTGCAATTGTTGCTGTTCCTGTGCCGGCAGTTGACGCTCCAGGGCGCTGGCTTCTTCCTGGCTGCGCTCGGGCAGCGGTTGGCGTTCAGCCGGTTTTTCGGCGGTGGGCGCAGGCGTGTCGGCGGCTTGAACAGAAAAGGCGCTGGTAAATAGCAGCGATAGGCACAATGCTGGCAGTGCCGAACGGTGGGTAAAGGGCATCGTTAATTCCCGGCCGGAAGTGATTCCAGCAGCCTAATGGGTTGGTCAGTGTTTGTCAGTGATGTGAGACGTGGATCATGGGTTTTCGCTGTCTGCTGGTTATCGGCTGTGTGTGCTTTGCCTTGATGGCGAATGCCGCGCCTGCGCCTGTCGCGCCGCAGGCGCAGCTCGATGCTCAGCAGCGTGAGTGGCTGGCGCAGCACCCACAGTTGCGCGTGGGCGTGGTATTGCAAGCACCGTACGCCCAATACGACCGGCGCCTGCAGCGCTTGTCCGGGGCGAATGTCGAATTGATGCAATGGCTGGCCAAAGCACTGAATATCGACCTGACCTGGCGCAATTTCCCCAGCCAGGAGCAACTGGAAGCTGCCGTGCGCGATGGCGAGGTGGATATCGCCCCGGGCCTGCAGCAAACCCCGGCCGGCTTGCGTCTGTGGTTATTCAGCGACCCTTATATGCGCGTGCCTCAGCATATCGTCGGCATTCGCGAGGGCGGCGGCGCGGTGGAGCTGGAAAAGCTTGACGAGCTGTCCCGCGTCGCCGTGCGCATGCCCAGCGCTGTCGCCGATTACCTGCGCAGCAATTACCCCAACCTCAACCTGCAAGGCGTGCCCCTGGAGCGCCAGGCCCTGCAATTGTTGGTGAGCCAGCAGGCGCGTTATGCCGTGGTGGATGAGGCGCAATTGAGCCGATTGTCCGGCGAGGCGGAGTTTGCCGGGCTGGCGGTGGTCGGCGATATCGGCCTGCCGCAATTGCTGCGTGTGGCCACGCGCCGTGAGTGGCCGGAACTGGCGAGCATCATGCAAAGTGCCTTGCGCGCGATACCCGCCCGCGACCTCGACCAATTGCATAGCCGCTGGCTGCAACCCCAATACCCACGGCTGACGGAGTCGCCGGGCCTGTGGCAAAACCTCAGCCTGCTCTTGACGATGTTCCTGCTCGCCAGCCTCGCCGTGGTGGTTTGGCAGCGCCGTCACCAGCGAGTGCTGGAACACAGCTTACTGGCCGCCCGGGAAGAAAGCGCCGCGCGTGCGGCCGGTGCCGAAGCGTTGCAGCTGACGCAGTTCTCCATCGATCAAAGTACGGTCGGCATTCTTTGGGTCAATTGGGACAGCCACGTGCGTTACGCCAACCGCGCCGCCGAGACCATGCTGGGCTACGCCGCCGGCGCGCTGATCGAGCGACCGCTGATCGATTTTGACCCGACCTTGAATATGGACCGCTGGCTTGACGTGTGGAAGCGTGCGCGTGCCAGCGAAGAGGGCCCGCAGACCTTCGCCGCCGATTGCGTGCGCGCTGACGGCAGCATCCTGCCGGCGGATGTGTCGTTGAGCTTCCTGCGCTTTGCCGAGGGCGAATACCTGGTGGTTTATCTCAACGACGTCACCGAGCGCCGTCGTTACGTGGCCGCCTTGCAGCAAAGCGAAACACAGTTGCGCGAGCTGTCTGCCCACCTGGAAACCGTGCGCGAAGAGGAAAAGGCGCGTATCGCCCGTGAAGTGCATGACGAGTTGGGTCAGATGCTCACGGTGCTCAAGCTGGAGACGTCGATGTGCGAACTGGCCTATGCGCAATTGGACCCGGGCTTGACCGAGCGCCTGAACAGCATGAAACGCCTGATCGCCCAGTTGTTCCAGCTTGTCCGGGATGTGGCGACCGCGCTACGCCCACCGATTCTCGACGCCGGCATCGCCTCGGCGATTGAATGGCAAGCCCGCCGCTTCGAAGCGCGCACGCACATTCCCTGCCTGGTACAAGTCCCGGATAACCTGCCGGCCCTCAGCGATGCCAAGGCTATTGGCCTGTTCCGTATCCTGCAGGAGGCGCTGACCAATGTGATGCGTCATGCCCAGGCGCATACTGTCGAACTGACCCTGACGGTGGAAAGCGCCGACTTGCGGCTGACCATCAGTGATGACGGCGTCGGTTTCGTCGAGAACCCAGGCCGCCCGGTGTCCTTTGGCGTAGTCGGCATGCGTGAGCGGGTGCTGATGATGGGCGGGCAATTGAGCCTGCACAGCGAGCTGGGGGAGGGCACCACGTTGAGTGTCACGGTGCCGTTGGATGCATAACGATAGGAGCAAGCCCCTGTGATTCGCGTATTGGTAGCCGAAGACCACACCATTGTTCGTGAAGGCATCAAGCAATTGATTGGCCTGGCCAAAGACCTGCAGGTGGTCGGCGAGGCCAGCAATGGCGAGCAGTTGCTGGAGACCTTGCGCCATATCGCCTGCGAGGTGGTGTTGCTGGATATCTCGATGCCGGGCGTGAATGGCCTGGAAGCGATTGCGCGCATCCGTGCATTGAGTAACCCGCCCGCGATTCTGGTGCTGTCGATGCACGATGAAGCGCAAATGGCTGCCCGCGCCCTGAAAGTCGGGGCGGCGGGGTATGCCACCAAGGACAGTGACCCGGCGCTGTTACTGACGGCGATTCGCAAGGTGGCGGCGGGCGGGCGTTACATCGACCCGGACCTGGCGGACCGCATGGTCTTTGAGGTCGGCCTCACCGATACGCGGCCGTTGCATTCATTACTGTCGGAGCGCGAGTTCTCGGTGTTCGAGCGCCTGGCCCAGGGCGCCAACGTCAATGACATCGCCCAGCAACTGGCGCTGAGCAGCAAGACCATCAGCACTCACAAGGCGCGGTTGATGCAAAAGCTCAATATCACGTCACTGGCTGAATTGGTGAAGTACGCCATGGAACACAAACTCTTGTAACCCCCTCGATCGTTCCCACGCTCCGCGTGGTAACGCCTCTTGTGACGCTCTGCGTCACGCTTTAGGACGTAGAGCGTCCTGGGCTGCATTCCCACGCGGAGCGAGGGAACGATCAAGCCGGGCTCCTCCAGGTGCGCGTATCTGTTTACGACATAGGCTTTGCCGGCAGACGCTGACGATTGCCGCCGCACTGTTCTCTGCCCGCCATCGGTGTAGGGCAATCCCTACCCCCAACCTTCCATCCTGCTGATGTGATTCTCTCCTGGCTCCCGATTTCCGGGGGCTCGCGCCTGGACTACGCTTTGTGCCACAGCAGTCCAAAACAAAAGGTGCGGGTATGAGCGAGGTGGATTCAAATGATGTGCTGGTCAGCTTTCGTGGCGTGCAGAAGAGCTACGACGGCGAGAACCTGATCGTCAAAGACCTCAACCTGGAGATTCGCAAGGGCGAGTTCCTCACCCTGCTCGGGCCGTCCGGTTCGGGCAAGACCACCAGCCTGATGATGCTCGCCGGTTTCGAGACGCCGACCGCCGGGGAAATTTTGCTCGCCGGACGCGCTATCAACAATGTGCCGCCGCACAAGCGCGACATCGGCATGGTGTTCCAGAACTACGCGCTGTTCCCGCACATGACGGTGGCAGAGAACCTGGCATTCCCCTTGTCGGTGCGCGGCTTGAGCAAGACCGATATCAGCGAGCGGGTCAAACGCGTGCTGAGCATGGTCCAGCTGGATGCCTTCGCCCAGCGTTACCCGGCGCAACTCTCCGGCGGCCAGCAACAGCGCGTGGCCTTGGCCCGGGCGCTGGTGTTCGAACCGCAACTGGTGTTGATGGACGAGCCCCTCGGCGCTCTCGATAAACAACTGCGCGAACACATGCAGATGGAGATCAAGCACCTGCACCAGCGTCTCGGCGTGACCGTGGTGTACGTGACCCACGACCAGGGCGAAGCCTTGACCATGTCCGACCGCGTGGCGGTATTCCATCAGGGCGAGATCCAGCAGATCGCCGCGCCGCGCACCCTGTACGAAGAGCCAAAAAACACCTTCGTTGCCAACTTCATCGGCGAGAACAACCGACTCAATGGCCGCCTGCACAGCCACACCGGCGAGCGCTGTGTGGTGGAGTTGGCGCGCGGTGAAAAGGTTGAGGCACTGGCAGTGAATGTCGGCCAGCTCGGCGGCCCGGTGACCCTGTCAGTACGCCCGGAGCGCGTCAGCCTCAATGGCTCCAGTGAATCCTGCGTCAACCGCTTCTCTGGGCGGGTGGCGGAATTTATCTACCTGGGCGACCACGTGCGTGTGCGCCTGGAAGTCTGCGGCAAGGCCGATTTTTTTGTGAAACAACCGATCGCTGAGCTGGACACAGCGCTTGCGGTCGGCGACGTGGTACCGATTGGCTGGCAAGTCGAGCACGTTCGCGCACTCGACCCACTTCTAGAGGCGAATTAATCGCCCCATGGCTTCACCAACCCTGCACGTGGAGAGAACAACAATGTTGAGATCCCTTAAATATTCCGCCCTGGCCATCGGCTTGATGGGCGCGACACAGGTCATGGCAGGCCCGGACCTGACGGTCGTATCCTTCGGCGGCGCGAACAAGGCGGCTCAGGTCAAAGCCTTTTACGCACCGTGGGAAAGCGCGGGCAATGGCAAGATCGTTGCCGGTGAGTACAACGGCGAAATGGCCAAGGTCAAAGCCATGGTCGATACCAAGAGCGTGTCGTGGGACTTGGTGGAAGTGGAGTCGCCGGAACTGTCCCGTGGCTGTGACGAAGACATGTTCGAACCGCTCGACCCGAAACTGTTCGGCAACAGCGCCGATTATGTCAAAGGCGCGATTCAGCCCTGCGGTGTGGGCTTCTTTGTGTGGTCCACTGTGCTTGCGTACAACGCCGACAAGCTGACCACTGCACCGACCAGTTGGGCGGATTTCTGGGATACCAAGAAATTCCCAGGCAAGCGCGGCTTGCGCAAAGGCGCCAAGTACACCCTGGAATTCGCTTTGATGGCGGACGGCGTGGCCCCCAAAGACGTGTACAAAGTGCTGGCTGGCAAAGACGGCCAGGATCGCGCGTTCAAGAAACTCGACGAACTCAAACCGTCGATCCAGTGGTGGGAAGCCGGCGCACAACCGCCGCAGTACCTGGCCTCGGGTGATGTGGTCATGAGTTCGGCCTACAACGGCCGCATTGCTGCCGTGCAAAAAGAAAGCAACCTGAAAGTGGTGTGGAACGGCGGCATCTACGACTTTGACGCCTGGGCCATCCCTAAAGGCCTGGCCAAGGATCGCGCCGAAGCAGCGAAGAAGTTCATCGCTTTCTCGGTGCAGCCGCAACAGCAGAAGATCTACTCGGAAAACATCGCCTACGGCCCGGCCAATACCCAGGCCGTACCGTTGTTGGCCAAGGATGTGCTGAAAGACATGCCGACCACGCCGGAGAACATCGCCAACCAGGTGCAAATCGATGTGAGCTTCTGGGCGGATAACGGCGAGCAGCTCGAGCAGCGCTTCAATTCCTGGGCGGCCAAGTAACCAGCCACACCGCTAAATCCTTGTGCGAACCGGTAAGTGTGGGAGCGGGCTTGCTCGCGAATACGGTGGATCAGTCTCTTCATGTGCTGACTGTCACACCGCATTCGCGAGCAAGCCCGCTGCCACACAACCCCGCTCCCATTTGGGACCTGTTGTGTTGGGCAGAGCGCATTCATTTTTAAGTTCCGGAGTTTGCCATGGTTATCGCCATTCCCAGCCCCACCCTCAAGCAGCGCCTGGCGCGTGCCGAGCGGCTCAATCGCTGGAAGGCCCAGGCCTTGATTGCGCCGCTGGTGCTGTTTTTGCTGCTGGTGTTTCTGGTGCCGATTGTTGCGCTGCTCTACAAAAGCGTCGGCAACCCGGAAGTGGTGGGCGGTTTGCCGCGTACCGTGGTGGCGGTCAAGGCCTGGGACGGTCGCGGCCTGCCGGGTGAACCGGTGTATCAGGCGCTCAGCGAAGACCTGGGTGAAGCACGTAAAAACCAGACCCTGGGCGACTTGTCCAAACGCTTGAACATGGAGCTGGCCGGCTACCGCAGCCTGTTGACCAAAACCGCGCGGGCGCTGCCGTTTGCCGAAGCGCCCGGCTCTTATAAGGACGCGCTGGAAAGCCTCGATGAACGCTGGGGCGACCCGGCGTACTGGCAGGCGATCCGGCGTAATACCAGCAGCCTCACGCCGTACTACCTGCTGGCGGCCGTCGATCACCGTATCAATGACCTTGGCGAAGTGGCCCCGGCCACACCCGACCAGGCCATCTACCTGGACATCTTTGCCCGCACGTTCTGGATGGGCTTGGTGATTACCTTCATCTGCCTGCTGCTGGCCTATCCGTTGGCCTACTTGCTGGCCAACCTGCCGGCACGCAAAAGTAACCTGTTGATGATTCTGGTATTGCTGCCGTTCTGGACCTCAATCCTGGTAAGGGTGGCGGCATGGATTGTATTGCTGCAGTCCGGTGGGCTGATCAACAGCGCATTGATGGGCATGGGCCTGATCGATAAACCCATGGAGCTGGTGTTTAACCGCACCGGCGTTTACATCTCGATGGTGCACATTCTGTTGCCGTTCATGATTTTGCCGATCTACAGCGTGATGAAAGGCATCTCGCCCACGTATATGCGCGCGGCGATTTCCCTGGGGTGCCACCCGTTTGCCAGTTTTTGGCGCGTGTACTTCCCGCAGACCTACGCCGGCGTCGGCGCCGGTTGCCTGCTGGTGTTTATCCTGGCGATTGGTTACTACATCACCCCGGCGCTGCTCGGCAGCCCGAACGACCAGATGGTCAGCTACTTCGTCGCGTTCTACACCAACACCAGCATCAATTGGGGGATGGCCACGGCGTTGGGCGGCTTGCTGCTGCTGGCGACCGTCGTGCTGTACCTGATCTACAACCGTCTGGTCGGCGCCAGTCGCCTGCGCCTGAGCTGAGGAGAGTTGGCGATGCTGAGCCCTTATATGTCACCCGTGGAGCGCGTGTGGTTCTACAGCTTGCGGATCCTGTGTGGCTTGATCCTGCTGTTCCTGATCTTGCCGGTGCTGGTGATTATCCCGCTGTCGTTCAACAGCGGCAGTTTTCTGGTGTACCCGCTGCAAGGCTTCTCGTTGCACTGGTATCAAGACTTCTTCGCCTCCGCCGAGTGGATGCGTGCATTGAAGAACAGCATCATTGTGGCCCCGGCGGCCACGGTGCTGGCGATGGTGTTCGGGACGCTGGCGGCGATTGGCCTGACGCGCGGCAACTTCCCCGGCAAGGCGTTGGTCATGGCCCTGGTGATTTCGCCGATGGTGGTGCCTGTGGTGATCATTGGCGTGGCCAGCTATCTGTTCTTTGCGCCACTAGGGTTGGGCAACAGCTTCCTCTCGCTGATTGTGGTGCATGCCGTGCTGGGTGTGCCGTTTGTGATCATCACCGTGTCGGCAACATTGCAGGGCTTCAACCACAACCTGGTGCGGGCGGCGGCCAGCCTGGGCGCCTCGCCGTTGACCGCGTTTCGCCGTGTCACCTTGCCGTTGATCGCGCCGGGGGTGATCTCCGGGGCGCTGTTTGCCTTCTCGACGTCTTTCGATGAAGTGGTCGTGACGCTGTTTCTCGCCGGCCCCGAGCAAGCGACTTTGCCGCGCCAGATGTTCAGCGGCATCCGCGAAAATTTAAGCCCGACGATTGCTGCAGCGGCAACCTTGCTGATTGCGTTCTCGGTGCTGCTGTTACTGACCCTTGAGTGGCTGCGAGGCCGCAGCGAGAAACTGCGCACCGCGCAAGTCTAAAGCCAAGTGGAGATCAAACCTGTGGGAGCGAGCAAGCCCGCTCCCACACTGGATCTGTGCCCATTCAGTGCGTGAATGCTGGGCAACCTGAAATACCCGGCTATTCTTGTGCCAGCCCATCATTAATAAGAGGCCGCGCACATGAGTACTTCCTCATTCAAGATCGCCCACAAACTGCTGACCGGCGCTGGCGCGATCGAACAACTGGCCGCCGAGCTCACGCGCCTGGATGTGGATAACCCGCTGATCGTCACCGATGCCGCGCTGGTCAAGTCCGGCACCGTGGCGCTGGCGCTTGCACACCTGGGTGAGCGCACTTATGAGATTTTCGATCGCGTGCTGCCCGACCCGGAAATCGCCATCGTCGAGGACTGCATGCGCGTGTACCGCGAGGGCGGGCATGACGGCCTGATCGGCGTGGGCGGCGGCAGTGCCATCGACATTGCCAAGAGTGTTGCGGCCTATGCCGGTTACCACGGCGCGCTGGCGGACTTGTTCGGCGTCGACCAGGTGCCGCGCAAAGGCCCGCCGCTGATAGCGATCCCGACCACGGCCGGCACCGGTTCGGAGGTGACCAATGTGGCGATTCTCTCCGACAAGGCCGCACAACTGAAAAAAGGCATCGTCAGCGATTACTTATTGCCGGATGTTGCGCTGATCAGCCCGCAAATGACCCTGACCTGCCCGCGCAGTGTCACCGCCGCCAGTGGCGTGGATGCGCTGGTGCATGCCATCGAGTCCTACCTGTCGCTGAATGCCTCGCCGATCACCGACGCGCTGGCCATCGGCGCGATCAAGCTGATTGCCAATGCGCTGCCCAAGGCCTACGCCAACCCGGCCAACCTGCAGGCGCGCGATGATATGGCCACCGCCAGCCTGATGGCCGGCATGGCCTTCGGCAATGCCGGCGTCGGCGCAGTGCATGCCTTGGCGTACCCGCTGGGCGGGCGATTCAATATTGCTCACGGCGTGAGCAATGCGCTCTTGCTGCCTTACGTGATGCACTGGAACAAACTGGCCTGCGTGGAGCGCATGCAGGACATTGCCCAAGCCATGGGCGTGAATACCGCCGGGCTCAGCCTCAGCGACGCCGCCGACCAGGCGGTCGAGGCGATGACGCGGCTGTGTGCCGCCGTGGAAATCCCGGCAGGGCTGCGCAGCTTTGGTGTGCCGGAAGACGCGATCCCCGCCATGGCGACGGAAGCGGCGGGTATCGAGCGCCTGATGCGCAACAACCCGCGCAAGCTCAGCGCGGCGGATATCGAGAAAATCTACCGGGCGGCTTACTGACCATTGAGTTAGGTCACGGTGTGCTGGGTAAAGCATGAGGTATACAATGCGCGCCATCGTGATTTAGCTCAAAAAGGTGCGTCATGCAGCCCTTCGTTATCGCTCCATCGATTCTCTCCGCCGACTTCGCCCGCCTGGGTGAGGAAGTGGACAAGGTATTGGCCGCCGGTGCCGACTTCGTGCACTTCGATGTCATGGACAACCACTATGTGCCCAACCTGACCATCGGCCCGATGGTCTGCGCGGCGCTGCGCAAGTACGGCATCACTGCGCCGATCGATGCGCACCTGATGGTCAGCCCGGTGGATCGCATCGTCGGTGACTTCATCGAGGCCGGCGCCACCTACATCACCTTCCACCCGGAAGCCACGCTGCACGTCGACCGCACCCTGCAGCTGATCCGCGAAGGCGGTTGCAAGGCCGGCCTGGTGTTCAACCCGGCCACGCCGTTGAGCGTGCTGGAGTACGTGATGGACAAGGTCGACATGGTCTTGCTGATGAGCGTCAACCCAGGCTTCGGCGGGCAGAAGTTCATTCCCGGTACGCTGAACAAGCTGCGCGAAGCCCGTGCGCTGATCGATGCGTCGGGCCGTGATATCCGCCTGGAAATCGACGGTGGGGTCAACGTCAACAATATCCGCGAAATCGCCGCCGCCGGCGCTGACACCTTTGTGGCCGGCTCGGCGATCTTCAACGCTCCCAACTACCAGGAAGTCATCGACAAGATGCGGGCCGAACTGGCGCTGGCGCGTCCATGAGCGGTTTTGAGCAGCTGTTCCCCGGCAAACTGCCACGGCTGGTGATGTTCGATCTGGACGGTACGTTGATCGATTCGGTGCCAGACCTGGCGGCGGCGGTGGACGAGATGCTGCTCAAGCTGGGGCGCAAGCCTGCGGGCATCGAGTCGGTGCGTGAGTGGGTCGGCAATGGCGCGCAGATGCTGGTGCGCCGGGCCCTGGCCAACCACATCGATGCCCAAGGTGTGGATGAGGTCGAGGCCGAGCACGCCCTGGAACTGTTCAATGTTGCCTATGAAAGCAGTCATGAACTGACCGTGGTTTACCCCGGCGTGCGTGACACGCTCAAGTGGCTGCACAAGCAAGGCGTGGAGATGGCACTGATCACCAACAAGCCGGAGCGTTTTGTCGCGCCGCTGTTGGACCAGATGAAAATCGGCCGGTATTTCCGCTGGATCATCGGCGGCGACACCTTGCCGCAGAAAAAGCCTGACCCGGCGGCGCTGTTCTTTGTGATGAAAATGGCCAATATTCCGGCCTCGCAATCGTTGTTTGTCGGCGATTCGCGCAGTGATGTGCTGGCCGCCAAAGCTGCTGGCGTGCAGTGTGTGGCGCTGAGCTACGGCTACAATCACGGCCGACCGATCGCCGAGGAATCGCCGGCGCTGGTGATTGATGATCTGCGACTGCTAATCCCCGGTTGCTTGGGAGCGGGCGCTGAGATAACGTTGCCCGACATCGAATCAACCCCTTCTGGAAATTCCATCGTGGTGGTCACTCGCAAACTCTGGATGAAAGTCATCAAGGCCCTGGCCCGCTGGCGTTGGCGCGCCTGACTGATCCTGGCCGCGCTGCGGCACGTTTGCACACCTGACCGTTTGACCCTCAAGCCACGAGGCACCTCATGATCCGCGAAGAATTCCTGCGTTTGGCCGCTGCCGGCTATAACCGTATCCCCTTGGCCTGCGAAACCCTGGCCGACTTCGATACGCCACTGTCGATCTACCTCAAACTGGCCGACAGGCCCAATTCCTACCTGCTCGAATCGGTGCAGGGCGGCGAAAAGTGGGGCCGTTACTCGATCATTGGCTTGCCGTGCCGCACCGTGCTGCGTGTGCATGACCATCATGTGAGCATTACCCATGATGGCGTCGAGATCGAAAGCCATGACGTGGAAGACCCGCTGGCGTTCGTCGAAACCTTCAAGGCGCGCTACAACGTGCCGACCATTCCCGGCCTGCCGCGTTTTAACGGTGGCCTGGTGGGGTATTTCGGCTACGACTGCGTGCGCTACGTGGAAAAACGCCTGGGCAAATGCCCGAACCCGGACCCGCTGGGCGTGCCGGACATTCTGCTGATGGTCTCCGACGCGGTGGTGGTGTTCGACAACCTCGCCGGCAAGATGCACGCGATAGTTCTCGCCGACCCGGCCCAGGCGGATGCCTTCGAGCAAGGCCAGGCCAGCCTTGAGGCATTGCTGGAAAAACTGCGTCAGCCGATCAACCCACGTCGTGGCCTGGACCTCAGCCGTCCGCCAGCTGCCGACCCGATCTTTCGTTCAAGCTTTACCCAGGATGACTACGAGCGCGCAGTCGACACCATCAAGGAGTACATCCTTGCCGGTGACTGCATGCAGGTGGTGCCGTCGCAACGCATGTCCATCGACTTCAAGGCCGCGCCGATCGATCTGTACCGCGCGCTGCGGTGCTTCAACCCGACGCCGTACATGTACTTCTTCAACTTCGGCGACTTCCACGTGGTGGGCAGTTCGCCGGAAGTGCTGGTGCGGGTCGAAGACAACCTGATCACCGTGCGCCCGATCGCCGGCACGCGCCCGCGTGGCGCAACCGAAGAAGCCGACCTGGCGCTGGAAGAAGACCTGCTGAGCGACGACAAGGAAATTGCCGAACACTTGATGCTGATCGACCTGGGCCGCAACGACACTGGGCGGGTGTCGGAAATCGGTTCGGTGAAGCTCACCGAGAAGATGGTCATCGAGCGATATTCCAACGTGATGCACATTGTGTCCAACGTCACCGGCGAGCTGAAAGCCGGGTTAACCGCGATGGACGCACTGCGGGCGATTCTGCCGGCGGGCACCTTGTCGGGCGCGCCGAAGATTCGCGCGATGGAGATCATCGACGAACTGGAGCCGGTTAAACGCGGTGTGTATGGCGGCGCCGTGGGGTATTTCGCCTGGAACGGCAATATGGACACCGCGATCGCGATCCGCACCGCCGTGATCAAGGACGGCGAGCTGCATGTGCAGGCGGGAGGCGGGATTGTGGCCGACTCGGTGCCGGCCCTGGAATGGGAAGAAACCCTGAACAAACGCCGCGCGATGTTCCGGGCCGTGGCGTTGGCCGAGCAAACGCCGCAAGCTTGAGATTAGATGTAAATCAAAATGTGGGAGCGGGCTTGCTCGCGAATGCGGAGTGTCAGTCACTGAATGTGTAACTGATAGACCGCATTCACGAGCAAGCCCGCTCCCACAGTTGTTTTGTGGGGCGTTTCAGATCCGCTTAGAAATCCAGACTCACCCCCACATTGACCCCTTGCTGGGTAAAGCTGTCATCCTTCCTCACGTTATACGCCGCCCGTAGCGCCAGCTCCTGAGTCAGCTTGTGGCTGACGCCCAGACTCAATCGGTCCGAATTGCTGCGCGGCGTATAGCCGTCCAGCTTGAAGTCGATGCCTGGCACGCTGTTGAGCGACATCTTTACCTTCTGGGTGTCGTTTTCGAACTCATGCTCGTGGGCCACTTCGCCAAACACTTGGGTTTGCGGCGTAATCCGGTAGCTGCCCTGCAGGCCGACGCCCAGGCGTTTGGAGTCGCGTTGCTGGTCATCGAAGGTCAGCGCGGTGGAGCGGTTGTCCTTTTCCGAATAGCCATCGACTTCGACCCGCGAATAGTCGGCGCTGATGAACGGTGACAAATGCCAATCGCTGCCGGCGCCGGCAATGTCATAGCCCAGGCGGCCGCTCAAGGCCCAGAGCCAGCCGTCGGTGTCGCCTTTTTCGGAGCCTTCGCTGACGCCCAGGGCGAACTTGCGCTTGAGGCTGTCGAAGTCCAGCTTGCCGCCGGTCAACGCCGCATCGGCCCACCAGTGGTTTTGCTGATATTGGGCGAAAGCGGTGCCCATGTAGCTGTTGAGCGTGTAGTCCGAGTCGCGGGCGCCGACTTCGAGTGTCTGGCGATACAAGCCGGCGGCCACGCCGACGCGCCAGTTTTCGTCGAGGCGATAGCTGCCGCCGAGGTTCACGTTGTAGCCGCTGCCGTCGCCGCTGGCCGAACTGCGTTGATCATCAAAGTCCAAATGCTGACCTCCACCGGCGACAATCGCGCGCCATTGGCCGACGGCCTGCCAGTTGCGATTGTCGGCTTGCCACTGGTTGCGCAGCTCATCCTGATGGGCGCGCAAGGTGCCTTGGGCCATCTCCGGCAGTAAGGTCACTTCCCACGGCGCGGCGAGCAGCGAGTAGGCGTAGTCGGCGATCAATTGTTGCCCGGCGATGGTGGGGTGAACCGAGTCGTTATAGATCAGCTTGGTCGGGTCCGGGGTGGCGCCGCCAATGCCATAAACCGGGTTGGCGGTGCAGCCGTTGCCGCTGAAGCAGGTGCCGGTGAGGTTTTGCCCGGTGGCCAGGCCAAAGCGCCCAGGGTTGGCGAAGGATTCATTGAGCAGTAACGGGATGTTCAGCGGGATGACCTGGGCGTCGATTTGCGACAGGCGCTGCACCAGTGCCTGGTTGAAAATGCTGCTCAGGGCCGAGCTGGCGCCTTGCGCGGGCGTGCCGTTGATGGCGGGCGTCAGGCCCAGGTCGGGCAGCATCCACACCATGATGTAGCGTGCGCCGGCCTGTTGCAGGGCCTGGGCGCTGTCCGCCAGGCGCCCGCCGGCGGCCACGGCCTGGCCTGGGCTGAGGACGCGCCCTTGCAGGAAGTCATTGCCGCCGCCAGACAGAAAATACAACGCGTTCGGGTCGGCCCGCCCGCCGTTTGCCGGCAGATAACCCTGACGGCTGCGCAGTACGGTGCCACCCCCGGCGTTGCCGGGCGGGATCGCCGCCTTGGAGACCGAAGTGATGGAGTCCAGGATATTGTCGGTACGGTAGCCGCCGACCGCCCAGTTATTGCCATCGGGCAAACCTTGGGCGGCGCGTACCGGCGAGGTGGAGGCATTCAGGTCGTTGGGTGCCACGCCCAGCCTGGCCCCCAACAGCGTGGATGACACCAGGCCGTAATCGCCCTGGAATGTCGGACCGGTGCGGTTGGTAAAGCGCAAGGTGGCGCCGGCCGAGCCATCGGGGAACTGGCCGGCGTCGGCCAGGCTGTCGCCGAACACGACCATGGTTGAGTAAGGTGAAGGTGCTGCAAACGCCTGCGCGCAGGCCAGTGACAGGAGGCAGCCGGCAATGGGCGCAAAAAACGGTGGTCTGAGCATGCGAAATTCCATTTAGTTGTTTTTGTGTCGGAAGCGAAACACTAGCAATGTAGTGAGGGTTTTCTTCGAAGAAAACAGTTTTTTCTTACAAATACTCGGTGGTGACCCCCGGAATCGCTGCGCCATATTGCACCGCTGGCGAGGCTACGTTACTGTGCCTGAACGTATGAATGAGACCCTCCCCGTGTTGATCATCAGCAAACTCTTGATGCGAGTAGTCAAGGCACACGCCCGTTGGCGTTGGCGCGCCTGACATTTTTCTCTGCCGGCCCGGCCGGACCTGTACCGATTTGCCTTCTTCACCCTTTGTTTGACGCCCCTTGCCGGCTCACCCTGGCAACCGGAACGTGCGTCTGGCAGCGGGACACGCTCTTGGAAGGCGGTCATTCGAAATCAGTGAATTCAAGAGGTTTGAACCCACATGTTGCTGATGATTGATAACTACGATTCCTTTACCTACAACGTTGTGCAGTACCTGGGCGAGCTGGGTGCCGAGGTCAAGGTGGTGCGCAACGACGAGCTGACGGTCGCCGAAATCGCCGCTCTGAACCCGGAGCGCATCGTGGTTTCGCCTGGCCCCTGCACGCCGACTGAAGCGGGCATCTCGCTGGAAGCCATCCAGTATTTCGCCGGTAAATTGCCGATCCTGGGCGTGTGCCTGGGTCACCAGTCCATCGGCCAGGCGTTTGGGGGCGACGTGGTGCGTGCACGCCAGGTGATGCACGGCAAGACCAGCCCGGTGTTCCATAAAGACCTCGGCGTTTTCCATGGCCTTAACCTGCCGGTGACGGTCACCCGCTACCACTCGTTGGTGGTCAAGCGTGAAACCCTGCCCGAGTGCCTGGAACTGACCGCCTGGACCCAGCTGGAAGACGGCTCGGTCGACGAGATCATGGGCCTGCGCCACAAAACACTGAATATCGAAGGGGTGCAATTTCACCCCGAATCAATCCTGACCGAGCAGGGCTACGAGCTGTTCGCTAACTTTCTCAAGCAGAGCGGCGGCACGCGCTAAGGACTTTCCATGGATATCAAGACTGCCCTGGGCCGTATCGTCGGCCATCTGGACCTGAGCACCGCTGAAATGAGCGATGTGATGCGCGAGATCATGACCGGCCAATGCACTGACGCACAGATCGGCGCGTTCATGATGGCGATGCGTATGAAGAGCGAGAGCATCGACGAAATCGTCGGCGCGGTGTCGGTGATGCGTGAGCTGGCCGACAAGGTTGAGCTCAAGACCCTCGACGGCGTGGTCGATGTGGTCGGTACCGGTGGCGACGGTGCGAATATTTTCAACGTGTCGACGGCTTCCTCCTTTGTGGTGGCGGCAGCCGGTTGCACGGTGGCCAAACACGGTAACCGCGCGGTGTCGGGTAAAAGCGGCAGCGCCGACTTGCTGGAGGCGGCCGGGATTTATCTGAACCTGACGCCGGTGCAAGTGGCGCGGTGCATCGACAGCGTGGGCATTGGCTTCATGTTTGCCCAGTCCCACCATGGCGCCATGAAACACGCCGCCGGCCCGCGTAAGGATCTTGGCCTGCGCACCCTGTTCAACATGCTCGGCCCGCTTACGAATCCGGCTGGGGTGAAACATCAGGTGGTTGGTGTGTTCAGCCAGGCGCTGTGCCGGCCGTTGGCTGAAGTGCTGCAGCGTCTGGGCAGCAAGCACGTGCTGGTGGTGCATTCCAAAGATGGCCTGGACGAATTCAGCCTGGCAGCGCCGACCTTCGTGGCGGAGCTGAAGAATGACCAGGTCACCGAATATTGGGTCGAGCCCGAAGACCTCGGCATGAAAAGCCAAAGCTTGCATGGCTTGGCGGTGGAAAGCCCGGCGGCCTCGCTGGAGTTGATCCGTGATGCCTTGGGGCGCCGCAAGACGGAAAACGGTCAAAAAGCCGCAGAAATGATTGTTCTGAATGCTGGCGCGGCACTTTACGCGGCGGACCATGCCTATAGCCTTAAGGAAGGTGTCGCTTTGGCCCACGATGCGCTGCACACCGGTCTGGCTCGCGAAAAGCTCGAAGAGCTGGGAGCCTTTACTGCTGTGTTCAAAATGGAGAATGAAGGATGAGTGTCCCGACCGTTCTGGAAAAAATCCTCGCGCGCAAGGCTGAAGAAGTCGCCGAGCGCCGCGCCCGTGTGAGCCTGGCTGAGCTTGAGGCCCAGGCGAAAATTGCCGACGCGCCGCGCGGCTTTGCCAATGCGCTGATCAAGCAGGCTAAGGAAAAGCAGCCTGCCGTCATTGCCGAGATCAAGAAAGCTTCGCCCAGCAAGGGCGTGATTCGCGAAGTTTTCATTCCTGAAGACATTGCCAAGAGCTATGAGAAGGGCGGCGCAACTTGCCTGTCCGTATTGACCGATATCGACTTCTTCCAGGGTTCCGACCTGTTCCTGCAACAAGCCCGCGCGGCGTGCAAGTTGCCGGTGATCCGCAAGGATTTCATGGTTGACCCGTACCAGATCGTCGAGGCCCGTGCCTTGGGCGCCGATTGCGTGCTGCTGATCGTCTCCGCGCTGGATGACGTGAAGATGGCCGAACTGGCGGCCGTGGCCAAAAGCGTCGGCCTTGACGTACTGGTGGAAGTACACGACGGTGATGAGCTGGAGCGTGCGCTGAAAACCCTCGACACACCGCTGGTGGGGGTTAACAACCGTAACCTGCACACCTTTGAAGTCAGCCTGGAAAATACCCTGGACCTGTTGCCGCGTATTCCACGTGACCGCTTGGTGATTACCGAGAGCGGCATCGTCAACCGCGCCGACGTAGAGCTGATGGAAATCAGCGGTGTGTTTTCATTTCTGGTGGGTGAGACCTTTATGCGCGCCGAGAACCCAGGGGCGGAATTGCAGCGCCTGTTCTTCCCGGAGCGTGGTGTGGCGGTGAGCGGTTCGACCCTCGACTGACTTGAAATACGGTAAAAATGTGGAAGCCAGCTCCCACATCTGGTTTGGTGTTTGTTCAGATGACAGGTGTTCGATGATTGAGCCGGTGTCGATGACAGTTGAAGCAGGGCTTGCCGCCGAGCAAGACTTGCTGGCGGCCGTTTGCGCCGGTGAACAGGCATTCGGGCTACTGTTCTGGCAGCCAAATGATCAGGCTTTGGTGATGCCGCGCCGTTTGAGCCGCTTGCCGGCTTTTGACGCTGCCAGCCAAGTTTCGGCTGCTGCCGGTTGGCCGGTGTTGCTGCGCGAAACCGGCGGAGAGCCGGTGCCGCAGTCGGCCGCCACGGTCAATATCGCACTGGTTTACGCGCCACCGCGTAGCGAGGGCGATCAGGGCCGCATCGAAACCGGCTATCAGCGTTTGTGCCAGCCGATCTGTGATTTGCTGATTGAGTTGGGCGGTGACGCTTCTGTTGGCGAAATCGACGGCGCCTTCTGCGACGGTCGCTACAACGTCAACCTTAACGGCCGAAAGATGGTTGGTACTGCCCAGCGTTGGCGGCAAAGCGGCGGCCGCCCGGTGGGATTGGTGCACGGTGCATTGTTGCTGGATAACGACCGTGAGGAATTGATTGCGGCGGTCAATCGCTTCAATCGAGCCTGCGGCCTCGACCAGCGGGTGCGTGCCGACAGCCATATCGCGCTACACGAAGCCTTTCCCGCACCGGATGCCATCACCCGATTGGACGCGTTGTACCGTCAGATGCTGGCCGGATTCCTGCCCGCTTAACGCGTACCGAACACCACCATCGTCTTGCCTTTGACGTGTACCAGGTTGCGTTCTTCCAGGTCCTTGAGCACACGACCGACCATTTCCCGCGAGCACCCGACGATGCGTCCGATCTCCTGGCGCGTGACCTTGATCTGCATGCCGTCCGGGTGAGTCATGGCGTCGGGCTGTTTGCACAGTTCCAGCAAGCAGCGGGCCACGCGGCCGGTGACATCAAAGAACGCCAGGTCACCCACTTTGCGCGTGGTGTCGCGCAGGCGTTGGGCAATCTGCCCGCTCAAGGCGTAGAGGATGTCGGGATCATGCTGGGCCAGTTCGCGAAACTTGGCATAGCTGATCTCGGCAACTTCGCATTCCACCTTGGCCCGCACCCAGGCACTGCGCTCCTGCTCTTTGCCCGCTTGTTCAAACAGCCCCAGCTCACCGAAGAAATCCCCGGTATTGAGGTACGCGATGATCATTTCGCGGCCGTCTTCATCTTCGATCAGGATGGTGACCGAACCCTTGATAATGAAGAACAGTGTTTCGGAGCGTTCGCCCGCGCAAATGATGTTGTGCTTAACCGGGTAACGCCGGCGCTGGCAGTGCATCAACAATTTGTCGAGGTTCTTGATCTTGGGTGTGGGAGCAAGAGCAACCATGGTTGTATCCCGAAAAGACTGCACGGTGTGGTTGGAATTATTTTTATCCAGCGGTAATGGCATTGATACACGCTGCAAAAAGGATGGCAATACGCCATTGAATTGGCGCCAGCTTAACAGACACATTCTGCCTCGATTAAGGAATTTAGCGGGCAAACGTTTTCATTGATCGTTTTCATGCTGGGCGCTGCGGTTTCAAGACCCTGTGCTAAGCTGGCGACCCTTTTTTAGCAGTGGAGTCTGGGCGATGAAGGCACGCATCCAATGGGCGGGCGAGGCCATGTTTCTCGGTGAGTCGGGCAGTGGCCATGTAGTGGTTATGGATGGCCCTCCGGACGCCGGTGGCCGTAACCTGGGTGTACGCCCGATGGAAATGCTCCTGCTCGGTGTCGGCGGTTGCAGCAATTTCGATGTGGTCAGCATCTTGAAGAAGTCCCGCCAGGCCGTCGAAAGCTGCGAAGCCTTCCTGGAAGCCGAGCGCGCCACTGAAGACCCCAAGGTGTTTACCAGGATCCACATGCATTTTGTGGTCAAGGGCCGGGCGTTGAAGGAAGCTCAGGTCAAGCGTGCCATCGAGCTGTCGGCCGAGAAGTATTGCTCGGCATCGATCATGCTCGGCGCCGCCGGTGTGGCCATCACCCATGATTACGAGATTATCGAGCTGGGTTGATTGCGAGTCGCCAATAAAAAAGGGCGCCCTTGAGGGCGCCCTTTTTCGTGCGGCTGTCCCGTCCTGAATAAGGTTTACACCTTCTGACCCAATCTCAGGAAGGCGTAATGAATTCAGGAAAAAGGCGCAGTCAGCGTGACTACTCGCTGACCTTTAAATTGTCAGTCGTCGATCAGGTCGAAAAAGGCGAGTTGAGTTATAAAGAGGCTCAAGAGCGCTACGGCATCCAGGGCAAATCTACGGTGTTGAACTGGCTACGCAGGCATGGTCGACAGAACTGGAGTCAAAGCGCGTCCATTCGTACCAAGAGATCCCGTTCCATGGATGAGCCCGACAAGCCGCTGACGCCCGAACAGCGAATCAAAGAGCTTGAAGAGCAACTCGCTCAAGCCAATCAGAAAGCTCAGTTTTTCGAAGCCGTTGTTGATGTACTCAAGAATGACTTTGGTGTCTCTGTCGTAAAAAAGCGATCCGGCAAGCCCTCTCCCAAAGGAAAGTCCAAGACCTGAGTATCAGCCGGGCTTGCCAGTTCATCGGGATATCCCGCCAGGCATATTACAAACGCATTCGAGCATGTAATGCTCGAGCCCTCCAGGCTCAGAAGGTTATGGGGTTCGTGCACGAAAAGCGCCTCAGACAACCTAGGCTTGGAACCCGAAAGCTTCATAACCTCATGCATAGCGAGCCCGAAGCCCCGGTAAAGGTTGGTCGAGACTGCCTTTTCGACATTTTGCGGGATCGCAGAGAGTTGGTTCCTCGAAAGCGGGCCTATCACAAAACGACAAACAGTCATCATCGCTTTCACAGGCACCCCAACCTGCTCAAAGAAGGGCCATCACAGGTAGTTGCTACGGCGCCAGAACAAGTTTGGGTAGCCGATATCACCTACTTGCCCACTCAAACGGGCGTGGCCTATCTGAGCTTGGTGACTGACGCCTACTCTCGGAAGATCGTGGGGCATCATGTTCACGAAAGCTTGCACACGGAGTCTGTGATTCAGGCATTCAGTAAAGCCCTCAAGTGCAGAAAAACAGAGCAAAACCTTGTTCATCACTCAGATCGAGGCATCCAATACTGCTCCGAGCTTTATCAGCGGCTGCATGTAAAGCACGGTATCCGGTGTTCTATGACCGATGGTTACGACTGCTACCAAAATGCTTTGGCCGAACGAGTGAACGGGATTTTGAAAACCGAGTTTCTCTTGCATCGGCCCAAAGATGCGGCTGAAGCCGCGCGAATGGTGGATCAATCCGTGCATATCTATAACAGTGAGCGGCCACATCTATCGCTGAAATACAAAACGCCCGATGCGGTGCATCGGGCGTTTTGAGGCTGAAATAGGTGTAAACCTATGTCAGGACTGGACA